>CAYRHD010000018.1:0-19402 GCA_964424065.1 uncultured Alphaproteobacteria bacterium
TCCACTATCGATGCTTTTAAATTCTATAACTAGATGCACTTCACCGGACGCTTACCGATGACGGATATTTTCATCTTCTCCAACGACAAGTTTCGCACTGCCTAAGTTCAATGCGCCAGCAATAGCTGTAGAATTTCGCAGCATAATGGGAGAAACATGCACGAGATACATACGGTGGCCCCATTCCTCCTCTTCAAGAGTCATGGAATAGGATGGAAAAGAATAAACACTCATAGAAAAAATTAAGAGAAACAAACGAAAGTAAATCAAGTATTCACCTATTAGTTAATGAACAGCTCCTCTTTCATAAGGACTATCGAGAGAAAAGAGGGGAATAGAAACATCAAATTTTTCGCCCTTTTTTGTGATCATATGGTAGATCCCTTCCATCATTCCTGATGGGGTTGGCAAAGGCGTCCCACTGGCATAATGATAGGTTTCGCCAGGCACAATCCAGGGCATCTCACCAATGACACCTTCACCTTTTACCTCTCGGGTTAAACCATTACTATCCGTGATGCGCCATGTGCGACCTAGCAACTGAACCGTCTCAGGACTTTGGTTTTCAACCCAAACTTGGTAGGCCCATACGTAATGATGGTCGAGGGGCAGGGATTGATCTTCTAGAAAGGTCGGCTCAATAGTAACACAGATATGGTGAGTTGTTTTTGTATACACTGTTTTTCCTAAAATGATTACGTTAGTAAATTCCCCCTGTGCCTGTCATTGGAGGCGATACAGAAGGGGTAGAGGATGGCATTGACGGATTCGCCGAATTAACATCTATCATCTGAGAAATGTTATCTGTTGCACCAGGTGAGGAAAGATAGTCCTGCGAGGACGATAACTGGCTCGCTGGTTGATCTGTTTTCAAAGCTTCATAAATAACGCCAGAGCTTGCTCCACTTGCCGGTTGTCCGGTCATCTCAACCATCCGAACAAGTTTCATGCCTGATGGCATTTTAAATGGTTTATTGGGAACGCCCTTAAGACTTTCAGCCAAGAAATCATTCAGAATCGGAAGAGCAACTCTTGCCCCTCCTTCCATGTGACCCAAAGGCAAAGGACTATCAAACCCAACATATGTTCCAACAACCAGATCAGGTGTATATGCAAAACACCAAGCATCTTTTTCCTGGTTTGTTGTTCCTGTTTTCGCAGCAAGAATTCTATTCAAAGCTTGAGCTCGCCTTGCTGAACCTGCTCGAACAGCTCCTTCCAACATCGAAGTAATCTGATAAATGCTTCGTGGATCTGCCATCTGTTCCCTCGTATCTGTCACCACAGGAGGGCTTTGATTCGCCCACTTCTGGTTTTTACACTGAGGACAGGTTCTGGTATCTGACGAAAAAATTGTTTTTCCATAACGATCTTGGATACGATCAATCAAGGTTGGCTCAAGTTTTTTGCCTCCATTTGCAAGCATTGCATAAGCGGTCGCCATTTTCAAAAGCGTGGTCTCTCCCGCCCCCAAAGCCATCGCAATCTGCATTGGCACATGATCCGTAATACCCCATTTTTCTATGAGTTCAGCAACGGGCTTCATTCCCACGTATTCGTGAACCAAGCGGATCGTCATCATATTAAGAGACTTTTGGAGGCCAATACGTAAGGGCACCCGTCCATAATAATTTGCTGTGACATTCTTGGGTGAGTATATTCCCAGCCCCCGACCCATCACAATAGAAATCGGTGAGTCAGAAACAATCGTTGCTGGAGAAATACCCCGTTCCATAGCTGCCAAGTAAACAAATGGCTTTATCGCAGAACCGGACTGCCTGAGCGCTTGGGACACCCTGTTAAACTGGCTCATTTCAAAGCTAAATCCTCCACTCATCGCAAGAACACGTCCTGTATGAGGATCCATCGCAATAAATGCGCCACTAACGGCTGGAATTTGTTGTAAACTGTATGTGTTATTTTTCGTATCAGCTTCTTCAACAAGGATAACATCCCCAACTTTTACGACTTCCTTAGGAGCTTTAATAGCTGAACCTATGGCAGGATGAAAAACGGGCTTTCCATCGTTCATTGATTTTACGATACCAAGATTTTTCCGAGCCCATGTCATTTCCGACAAAGGAATCTTACCCTCCTCTCCCGATTTCAACCCAATTTTTGCATCTTGATCTGCCAAACTTAGAACAACAGCAAGATGCCATTTACCCTTTCCGGGTGGATCCATCACCTCAGCGAGTTTTTCTTGCCAATTTGAAGATCCCGTTAGGTCGATATGCTTAATAGCACCCCGCCACCCATGACGTCGATCATAAGTGATTAAGCCTTTTCGCAATGCGGCATCAGCTAACTTTTGAAGATATGGATCAAGGGTTGTACGAACCGTAAGCCCTCCCTGATACAGAGCCTCTTCTCCTTGCTTAGAAACGAGATTTCGTCTGACTTCTTCTGCAAAGCAGTCGGCTCTGACAACTTGTGTTGCATCAGGCTTTTTCAATTCAATAGGTTCTTCCTTTGCAGCAAGGGCTTCTTCTCTTGAAATGACACCATCTTCATACAATCGAGTAATAACCCAATCACGCCTGGCTTTAGCTGCCGCGTAATTCGTTTTGGGATTATAACGACTGGGAGCCTTGGGTAAAGCGGCTAGAAAAGCAGATTCCGCAATGGAAAGTTCATCTAAAGATTTATTAAAGTAATTTAAGGCCGCAGCGGCAACACCATAAGACCCTCCTCCAAGATAAATTTCATTAAGGTAGAGCTCTAAAATACGATCTTTTGAATATACGTTTTCAATACGAAAAGCCAGAATCGCCTCTTTAATTTTACGATCAAAGGATGCCTGCGTTGCAATGCTCGAAAGAAGCAAGTTTTTTGCAACCTGTTGAGTAATCGTCGATGCCCCTCTAGGACGCTTATTGGTTCCTAATTTACTAAGATTCGATATCGCTGCACTCGCAATCCCAAAAAAATCAAGACCAGAATGTTCATAGAAGTTCTTATCTTCTGCAGATAAAAAAGTTTGTATCACACGCTTGGGTATGGCCTCGATCGGTACATACACACGCTTCTGTGTTGCATATTCGGCGAACAACCTTCCGTCACTGGCATAAAAACGACTTACAACAGGAGGTTCGTATTGCGCTAGTTGAGCGTAATCGGGTAACCCTCTCCCAAAATAGAATAGTACGACAAAAATACCAACAAGACCTGTTAAGCAAAGGGTGATGGCAATCGTAAATGTCCAAGCTAAAAATCGAAGCATCTCGACACAAAAGAGTTGAAATTTATTGCACTTTGCCCAGAGATGCTTCCCAGGTCAATAGAAATTTACGCTCTATGATGTTTCCTCGTTTTCCACTAAGGATTTCTGCTTCGTGATTGTAGAATGCACAATGGGCATCTCTACATTGAGGAAATCTCTCAAGAAGTGCGGGAAGGCAAGGAGGTAATTCAGCTTCAACAAGATTTTTTGGATAAATGAAAATTAGTCAAGAGAGGGAGTACTTTCTCTATAACTTCTCTAAGTGCCTGAATACCTAAAAGATTTATTCGTAAAATGAGTGTATCTAGCTCTCGTCGTTCATCTAACAATATCTTGATTACCAAAATCAAGTATGCAGGCAAAAGCTGTGTGGCTGAGCATAACGCTAACAAGCAAGCGATTATAATTTTTGATTTCATATATCACTCCTAGTATCTATCTTAGAAGATAATCATTTATATGAAAACTGCAGGAAAAATATTTATTTATTAATTGTTTAAAATAAACTTAATTAAATGATGCAAAATATTCTCTAGTTAATCTTGTCACCCTCCTTTTCAACATATAGCTTTCTGTTATACCAGAGCGCACTAAAAAGAAATTACTACTCCTCTTTGGCAGAAGTAAATTAGATAAAACATATGGCTTTGAATATAGTATAAATTAATACAAAATTATATAAATATTCAAAAAGTATTGACACTATGATCATGGCTATCGTATAGAATATTCATATTCTGTAATTTGGTTATAAAATGGTTTCGTCACAAAAATTTCTATTTAAAGTCTTTTTATTTTATATATTCATCGGGTTTATTATCTCAAAAACTCAAGCCTATCCTACCGATGAAGAGTCGGAAGAAGTTATAGGCTCCCCGCTTTCTTATAGTTCCTCATCTTCAAGAGAGGGCTCTCAACAATCTCAAACAATTTCATCGCAATCAAACTCACAGAAAAAAAGAAAGGGAAAGACAAGAATTTTAAAAAGTGGGAGTTCTGAATCACCTTCAAAAATCAGAAAAACGGATACTAGTGAAAGACTTCCTTGGACCCATTCTCCTAGCAACGGTCAAACGATTTATGCAACACGTGAAGCACGTTTTGAGTGTCCTTCGAAAAAGAACCCTTTTCGATCATTCAAAATTGAAGTTCCATTTACTGATCGCCTCTATGATTTGAATGAGGAACTTAACGCAGAGCAAAGCAACTCCGCCTTTCCAAACCATTTATTTGTAACATTGCGTGTGGGATTCAAGTTTAAAGGAGATCTCCACTTAAGTTGGAAGAACTTTGTGTTAGCCGTAAATGATAGAAAAAACCGCTTTAGATTTTTAAACACAGAAGAAAAATCCCCACATTACAGTGTGGCTGATTTTTACACCCAAGCTTCACAGAAGTGGGAAACTGAAAAAAGTCGAAAGGTAGATGGTAATAAAGTTAGATATGTCTCTTTTCCTAGTAATGCTGCCGATGAAAGAAAAAATAAGAAGCATAGTGAAATGGGTGTCATTCGCTTTTTAGAGGTGAACAAAGAACTCATTTTTGGTGTTCTTCAAAAATTGAATCAAGGAGCAAAATTAAAGGTTGTTCAATTTGGATTTCATTCTTTTTATGACTTTTGTGAAGCGTGCGGGAAAGAAGTAGCGGCTTATCAGTCCAGATTGAAAAGTGATCTTCAAAGCATGTTAGAAGATGAGGCATTCAAGAATCTGTCCATGACCCCAGACAAAGTTAGAAAGGTTGTTGTCCTCATTACAGGATTTAATAATAGACCTTATAAGGATAAGAAATACTATTTCTTCGATGAAGAAAAAAAGGCCGAACATGCGTTAGAACTAAAAGGTTGGAAATTCTTGAGAGATTTTAATCCCTTTCCAGGTGTACTCCTTCCTAATAATGAAATTTCCTCTCGACTGGTGACTGTACTTTTGAAGCCTACAAAAAGTGAGAGATCGCATGAGGTAGGAATTTATGATAAAGTAGCAGTGTTTCCTCTCTCTTTCATGAGGTCGAGCTTATCCTTAGATGGAAAGAATCTTTATACAGATTCTCAAGAGTATAGCACCCACATGACTTTCGATCTTCTCACAATTGACTTAACCGGAGGAAGATTAGGAATAGGTGAAGAAGAAGTTAGTGAAACTGAGCACGCTATTTTTGGATCAAATGGACAAGAAGTTGTCGCTTGTGTTACTGCCATGGCACAATGTACGAGATTGCGGAACCTTTACCTTTCAGGGAATTGGATTTTAAATCCAACGCGAAACATGGCATTCCTAGGGTTTTTTTCTCAACTGCAAGTTCTAACTTTATCTAACTGCGATCTTTGGATGAGTGAAGATATTAAAACACTCTCAGAACCACTGGCTTCATTAACGCGGCTGCGAGTATTGGATTTATCCAGGAATAGGCTTTATTCAAACGAATTTCAGCAAGGAATGGCTCAAAGTCTTATGGCGCTTAAATATCTTACGCATTTAAACTTATCACACAATTATTTATCAAGAGATCGTTTAAGAGGCCCAAGTTTTCCTACTCTTGAAACTTTAGTGTGGGTTTGCAAATTCCTAAAAGAAAGATTGTCTCATAGAACAGAAAGATCCGATGAAGATATTCCCCTTATGGTTGATTTAAGGGAGAATGAATTTTCCCGAAATGATATAGATGCAAGACTTGGCATTCGAACAAGTGAACTTGGCTGCACTTTTACTCAATTTATAGAAATCTTCCAAAGAGTAAACCTTGGAATTCCAGGGATATTTTATCCTTTTTTTGAATCTGAAGCTTCGGACAGAGAACGGGAGAAAGAAAAAAACTCCAGTAGTGATGAAGCGTCAGAAGATGAAGATTAAATCCAAAGCTATCCTATAGAATGAAACATTAATTCCTTCAACAAAACCTTAGAGTTCTTGAGGTAACATACAATAATTTTAATTTAATAGTCTTCTTAATAAGAGGGAGCTTCTTCTAAAATATTAAAATGTGAAAGTCTATCAGTATGCAAGATATTAACTTTTTGACCTTCTAGCCCATCTGCAAGAGGGATTCTTCTTAGATAGCCTGCTTTTAATGGATTGGGTTCCCAAATTTGCACGTTCATGCCAAGAATTTTAGCAAGTGCGTAAAGTGTTCCTTTTCCATTCCTAATGTAACTCAACCATCCTGCTCCCTCACGAAATTCAGATTTAATGAAATCAGTATACGCTTCTTTTGAATGCGTAAATTTATCAATTTCTTGATTAACAGTTTCTAAAGCCCATAGGTACATCTTTAGGGAACTTAACATTTCTACACATTCTTTATGTCCAACGAGAGTTTCTTGTTCAATGAGAGGAATGATGCTTTCTGATGTTAAATTTGGAGCAAGCGGAACTCCACTTATAGAGCGACGTAAATTATCAATTTTAAGTTGTATTTTATAAAACTGTCTGCGAAATTTTTCAGGAAAATTAGTACCAACGAGCCGACCATTTAAGTAAGCCGCTCTTATATCATCTGCGACTGCATCTCGAACGGCCTGGCTATCTGTATTCTGCAGGAGAAGATTAACAGCGTGTTCTCGTGTAAGTCCTAAGCACCTAAATCCGCAATCACCATCTCTCGAAATATCCCTTTCGTGAAATATACCAGTTTCAGTAGGAGAAGTCTGATAAACCCATTTTCCATTTGAGTTTTTAGCCGGAAGAATTGAAAGTTGGTTTTGAAAAATCTCTTGAGGTTGAGTGAGCAGTGTTTCTAAACAACCTCCGAAGTTCTCCAAAGCATCAAGAAATGTAAAGGGCAGAGTTGAAGATGTTCCACTTGTTGTTCCAAAAATATCTCTTAAGTGAACATTAAGAGAACTTCTTCTTGTTAACGTATTGTATTGTTGAAATTCTATGACATCATTAAGGTGAGCCAGACGGTTTCCCATGAGTCTTAAGTTCAACATTTGAACTTCAATATTCCTGAGAACATTTGGTTGTAAGGCACGTATTTTCTGTATAGACAAGTGAATTTCATCTATAAGATCTCGAATTTGAGGAAGAGAAAATTCTATACATTCCCATCTCAGATCATCAGATTTAGTATCTTTAAGTTCTTTAGCGATAGGCTTGAGCTCATTTAAAACCGCCATTAATTTATGAGCAGTTTTATATGCACGATCAAGATGCCCATATAACTCTCTTTCAGGTGCATTTAAATAACAATAATTTCCTTTAAAAGCTTTGACCCATGAATTCCAATCATTGATTCCAAAACGTCTAACAAGAGATTGAAGATACTTTTCTGCTTGTTCCATTCCCCTTACTTTTACTTCGTGATCAAATTTTTCTTTTACTTTTGTTGAGGTTAGAGAGAAAAATATTTTTAAGAAGTTTTCAAATTCAGCATCTATGTTAAATTCATCTAGAGCTTTTCTTAATTTTTCTTTTAATTCACTTTCTTTTTGAAGCCCATTAGAATACTTGAGCAAGAGCTTCATAAGGTTTGCATCCGTTTTAAAGTTTTCTTGCATTTCCAAAGGAATGGAATGAAATCTTTCAACTAGAACCTGTAATTCCACACCTGCGGGATTTGATTTTAATTGATCTTTCATAGCTAATAACAATTTTTGAGTGCCTCTTATTCCTGTTCTCGTTCCAATAAGCTGCCTTGCTATCTTCATAACTTGATGTTCATTGTTCATATCCTCACACAAAGGAAAGTATGGAGTTAAGGTTTGATCAAATTCCTGTAAGGTAAACTCCTCAGAAGAATCTACCACTTCCTTTAATTTTGTTAATACGCGCGTGACTTGACCTGCTCTTTTCTCATATGTTTGCCTTAATATTGTATAATCTGGAGGAATCCTAACATTTTCTGGACGATTTAAATTCGTTAAGGCTCTTCCGTGTGGAGATGGCTCAAGTTCTAATGTTATAAGAATTTTAAACAATGCTTCTAATTTCCAAGCTATATGAAGGGGTTGAGGTGCCGGACTTTCTTCCCATAAATGGCGACAATAAGAGCTAAAAAATAAATAGATATTTCGCATTTCATCTAACCCCTCAAAAACAAGAGGCCCATTGGCATCTTCTTTAAAGAGAGAAGAAAGCCTCCGAGGAAGCTTATATTCAGTCCCTTCAAAATGAGAAAACTCATCCCGAAATCTTTCTAAAGTTTTCCAAACTTCAGGACTATCACATGCCATTCTTACAGATTCTGTTATTCCTTTTGAGGTTTCCCCAAGAATGACGAGAACCCGACAAAAGGCTCTTTGCATAACAAAAGTCCATTGTGAGAGGGGAAGAGAATTTTTTGTTAGTTCATCTAGAATGTATAAGACATTCATGTGAGAGAAAAATAGATAAGAAAGATTGATTGCATACTCACTTAAATAAATTGCAGTTGGGTTGTTGCTTACAGCAGATTCTAATTCTACTTTGATTTCTTCAAACGGCTTTTCTTTAAGGGGCCCCATATAAGATTGATTCAGCCCTTGTGCCGTTAGACAAACGACATACTCCTTAACATAAGGAAGTATAACTCTACAAAAACTGACGATTTCTCTCATATGTTCACGAACAAGTAAAATGCTCTTCTCTCTTTTGAACATCCTTCCATGATGACAATTTAAAGCTATGTTTCTCAAAACTTTGAACGGAATAAAGCGATAAAGAGTTTCTTGAAGAGAGAGGGGTTGTAGAGAGGAATCCTTTTGAAAATATGTTCCAGGAAAATATTCTGAAATTGCGGTTCCTAAATCATTAAGGCGTGAGACAGCAAACAGCAATATAAACCGTCTAGGGTCTGTTGTTGTTCTTAAGGCGTCTCCATATTCGAAAGCTCTTCTCACACCCATAAATTGAGGGTGTTGAATGGTGAGAACGTCATCACTCATTTCTAAGTCTGATAAATCTTCTAAAGGCTCAAGGATATCAGTGATAAATCGGGCAACGTTACTGTAAACTATACCTTCTTCAAGGCGAATTCTAAGCCTACTTAAATCTTCATCGATTTGAACCCTTAACTCATCAGTAGGTAATGCACAAACAGGCGCTTCATCAAGAGCTTCACATAAAACTTGCTGATACCAAGGTGCGGAAGAAGAGAGACTACTCCTTGAAAGATAACTCTCGTCGACAAGAGCTCCGAGATATTGAAGCTCTGGAGAAAGAACTCGGCTCGCAACCATATTTAAGCGATAGATCCAAGGACGGCTTATCAATTTGCGCAAAATCTCATCATTTTCTTCAGATCTATTTTTAGAGCCTCCTCGTCTTGAAAAACTTTCAACCATTGTTGGAACAATATCATTTAATGAAAAAGAAAACTTTTTGAGGCCCTCTTCTCTAGGATTTGAGAGACATTCATCAAAGCGAAAAGAACTTCTAAGCCTTTCAAATCTGAAAAAGAGCAAATGATATATTTGAATAAGAAGAGCATCTTGAGCCAATAAAATATGATTAAGAGAGGGCGTATAAGCTGAAGAATCAAGAAGAGATGAGGTATATTTAATTGTTCCTACAAGTGTTTCCAGCGCAGCCCGTTCAAACCCATCTAAATCGGAATCAACGCGTGCTGGTAATCTATAAAAATTTCGTAAGCGCCATAGGCGAAGGTTTCTATGACGGTTTTCAAGAATGCGCCCATTAGGTTTCGCACACTCAAGTTGTTGATCAATATAGGCTTGAAGCTTGTCTAGGTAATTTAATTGAAAAGGACTGTTTTCAGCAATAACTTCATCAAGAGGTATGCCACACAGCTTAAACCCGAATTCACCTGGTTGGACCAGAACGCCAAAGAACTCATCCACAACCTCATCTTCATTGTCGATATACACTGAAGACAATTCCTGCAAGAGAGGGTCAACTTCTGAAGCTTTAGGCACACCACTGGCAGACTTCTTCCTTTTTTTCTTTTTCCGCTTCTTTTTTGTCTGCGTTGAAGAAGAAGAACTTTGATCTGACTCATCTCTGTAAATTACAGTGGGGGCCTGTTGTGAAGAGCTGGCCTCATCTTGATTAAGACTATTCATCCCTAGAGTTGTATTTATCGTAAAAAATGGGAGAAAAGAAAAAAATAGGAAGAATCTTAGATAAAACATAAACCTCTTTTTATGTGATATATAGTGAAAATTCCTAGAATATGCTAAGAATCCTTAAAAACTCTACCACATTAAAACTTACTACAAAAGAGGGAGAAAACTTTTAAGCCATAATAAAAATTTCTTTCAATAGGCTAGAATAATGTCACCTTAGCAAACCTCTCTATCTTTTGTAGCAGGTTCTGTGCATATAGAGAGTCAAATCAAAATTCTCAAGAAAAACATGTTCTATTAAAACTACCCCCTTGATCATTTCAGCTAACCATTTTAAATATCTACAAATTTAACAGTCGGAGTTAAAAGTAAATGAAAGCGATATTTAAGAAAAAATCCGTCTACATTATCGGCTTTGGACTGTTCATTTTTTTAAGCGTAGGAGCCTACTTTGTCTTTGAATTCTATTATGTAGCCAACTATTTTCGAACAATGCAGGATGAGTTTAAGGCAAACCAAACAGTCAATATAAAAGGCCTAAGAGAACTTCAAGTTTCGGGAGGAAGAGCCCCTCGTTACCCAGACCTTCAGAAGCGACTCAGCCATGTTAAACTGGATAAAATCGTTTTAGATGTTAAAAGTGAACCCCATGGATACATCTATGGGATTCCAACAACTTTCCTAGGATATGGCTACACAGAGCCACGTTTTGGCCATTACCTTCGTCGCTTGTTGTCCACTGGTTCCCTTTGGGAAAAACCAGAGGATGTCTACAGTGAAGATGTTGAAGCCAAAAAATATGGGTTTGATTATAAAACTGTCAATGTTGGTAGCAAGTTTAGAGCCCTTGATTCAAATATCGATGAAGTTGTTGCTTTCATTGATCAGCTACCTGAAAATAAATGGCTTCATGTTCATTGTACCAATGGTCGAGGCCGAACATCCATGATCCTGACAATGATTGATATTATGAAGAACGCGCCTGCTGTCCCCCTTGATGATATTTTGAAACGTCAACATCTTTTAGGATCTGTAGATTTAAATGATACAAAGGTTTGGAGAAAGGGAACTTATAATACCGCACAACTTACCACGCGCAAACAATTTATCCACGATTTCTATACATTCATCGTTCAGAGAAAGAATGGAGGCACCCAACTTTGGTCGCAATGGTACAAAGGAAAAACGAATAGCGATGTCTTTTCGTGACACTTTGAATAGGAAAATTAAATACAAATGACAAGATTATTTAAGAAGAGATCTTTTTATTTTGGAATTTTTTTCTTTTCTTTAATTGTTACTTTTGTCTTTGTTGTTGTTTTAGACGCTTTTTTTGAAAAGAAACATATAAGAACAATGCACGACCCAATGCCATCAAGCGAAAATGTAGTTATTCGTGGCTTGAGTGATATGAATCTTTCCGGCGGAGCTACGCCGCGTTTCCCAGATCTTCAAAGACGATTGAGTCACATCAAATTAAACAAGATTATCGTTGACGTTAAGTCCGAGAAGCATGGTTATATCAACGGAATTCCAACTGATTTCTTCGGATACGGTGTCAAAAGACCAGGATGGCGGCATTACTTGCGACGCTTGTTTTGGACAGGCTCAATTGATGAAAGACCGGAAATCGTTGTATCCGAGGAGGAGGAAGCAAAAAGATATGGTTATCGTTATACGCCTGTTTGTATAGGATGCAAATTTACTCTTTATAACAACAAAATTGATGAGATCGTTAACTTATTCGATACTGTGCAGCCAGACACTTGGGTTCATGTTCATTGCACCAACGGGCGCGGTCGAACATCGATGATTCTTGCCATGTTTGATATCATGAGAAATGCACCAGACATCTCTCTTAATGATATCCTAAAACGTCAGCACCTTTTGGGGTCTGTAGACTTAAATGATACAACAGTTTGGAGTAAAGGAACGTACAACACGAAACAACTTATCGCACGCAAGCAATTCATCCATGATTTCTATGACTTCATTGTTCAACGAAAAAATGGAGGCGTGCAACTCTGGTCTACTTGGAATACAAAAAAATGATATGGAGAGAATTTTTATGGACTCATTAACCAGCAAGCCCATATTTTATTTAAAGGAAACAAAGCTAGGTATTCCTTTTTCTAGAGCTCAATCTTTCACATCTTACATATGAGAAAACGACTAATGTCTTTCAGAATCAAAAACTTCATCATATTCCTCATTTTAGTTGCTACGTTAGCCGTTTCTTTCTTAGTTTTTGACACCCTTTTTAAAGATAGTTTTCGAACAACTCATGATAAAATCTCCAATACTCAGATAGACAAACGAGGCCTCTCAAACCTATCGGCATCTGGAGGTGACCTTCCCCGATTTCTGAGCTTATGGCTTAAACTAAAGTTTTATGCAGATAAACCTGTGCTCATTGTTAATGCTGAATCTGAGCCGGTCAATTATGCAAATGGCATACCCATGCCTATTTTAGGATACTCTGACAAGCCATTACAAACGAAACATTACCTTCGTCGCCTATTCTTCATCGGCGCAACGGAGGTTGCGCCCTCATCGGTAAAATCAGAAGCTGACGAAGCGAAACGCTATAGCCTCGAGTATTTAAATCTACCAATATTTAGCCGAACCCTCACTCCAGACGAAAACATCGATCAATTTGTTAAGCTTATAGATGAACGTCAAAATGATACGTGGTTTCATTTCCACTGTCATCATGGTCTCGGAAGAACAACTTTGATGATGGCAATGTATGACATTTTGGTAAATGCCCCTTTGATCTCGCTGGAAGATATCCTTAAGCGTCAGCATGCTCTTGGAGGCACTGATTTGCTTAACACTGTTGTCTGGAGGGATAAAATAGGATCATATACCCAACAACAATTGGAAGATCGAAATAATTTTATTCGCAAGTTTTATGGCTTCGTTGTTCAACGAAAGAGTGGTGGAATACAACGTTGGTCTGATTGGAATCAAAAGAACGGGTGACAGAAACTTTTCATGACATGGTGAATTCTATATGAGTGAGCTGAACTTCTCTTTAGCTATGTCGTTTTCGGTTGAATCTTATTTACTTTATAATGATGACTAAAAATACTAGAGCCATAGATACCTATTTAAACTTAGCCCTTGATCATTTCATCAAACCAATTTAAAAAACTAATAATTTACAAGCGATGAGCGATAAAACCATGAAAAAATTACTTAGAAAGCCGTTATTTTATGTGGTGGGCTTTGTTGTTTTAATATTGTTAAGTTTGTTCATATATTTAACTTTTGATGCCTACTATGTAGGGATTTATTTTCGAACGATGCAAGATCCAATCTCCGCAACTGAAAATGTGGATTTGAGGGGATTAAGAGAGATGAATCTTTCGGGCGGGCGCGCTCCTCGCTTTCCTGACCTTCAAAGACGGTTGAGTCACATCAAACTAAACAAAATTATCGTTGATGTTAAATGTGAACCTCATGGTTACATTAATGGCATCCCCACATCTTTCTTAGGATACAACGTCAATCGACCTGGATCCCGACATTACTTAAGACGACTGTTTTGGACAAGAACGATGGAAGAAAAACCAGAGGCGATGATCTCCGAAGAGGAGGAAGCTAAAAAATACGGCTTTAGCTATAGAACTGTCAATATTGGCAGTAAGTTTACAGCGGTTGATGAATATATTGATGATATCGTCAACTTTATCGATAATGTGCCAAAAGATACTTGGGTTCACGTCCATTGCAGCAATGGGCGCGGACGTACATCAATGATCCATGTCATGTTTGACATTATGAAAAATGCACCAATGGTTGCTGTTGAAGATATTTTGAAACGTCAGCAGTTACTTGGATCCGTAGATTTAAAGGATACAACCGTCTGGAAAAAAGGAACTTATAACACTGACCAACTCGAGGCACGCAAACAGTTTATTTACGATTTCTATACATTCATTGTTCAGCGAAAAAATGCTGGGGTGCAACTCTGGTCAGATTGGAATAAACAGAAAGGATAAAGAAGAGGCTCTTCATGGTAGCGTTGATTACAAAAAAGAGACTTCTTATTTTTATAGGAGCAGCTCTAGCAGTTGGTCTTTTCTTAACCATCTTTTTGGACGCATTCTATGGAAGAAATTTTCGCTCTATGCAAGAAAGCATTTTAACCTTCAAAAACGTTAATGTTACAGGATTAAAAAATCTTAAAGCTTCTGGAGGAACTTCAGTACGTTTTTGGGACTTGAAAAGACGACTTTCCAACGTCAAAAGGCCTATTGTTATCGTTGATGGGATGGCAGAGTACCATGGCTATATCACCGGCATACCTACAACATTTTTTGGCTATCAGCGAGAAGGCTCGCCAAGCATCAAACATTATGTAAGACGGCTTATTTTCACGGGCACCACAGAGGTAAAGCCAGAGTTGGTTAAATCCGAGGCCGAAGAAGCAAAGGCCCAAGGTTTTGATTATAAAAAAGTAAATGTCGGCAGTAAGTTTATCGAAACAGACGAAAACATTGACCAAATCGTTGATTTTTATGATCACCTTCCAGAAGAAAGTTGGGTCCATTTTCACTGTGCTCATGGAAAAGGGCGCACATCCATTCTTATGGTAATGCTCGATACCATGAGAAACGCCCCAACCGTTCCGGTCGAAGATATTGTAAAACGCCAATTTCTCTTGGGCTCCGAAGACTTATTTGACACCGCTATTTGGCCAAATGGAACTTATAGCTTTGAACTGTTAGAAGCACGGAAAAAATTCATCCAGGACTTTTATCAGTTTGTTTGCCAGCGCAAAGAAGGGGGCATTCAACGTTGGTCAGATTGGCATAAAAGAGTATTAAGGTGAAATTATGCTATTTATTCAACACATAAAACGTATTTTTACACTCAAAAATATTCTCATCACTTTTGGGGTTATCTTCCTTGTTATTGTTGGAATTGAAGTTCAGGATACCATGCGTCAGTCGGGATATTTTCGCACCATGCAGGATCCCATTTCCTCTAAAGAAACCGTTAATTTAAAAGGACTACGAGAGCTCCAGATTGCAGGGGGGCCACCTATTTCCTTCTCAGATTTGAAAGAAAAAATGCCAAGTAAAAATATTATTGTTGTGGGAGGTCTGTATGATAAACATGGTTATATCAATGGCATTCCTGCAACCTACTTAAGTTACAATGGAGGAGTTTCACTCAAACATTATTTTTGGAGACTCATTTATACACATACACTCAAAGCCCATCCAGAATTAACAATACCCGAAGAACAAGAGGCCAAAAACCATGGTCTGAAATATGTTTATTTTGTTATTGGAAGTAAGGTTAACAATTCTCCACAGGTCATTGATAAATTTATCCATTTTCTCGATACACTTGCCCCAGACACATGGGTCTACTATCATTGCCGACATGGGAAAGGAAGAACCTCTATAATGCTTGTGCTGGCGGACATATTTGCAAATGCTCCAGAAGTTTCCTTGCAGGATATTGTTAAACGACAATATTTATTGGGCTCTGAGGATTTATTTAATACGACACCTTGGGCGAAAGGGACATATGGCAAAGCCATGCTTGAAAACCGCAAACAATTTATCTCTGACTTCTATGAATTTATTTGCCAACGTAAAGCAGGAGGAGAGCAAACCTGGTCCACATGGATTGAAAATAAGCCTGATACTTCTTGGAAAAATTCATGACAATACGATCCAACATAAAGGCAATAATTGTCATCGGCATCGTTATTATTGTCGCTGCACTTATCTACTTACTGTCCACAGATTCTTACACTCAAGCCAAGTTCCGAACGATGCAGGACCCCATTCAAACGCAAGAAAAAGTGGATTTGACAGGCCTTCGTGAAATACAAGCATCTGGAGGACCTATTCTGCAAATTCCTCTCCTCAAAAAACAACTTCAAGGTATCGATAAAAAAATCATTATTATCGATTCTATGAGCCAATATCACGGGTATCTGAGCAATCAACTTCTTACTGAAATGCCCACCACTTTCTTTGGCTATGATCGTGAAACAGATATTCGGCATTGGATACGTAGGCTTTTTCTTACCTTTACTTTAGACATTCCCAAGAATCTCGTTGTATCTGAAAGTGATATAGCTAAAAAATATGGTTTTGGTTACCAGAATCTCATTATTGATAGTCGCATCAAAACGCCAGATAAACATGTTGATAAATTTGTTACCTTTATTGAATCTGTTCCAGAAGATGTTTGGCTTCACTTTCATTGCCGCCTTGGAAAAGGAAGAACTTCCATATCCCTTGTAATGTTAGATATCATGAAGAATGCGCCCCACGTGGCTCTTAAAGATATCGTTAATCGGCAACATCTTTTGGGCTCTGAAAATTTGTTTAATACGGTTGCACGCCACGGAGGATCTTACCTTTCATCCACACTTTTGAAACGCAAGAAATTTATTGAAGACTTCTATGCTTTCATCTCACAACGTAAAGCAGGTGGGATCCAGCAATGGTCTGATTGGCGAAACACAAAAAAATCATGACAAAATACTTATCCATCAAAAAAGTCGCCCTCCTTACCCTCATGATGGGCATCATAGGCTTTTCTCTCTTTCTCTTTGGTGAGGCCTTTTTTACCTGGAACTATCGTTCAACCAACAAAAATCTCTCATCAACTTCTCTCAACACGAAAGGGCTAAAAGAATTAAATGCGTCGGGTAGCGGTTCGATACACTTTTGGGATTTAAAAAGAAAGCTAACAGATATCAAAGACCCTGTCGTTATTATTGATGGAATGAATAGCGATCATGGGTATATCAAAGGAATCCCAACAACTTTCTTAGCCTATCAACGCTATGCTCCTCATTGGAAATATTATCTGAGGCGACTCGCCTTAACAGGCACAACAGAAGTCAAACCCGAAATTGTCACGCCTGAATCTGAAATGGCGCGCCACTATGGCTTTCTTTATTATCCCGTCAATATCGGCAGCAAATATATTGAGTCCCCTCATGCCATTGATAACATCGTACAAATCCTCGACCATCTTCCCCCAAAGGCTTGGGTTCATTTCCATTGCCATTATGGAAAAGGAAGAACCAGTATGATGATGGTGATGTACGACATCTTAAAGAATGCTCCTCAAGTCTCCCTTGAAGACATCGTTCTTCGTCAAGCAGCCCTTGGATCTGAAAATTTACTAGATACATCAAAATGGGCCCGAGGAAGCTATACAACACAACAGCTCGAAGACCGTACCACTTTTATTTGCTCGTTTTATGACTATATTTCCCAACGAAAATCAGGGGGTATTCAATCTTGGTCTGAGTGGAAACTTCAAGTAAAACCTATTCAATAGTTTTTCCATTGAAATTAGAGAAAATAAATTTTATATTCTACGTTAAGTTTTAATTATTATGAGTTTTTTTAAATGAATTTTGGGTCTAAAAAATCAATTTTGACAACTTTTTGCTTGTTGAATTTCGCAATTGTTCCCGCTTACTCTATGAATGAAGAGTCTGAACATCTGAAAAACTTTTCTTGTAAAGCTCCCTCAGGCAATAAAGATATAGATGAGTGTGTTGCAACCCTCCTTCTCTCATTGCCAACCATAACACAGAATATTATCTTTTCACTAAGGGAACTTACAGACTTTTTAAAGGATGACGAACAATCACAAAAAACATTCCCCAACCCTCAAGACAATATTGAATTGAAAACAGGATTACTTCAGGAAACTCAAGAAATCTTGTCTATAGTTGAGCTTTTGCTTCCTTTCCATGAAAATCTAGCTAAATTACCAAAAAAAACCTCTTCAACTTCGAGCCTTCCCCATAGATATATTCATAAATTAATTTCTATTGCAAAATTAAAAGAATCACTTTTCGCAATATGGGTAAACATACTTAGGGAAGTTCACGGCAACCTTTTCTCAAATCAAGAAATGATAGATAAAGCACAAAGCACAGCAAAACAAAGTTTAGAAACGTTCTTTGCAGCACTCTGCGCCAAAGGCTTTAGATATCAAGTGGAGCAATACAGCACAGGAAAAAACACCCCAAAGAATAGATCTGACAAACTAGGAAAAAACGATTTAGATAACTGTTTTTACCAATTTTTAGCCGGTGAGGTTCCTGATAGCTTTTTTCCAGATATGAAACCACTCATAGCGTTAGGTGAAAAGAATAGTATTCCTTCGCCTGACATACCCATGCGCACATTTTTGACTACAATATCTAAAACTCCTTACGTATCTTACCCCGTTACTATCTGGAGTGGAATCGAAACACATGCACGTCTGACAAACTTAGTTCAAGAGCTCGGGCGACTTGATCTCAATTCAACTTCTGAATCTAACCTCCAAGAAATAAAGGCTGAAGTAGATAGATTAGTTGCTGATGTCAAGCAGACAGAATGTACTCTAAAAGCAATGAAAGAAAGAGACCGCACATCTCCAAATCAGCTTGGTGATGATGTTCACTTCAACAAAGCACTTGCCGGAGGTTATTTTGCTGAAAATATTGATGTTTCTACCATAGAATGTAGTTACTCCGTTACAACGAGAGGCAAAGAAGCCGGAAGACTGTGGCTGTTTAGAAATCCAGACAATGCTACTGCAGACTTGAAAGGACATGTGCGTCAACCCATCGAGCTCAAAAAAGGTCAAATGTTAGAGATTACAGTAAAGATTGTAAGTCTAACAAAACCCATTGAGTTGGCTTTAGTAACACCTGCCTATCGTCAAATTGGTATATTAAAGATTACTAAAGATGGTGAGTATACTCTTCGTTACACAGCAAAGGAAAACAATGAAAAAGTTACACCAGATCTCGTCTGCAAAAACCCAAATACGACTTTCAAACTTCAAACACCAGTAAAATTCTCAATAAAATAAGGACTAGTCTATAAACGCCATACTCACAAAAGTGAGTATGGTGTAATTCATTTTACGCTTACTAAAAACATCGAATATATCATTCTATAGTTTTTTAAAAGTCTAACCCGTAAATCAAGCAACATTAATTTAATTTTCATTCTCTCTAGGTTACAGTTACAATAAGACTTTATTGACTTAGGAGAAAGAGTTGGATCACGAGCTCACAACCGCAAAAGAAATGATGTGCGCTGAAAAAGCAGCCATCGCGCGGGGACTATCTGTCGAAACATTAATGGAACGCGCAGGGCAAGGTGTAGTTGACGTCATTTGTG
>CAYRHD010000018.1:19412-27135 GCA_964424065.1 uncultured Alphaproteobacteria bacterium
GCACTTTAAGCCTTGTTCAACCCTTGTGTTTTGTGGCCCAGGGAATAATGGCGGGGATGCTCATGTCGTGGTCCGCATTCTGAAAGAAAAAGGTTGGCCCGCTGAGGTTATTGATTTTAAAAAGCTTCCCTCCTTTAAAGAAATTGAAATAAAGACCAAATCAGCGGATCTTATTGTTGATGGATTATTAGGGACGGGACTTTCAAAGCTTTTGACGGGTGATATGTATCACCTTGTGAACCTGATTAACAACGCTCAAAAACCTGTTGTATCGATTGATATGCCGACAGGCATTGATACAGATTCAGGGGCTATTTGCGAAGCAGCTATTCATGCAACACACACCATCACATTGCAAAAAGCACGCCCAGGCCACTACCTTTTGCCAGGTCGCATCCATCGTGGAGAGCTCTTTATAAAGGATATCGGTTTTACACAAGAGGATTTCCCATCCTTCACACACACATTAAACAACTCGACCTTATGGAATCATTATATTACAGAACCTCAACCTCTTGATCATAAATATACCCGCGGCGCGTGCCTGATTGTTGGTACGAGTTCTATGCCAGGGGCTATTCGTCTGGCTACTCGTGCTGCGCGCCGCATTGGTGCTGGGCTTGTCAGAATCATGTGTAAAGCTGAGGAATATCACATTTTTGCCACCACGGCATGGGGAGAAATCATAACACCTATTGCACAAGCTGAGGAATTTCTGGAATGGACCTTCAATCCCCACTTCAATGCATTATTATGGGGAACGGGCGCTTTTCCTAAAGAAGCCACGCGTGAGCAAGCGATCGTCTTACTTTCCTCAAAAAAGCCATGCGTGTTAGATGGTGGTGCGCTCTCAAGTTTTGAAGGACGAACACAAGAGTTAACGACCCATCTTCACAGCAACGTCATTTTAACTCCTCACGAGGGCGAGTTTCACCGTCTCTTCCCTCACCTGGCATTTCTTCCAATCAAACCAGAAAAAGCTCGTATCGCTGCCCAAGAAACGGGATCTATCGTTGTTCTCAAAGGTTACGACACGATCATCGCTAATCCCCAGGGGCATATTGTGATTAACAGCAATGCCCCTTCAACACTTGCCACTGCTGGTACCGGTGACGTATTAGCGGGGATGATGGTGGGACTGTTAGCGCAAGGCCTTCCCCCTTTTGAAGCCGCAGCAGCAGCTGTCTGGATCCATGCTGAAGCTGCTAACCGAGTGGGTTTGGGCCTGATTGCCGAAGATCTTTCCGAAAAAGTGCCTGAGATTCTTACATTTTTGAGCACGATTCGATAAATTGATAGATTAGATATTTCCTTAGCGTCAGCACCCACCTCAAATGGGCAAAAATCCGTCAAAAAAAATTTGACACCCAAAATGATTCTTGCAAAGATAAGAGTATCAATTTTTACATATCTGTTATGTGAAAATTGGTTATTAAATATATAAAATAAAGGGGAAATAGCGTGTCACATGCAGGGACAAAGCCACGCTGGGAAGCCTGGGAGAAGAAATGTATCAAACTGGCTTTTCAACAAAATATTCAGCTCAAAATTATGGCTTTAGGGCTGGGAAGAACACTAACATCAATCAACAAAAAAATCAGAAGCCTGGGATTAAGGCCCTATTCAGCTAAACGGGGGCGCGCAAAAGGTTCGGGATATTCTCTTTCTTTGATGGAAAAGGTCCGCAATGATCGAGAAATGATGAAAAAGATCTTGGTGGAATGCGCTCCATGGCGCTTTTCTCAACAGAGATTGTTACCTTCCTCTGTAGAATTTATAAAATCTGAGAAGGCTTCATATATCTATTCATATCCTCTTGATTATATCTTATCCACAGACCCTATCATCAAAAAGGACAAGAAGGTGAAGACCTATGAACTTGCCTGTTATGTTTCTCTCCACCATGTGGAAGCTTGGGCAACCACACAAGGCTTCCATGCTCTGGGAAGTCCAATGAAGCAACATGGTCTATCCTATTGGAAGGATGGCAAGTATTTTTCATCGGCCCAACTGTTGATTTACCTTAATCGCATTCGTTTAGAGAGAAGGCTTCAGCCGCTAATACTTTGGGAGGATGACTATTAATTACGCAAGAAAGTAATGGATATGTTCTGCACTCTTAAGAGATTGAACGCGCTCAATAACCCCTCTTTTGGGACGCACAACAATGGCTTTGCGGGAAACCTCCCAGACATACAAATCTATGGGAGCATCCCCCGCATAGTCGAAACCACCCACGTTAAATCGCTCAAGAAGAGCTTGTTTTTTGTTGTGACCAGTCATGTTGATGATACCGTTACTACCGATAACTTCGTGAAAAATTCCCAAGTGAGTCGCAATTTTTTCAGCCACAAGCTGATCTGTTCCTGTTGCTAAAATGAGCATTCGTCCTTTCTTGGCCTCGTTCTGCGCAAATTCTAAGAGCTGCTGGTTGTATCGAAGACGCTCGGGATAAAAGCTAACCCATGTGGCAAGTTTAGCCTTCCCATAAGGTCTATTGCGGATTAACCAATAAAGAATAAAAGGAACCAACCAAGGTTTTTTGAAGAGCAATAATAGAGTCATGTGATGGCACGTATCCGTATGGATAAGAGTTCCATCCAAATCCAAAACAAGAGGAATGTCATGTGTTGGTGAAGTTTTTAGCAACAACCATGTCCTTTATGTGCAAGTGTCCATTTTCCCCAAAAGATGCTGCCCATAAAGAAGACAAGGCAAGCATAGAGAATATATTCGAAACCAAAATAGGCACAAATCGCCATTCCAAGAGCAGCCACTGAAGCAAATTTAAAAGGCAACCACGATGCATGATGGGTACTGGTTTGGTAGGCCATAAACCCAAGCGTCAAGACGCTAAAGACCATCATAATTGGGAAAAAATAAGCATGAATTTCAATGAGTTCAATACCTATCAAACTGAGGAGGCCAGCGTAAATAGGCAGGCACATAGGACAAGCTGCACAAGATAAAAGAGAAGTTACAACCGTTCCCGTGCCACTAAAGATATCACCCCAACGTTTAATCATGTAGGTCCTTACCTTACTGTGAGTTACCTCAATAAACATAGGTAGTTCTTGAAGGTATTTCAAGAGCAGAAGCATATTAATGTTTCATTTGACCTTTAGACTTTAATTCATACAATGGTTCCAAGTTAATTAACCTGAGAACATGAAATGATGCATTCTTTGGCTTCTGCGCTGCCTGAATTTACCGTTACTGAAATTTCACTGACCTTGAAACGAACAGTCGAATCAGAGTTTTCACGAGTGCGCGTCAAGGGCGAAATCTCTGGACTTAAACGCCATACATCAGGACACGTGTACTTTGCTCTTAAAGACCAAGACTCAGTTTTAGATGGCGTTTGTTGGCGGGGTAACTTTCAAAATCTTTCTCTCTCACCGCAAGAAGGAATGGAAGTGATCGCAACGGGGCGCCTTACAACCTATCCCGGACGATCCAAATATCAAATCGTTGTTGAAGCCATGGAGCTTGCGGGTGAAGGGGCTCTTTTGAAGCTCCTTGAAGAACGTAAAAGGAAGCTTGCTGCCGAAGGCCTCTTTGATGAAATCCGCAAAAAGGCCCTACCCTTTCTCCCACATGTTATAGGCATTGTCACCTCACCAACAGGTGCCGTCATCAAAGACATCCTCCATCGGTTGGCCGATCGCTTTCCTCTTCCAGTGCTTCTGTGGCCTGTAGCCGTTCAAGGTGAAGGAGCCGCCGCCCAAATTACAGCAGCAATCAAAGGATTTAATAATCTAGCCGAAAAACCGGATGTCCTTATTGTAGCTCGCGGTGGCGGGAGCCTTGAAGACCTTTGGGCATTTAATGAGGAAAATGTCGTACGAGCAGTTGCGGAGAGTAACATTCCAGTCATTTCAGCCGTGGGGCATGAAACGGATGTTACACTGATTGACTTTGCATCAGACAAGCGGGCCCCAACACCAACTGCTGCTGCAGAGTTCGCCGTACCCGTGCGCAGCCAACTGTCGCACTCTCTTTTGCAATACCACACCCAACTATCCTCTCGAATGGGGCATCTTATATCCCTATATTCAAGCCAGATCGAAGCCCTCAGACGGGGATTGCCTCCTCTCAATGTGTGGTTGGATGATCATCTGCAGAAACTTGATGATCTTTTTGAACGCTTAGTCTCTGCTGAAAAGCGGCTTCTTGAACAAAATGGCATTTCTTTAGGACACCTTACACAACGACTTCGCCCTGCCCTCATTAATATCCTTGATAAGATGGAACAAAGATTTGAAAACATTAGTCAACTCCTAGAAAGCTATTCCTACACACGGACACTGGAACGTGGGTTTTCCTTTATTACGGATAAGGATCAGAAGTTGGTTCCTTCAAAATCAGGTATAAAACCTCACGATCAAGTTCTTATTCATTTTTATGATGGCACTGCAAACGCTGAAATTCTCAATAGTTCCTCAGAAAATTAAGAGCCACTTTTTTCCATTCACTTTAGGGTGTAACTTCATCAAATTTTGTGGTATTAATAGATCGAATCAATAAATTAGAAAGGGGGCCCTTATGACGACAACAGCTCTAACCCGCGCGGATATCATTGATCATTTGACACGCGAAGTTAGCTTACCTCGCAACCAAGCCTCCGATTTTTTAGAAGCAACTCTTGAGAGCGTCATCATTTCCCTTACCAAAAATAGTGTCGTGAAGCTTTCTTCTTTTGGTTCCTTCAATGTTCATCAAAAAGCCAAACGTATTGGAAGAAACCCGAAAACAGGTAAAGAAGCAGTGATCACACCCCGCCGTGTTCTTTCATTTAAGCCATCACAATATCTCAGAGAAAAAGTTCAAAGGCGCAAGCCCTAATCCATTATGTGTTTGAGTCTGGGAGGAAAACGGCGCCTACGGGCGCCGGTTTCATTTAAGTAGTTATTTAACAGAAGTTTTGAAATAACAATTGACTTGAGGGCATTTAAGAAGAGTGCCATATATGATGAAATATAAAAATACAAAGAAATCACTTTTTCATGCATAAATCGGTTATATCTTTCTTGCTCTTTATGACCATCTTCTTGTCACAAGCTATTCATGGAGAATGCCAAAAAAGGGAACCTTGTTGGCTTGACTCTTTCGTTCCCTTTTTCGATTACCGCTTGCGCTATCAATGGGAAAAAATATCGCAACAACGTGAGAATAATCTAGGCATTTACAGGCTTATTGCTGGATTTAGCGTAAAGCCTCAAGATAACCTTGAACTTGTTCTCGGAACATCTACTGGAGGAGATAACCCGCGTACAACTAACACTAACTTTGCCCCTACATGGAACAATCCTCAATTTCGGCTTAATTTGGCAAGTGTCATTGTAAACCCAAACCAAAACTCTAAGCTTGTAGCAGGAAAATTTCAAATGAATGAAGTTCTTTGGAGCCCAGCTCACATGCTTTGGGATTCCGACATCAATCCCATTGGTGGAGGAGGAAGCATTAAGAAGTCATTCTCTGAAGCTCTCCAAGGATATCTTAGAGGAGGATACTTTACTGTACGGGAAATCAGATTTACAAGATCAGCTCCTCAAGTTTTGTACACTCAAGCCGCATTTCATTGGAGTAAAGCCGCTTATGAGGTAGACACGACATTTTCTTTTTATAGCGTTCCAAATGCAACTCATAACGTCTTTCCCTACTCATCTGACTCAAACACAAAAAGACCGAATGGCAAAAATAGATATCAATTTAATTCTCTGAGCCCTGCATTGGAGTTTGGTACATGCGCTTCACAAGAACAATGCCCTTCCTACCTCGGAGCATTTATAGAATCTATTCACAATGTAAACCCTTCTCGAAAAAAGAATGGTTTTATTGTGGGATTGAAAGCAGGACAAAAAAAGAGACCTATTAAGAAATGCGAGTGGTTAGCTTCCTATTCATATAGATGGCTCGAGAAAGATGCATGGATGGACACTTTTCCAAACCAGAGGTTTTTTCTAGGACGAACGAATGTTAAGGGGCACAAGCTTCGGGTAGAGTTCGCTCCCGTCGATCATGTTGTTATGGCCTTTACTTACTCTAATGCTAGCACCATTTCTGGACAAAAACTTAAACAACAGCTTCTACAGTTTGATTGTGGTTTTGTTTTCTAAATAATAAGAAAATAAGCTTATTCATTCATTATTTAACTCGTGAAGTCGGCTTGCCTCGCAATCAAGCCTCTGATTTTTTAGAAGCTGGTCTCGAGAATGTCATCGTGGTGCTTTCAACAAATGGGGTTGTTAAACTCTCTTCATTTGGTTCATTTAATGTTAGTCAAAAAGCAAAGCATATTGGTCAAAATCCCAAGACAGAAAAAGAAGCCGTTATTGCACCGCGTCGTGTTCTTGCTTTTAAACCATCACAATACCTCAGAGAAAAAGTTCAAAGGCGCAAGCCCTAGCCTATTATGTACTTGAGCCTGGGAGGAAAACAGCGCTCTAGGGCGCCGATTTTCGTTTCAGGACTTGTTTATAAATCTTTTGAAATCAAACCAAGCGACATTTGAGAAAACTTAATGGTGTGAAAAGAGAGTTTTCCTTTATTTCTTAAGGAATGTGAATGATGTTTTAATAATCCAGACTTTCAACTTCAATTAAAGCAATTGAAACGATGGGTTCTTGGTTGGCTCAACTAGTTTATCTAGGAGAGCTTCGAAAAATATCTTATTGCTTTGGAATAGCAAATCGAAGAGCTATAAGTGCCATTACACCAGCAGCTATGAGAAAAAATGCAGGGGCTGTTGGATCTCCAGTAAAGTAAACAAGAGAACTCGCAATAAGTGGGGTTGTTCCTCCTAAGAGAGCTTGCCCAATATTCAAGCCAGCAGCTACACCTACATAACGTTGTTTCACATAAAAAAGATTAGGAATAAAGCCAGCAGCTACTCCGAAAAAGCTTGCGCCTAGAATACCAAGAAAGATTTGCAAATAAACTACGTTAATAAGAGTAGGTGCTTGCGTAGTTAGGTAAAAAAAGGGAAAAGACAACATTATAAGCCCCCAACAAGAAAGCTGCATGACAAATTTTTTTCCTAGGAAATCAGATAAATATCCAAAAAAAAGAATAAAAACAACCCATAAACATAATACAAGTGTATTAATAGACATAATCATAAAAGAGGAGAGATTAACTTCTTGAGCACTAACAGAGTTTAAATATATAGTTGAAATATAGAGGCATACATATCCGGCCGCTCCGATGCTTAAAGTGCATAAAATGTTTCGCTTTTCATACTTTAAAAGACCGAGGAGAGGCTTCTGAAAGTTAACATCCATAGTTGACCGTTGCTCTTCTTTAGTAAATGCAGGAGTTTCTTTTATATTACGTCGAATAAAAAAACCAATCACACCTAGGATTGATCCTAGTAAGAACGGAATGCGCCACCCCCATTCTGGCATGAATGGGGCAGTACACAAGGTACCTACGAGAGAACCAAGGATAGCACCACAAAAAGCAGTTCCACTCATAATGCTTCCAAAAAAGCCCGTTTTTTCCTCTTTGCAACTTTCAAAAAAGTATACTGCGGCTCCACTATATTCACCTCCAACACACAACCCTTGAAAAAGCCTACATATGACAAGAATAATAGGCGCAGCAATACCTATTTGACTATATGTCGGCAATATTCCCATAATAAATGTAGGAATAGAAACTAATAAAATTGAATTTAAAAGAGCTTTTTTTCGTCCATATGTATCGCCAATGTACCCAAAGA
>CAYRHD010000018.1:27145-33836 GCA_964424065.1 uncultured Alphaproteobacteria bacterium
CAAAGATAAAACCTCCCAAAGGACGCATTAAATACCCGGCCGCAAAGGCTCCCATACCTAGCAAAAAAGAAAAAGCCATGTCCTCTTGTGGGAAAAACAAGGGAACGAGAAGCGTTGAAAGGAAACCATAGAGAGTAACCTCATATCTCTCTAAGACATGACCATAAAGCGCCATAAAAATGGACATTTTCATTTTTGCTAAAATCATAGTGTTTTTTTCTGAAAATGTATTAAAATCAGTAAAAAGTGAATTTTTGAGTGAATTATCCATTGAATATTCTCATGAGTTCATTGTATTTATCGATATGTTCCATATTACACATTCCTCCAGCTTTCATATATTTAGAACCTGAAGCTACAGCTAGATGAGATATAAATGTATCATTATTGTCTATAGATCGATGGGAGACAACTGGACTCCAGTTTAAAGCCAAGCCTATATCGATTGTTTTCATAATTTCAGTAATTGTAGGAAAACGAGTAATTTTGATAATAAAAGAGTTAATAGGTTGTTTTTCTTTCAATTTTGTTTTGTTACTAAGAAATAAGGAAAAGGGTTTATCTGCTACTAACATACTAGAGTGGGGTAACTTTTCTTTTAAAGTGCACCAATCCTCAAGTTCACTATTCACGAAAGGATCTTCTATGTAGGAAAGAGGAAATTCTTCTACCCATTTTAACAAACATGAGAAATGCTCCTCTCTTGAAAGAGGTTTGTTAGACCAAGGAAATATAGCACCTTGGGATGTTTTAAAATATTCTGACTCAAAATCGATACCAAGTGTAAAATTTTTGCCTACGTGATAACCACATTCTGCTGCAGCTTTAATAATGAGATTAAATCCTTCCTCACAATCATTAAGATTTATCAAAACTCCTCCTTGGGAAGAGTTGCCACGATATCTCTGATTTTCCCAACAAATTTCCTTTGTTTTTTCAAGCACACGCGAACCTAATATTAAAGAATCCATAAGATCTATATTAACTGCTGGAACTAATAAAAAAGAAACGGTTTGAGGGGTATTTGAATAAAAATTAGTTGCGTCTAAGATATTGAAAATAGGAAGAGGCGGAGGCACTTTACCAGAAAATTTAGAGAATTTTTCTAAATAAGAGTGAAGAGATGAACCTTCTTTATAACTCCCCACCTTAGCAAAAGCTATTGAAATAACTGAAAAAAAAGTAGAAGGAAGACCACTCTGCTGGAATAAAGAAAGCAGCAGAGCGTCAAGTTGCTGTTGAGAAGAAAAATCATAATCAAGAAGAGTAGGTCGTATCTTCTTGTTAAAGAATTCAATGCATCTCTTAAGAAGAGCGTTATCACTTATCTCTTTGCCACTACTTGACACTCTGCTTGATATATTTGGTGACATTCGAATATATACTTCAAAAGATAATCGCCCTGTGGATCCAAACACTGCTCTGCATTGCGCATCTATAATTTTCATTTTTATAAAAATCTTTCTTTTTTTTAATGTTTGCTAGAAGAGTATACTTTATTTCTGTACCTCATTATATTGTAAACATCACTTTTTATAAACGCGTTAATAATTTCGGCTCGAGGAAGATGATTAAATTTATTTTTTATTAGCTCCCAGTAGGTTTCAATAGTACGTGGTGAAATGGTTGTAGTTTTATTAGAAGGAGATAAGTAGGTTAAAGATTTAGCAATTTCTTTGACTCTATTTCCTTGGCTTAATTGAAAAAGAACCTCTGCCTCTCGGGTTGTAAGAGAAATATTTTTTGAACCACAAGTAACGAAGTGATGAGAGAATTGCGTTGCTTCCAAAAAAGCTAAGTTCTTCTGCACAAATTCTTGGTCAGGTTTAGAAAGATTAATTTCATCATTCAGTTTTATAGCCAGAGTTTTAGTATCTTCTTCAGAAAGAAGAGCATTCAACTTTTCTTTAAAAAACATTCGAAAATGGTTTAAAAGATCCATATTATTCAAATAAAAATTAACAGCCTGGGTGTTTTCTTTTTCGCTAGCATAGGCAAAAATTTCAATGTAATCTTCTTTCAATTCATAAAAAGTGATTCCATTCCATATGTTGAATTCTAAGAGAGCTTCATAAAGAGGATCTTTTTGATTGCCAGACCATAAAAAGCTTTTCCTTTTATCTTCAAGGGTTTGAATCAGTTTGGGTTTAATTTCATTACTAAGGTAGATACCTTGATTAGGACCATTCTTAAGCCAGTTTTCATCTGCAGTGAGTTGAAATAGGTGACCCTCAAGATAAATTTTTCTATAGCTAAATAGATAGATATTAAAATCCTGGCGGAGAGGTTGGTTTATCTCGGTTAGTCGTTCCAACTTATCCTTGTTAAAATCTAAAAGTTTTTTGTCAAAAGACATCATACATTTTATCTCATAGCACCTTAAGTTAGACCACTCTTTTCTAAAATTTTCAATAGGTAATTTTTACGGATATAGCTTTGGGCTTTTGACCTTGGAAATAAGCCTACCCTGCAATCAGGCCTCTGATTTTTTAGAAGCTGGTCTTGAGAATGTCATCGTGGTGCTTTCAACAAATGGGGTTGTTAAACTCTCTTCATTTGGTTCATTTAATGTTAGTCAAAAAGCAAAGCATATTGGTCAAAATCCCAAGACAGAAAAAGAAGCCGTTATTGCACCGCGTCGTGTTCTTGCTTTTAAACCATCACAATACCTCAGAGAAAAAGTTCAAAGGCACAAGTCCTAGCCTATTATGTATTTGAGTCTGGGAGGAAACCGGCGCCATATGGCGCCGGTTTTCATTTCAGAATATGCTTAAAAATCAACTCTAAGACATCATCGGGTAAGAAATGAAATCCTATAGCTACCCCTCACCCGGCCTTTCAGGCCGACCTCTCCCACAAGGGGAGAGGTGATAAGAGGTGCGCTATTTTTACCTCTCCTCTTATGGAAAGGGTGATAAGATGAACTCTATTTTTTTACCTCTCCCCTTGTGGGAGATACTGCATTTAGAGTCAAGTATGATTTGATCAAACGAGATGCAATTTCTACCGATCATTCTTGGAAAGCAAATGGTTTGTTTTTCGTTAGAAAAACATTACCATTGCTTGTCCTAGAAACTGTCATTTTATGCAGGATTCAACGAACTTCTCTGGGCCATTCGACAGACATTCATCTGCTGGTTTAGTGAGGCGTGTGCTGAGGGAGGAAGCTTGGAAATAGCTTTCTGAAAATGTTGAATAGCCTCTGAAAATTTTCTCAGTACCTTACATGTACATCCAAGGTTAGCAAAAACTTCTCCGCTAGCATTTGGATCAAGTTCAATCGCCTTTTTCAAATAGATATAAGCAACATCAAGATGATCTCTGCCAGGATCACCTATGCAAAGAAATGCAAGGCCTGCTCGCCCATATATTTCTGAAGGTAGGTCAGGGTGTAAACGAATTGCAGTTGTGAAGTATTCTGAAGCTTTTCTATAATTTCTTAATTCAAGAAAAGCTGTACCTGCATAGGCATACATATCGCAACTGGCCTGGGGATTCATTTCAATAACCTGACTGAAGCGAGCAGACGCCGTTTCAAAGTCTTTGAGTTGAAGTGATATAATTCCTGCTTGTGAAATCAATTGCCAGGAAGGCTTAGCACATATACGAATCGCTTGATTTGTATGGTCTAAAGCTTCCTGAAGCTTACCGTTCTCTAAGTATGCATTCCCTGCATTAGCATATAGATTCCAAGGGCCGCTAGGATTCTTTTCAATTGCTTTTTTGAAAAAGAGAGCCGCTCTTTGAAATTTGCCTTGTGATGCCAATGCCTTCCCAGCATTGCTATAGGCTTGCCAAGGAGCATTTCTATTTAAAGAAATTGCTTTTATTAAGTATGCTTCAGCTTGCTCAGAATCATCGGTTTCTAAACAGGCTTGCCCTGCTTGATCATAAATATTCCAAGGAGCTTGCTCATTTAAAGCAAAAACTTTCTTATAAAAACTTACTGCTTTGGGATACTCTTTAAGATGAAAAGCCATATGCGCGGCATTGCTGTAAAGCTTCCAAGGAATAGAGGCATCTCCTGCTTTCCGAAAAGCTTCTTCATAAAGAGCCAAAGCTTCTTCATTCTTCTTAAGCTCCATGGCTAGTGTTGCGGTATCAGCTAGGACTTCCCATGGTAATCCATGGTCTAAAGTTAATGCTTGAACATAATAATTTATGGCTGCTTCTTTATATCCAAGATGCTGGGCGACCATTCCAGCGTTTGCATACCAAGTGCCTGGTACATTACTTTTCTTTCTTTCAATCGCTGTTTTGAAGTATTCAAAAGACTTTTGTTTTTGGTCAATCTCGAAGGCAGCTCTTGCAGCATTATAATAATCTTCGGGAGCAGCAGTCTGTGTTTTCTTAAAAGCACGTTCATAATAGGTTAAAGATCTTTCATGGTGCTTTAGCATTGAGGCTGCTTGACCTGCAAGAAGATAGTAAGTCAACGGAAGAAGTAATCCATGGATATTTTCAACAAAGGAAAACTCTTGAAGAGCTCGGTTATATTCTTTAGAACCATAAGCGGCTTTCATTGCCAACAAGCGGGCCTCCGTTGGAATAGAAGAGCTTCTTTGAAAGGCTTCATCAAAGTAACTCAGAGCATCTGGGAATGCTTCAGAGTTAATGGCACTTGTCGCTGCGCGCAAAACACTGTCCCATGAAACCTCTTCACTTTGCTTCTGCGGAAGGGAGTGAGATGGAACTCGAGAATGGGTGCCATCGTCTGTATCTCCATCTGAAGGATTATCGATGGCTAACGTCTGATCAAAAGTGTATAGACCAAAAATGAGAGAAGTAGTAATAAAAATAAATTTATTCATAAAAAACCTTAAAAATGACTATTTAATTTAAAAAATTTTTAATTTGATTTAAATAATAAGTCAAGCTAAATTGCCCGTTTTTCAAGAATATGAGGAATCTCTTAGAGCCGCACTTCAGGAATTTCAAATTCGCGAATCAACATAATCTCCTGATCCGATCGAATCTTGATTGTTCCATTATCGACGATTGCTTAGCAAGCGAGAGAATTCCAGTAAATGACCTCAAGCAGGTATTTTAACCTTTTGGAACGATTTTACCCCTCAACCACATCAAGCAAGTCTAGCAATCCATCTCTCGTAAGTGAGTTGGAAATGACTGCTTTTAGATCTCCTGAAATCTCTTCAGGTTCCATTTGAAAAACAGGAATTTGATTTGCCTCACAAAAGTCAATCTCCTGCTGCACCCCCCAGGAACTCGCCCACCCCTCTACTGTGATCAAAATCATTCCTTTTGAAACCCTTAGAAATTCGAAAAGATAGGGCATAATTATTTTACGACGTTCTTCGAGAGATTCAAGAGAAAGCGAATCCGCAATCCTATTGACATAAAGAATCGGCGCAAACAAATAAATACCTTGTTTTAAAAACGAAGATGTAATGGTTAGAGACAACTCTGTGCGGTAAGCTTTCTGCTGCTCTGTACCCTGATAAGGAAGGGCGAGATAGTAAAGTTCATTGTTTTGGTTCATAAAATTCTCCGTAAAGATAGTTTATTTATGCCATAAAGCTGTTGCAATCTCAAGAAACAATGAGCTGGAAACACCGTCTTCGATAGCCCAAATGGCTGCTAACACTGCCTGAGAATAAGCCCACCCCCTAATGATTTCAGGTTTGTATCCGAGTCTCTCACTTATGATCTCAATCCGTTGCTGAAGAACATCTGTGTCTTGAAAAAGTTCAGCATAGTGAAGAGGGTTCCTGAGCATAGCACCCACTTCATATGAAGAACTACCTATATATCCCTTGGGATCGATAGCCAACCATCCTCTTTCATCATCATATAAAATATTCTCATGATGAAGATCTCCATGAAGCATAATCTTTTGATCTTCAGCTTTTATAAAGGACGCATAAATTTCCTGGGCGTACTGAACCATCTTAAAGGGAATTCGCTTATCGCCAGACTCTAGGTAATCACTGTACCCATTTTGCAATTCACCAATCGTTCGATAGGCCCCCGAAAATTCTTTGTTTGTATGGAGTTTCTCAATAGTATCACAAAGAATATGTGTGGCTTCATCATCTTTCCCCTCATACACTAAACTGGATAAATGGGTTCCGGGCACACATCTTTCTAATAGACAAGCCCGATCATCTGCTTTAAAAAGTTTCACTGCTCCAGTGCCATTGTAATGTTTTAAAAAGGCGGCCGTATTTTCATCACTCTTCTCTAGAGCAATTTTTAACATACAGGATTTCCCCTGCCATAGTACGTTTGCCATCAAGCTTGTATTTGTCTTAAAAGGTTCAGAGGTAAGCTGAAGGTTCCAAAGAGTGAGGTACTCGTTCAAGTCTGTCACAAACTGCCTTTGCTAGGTTAGCTATTTGGCGTGCCCGAGAGGATTCGAACCTCCGACCCCAAGATTAGGAATCTTGTGCTCTATCCTGCTGAGCTACGGGCACCCAAGTTTTTTATACAGATCTCTTAGCAATGGCGCAAGGTAAGACAAGACCCTTTTATTATAAGCTGTTTTTTCAAACGTAACTGATTCTATAAAAAGTCAATACCTCCCCCAGAGGTGGATATATGTAACTCTTCGCTTGGACCACTCAAAGTGGTTTTTTTTAATTAAGTTTCGCTTATGCATATCATCCCCTGTTTTCTTTGTCATTCCCTGCTGTAGCGGGAATCCAGGAGAAAAGTTGATAGATGGATCCCC
>CAYRHD010000019.1:0-21483 GCA_964424065.1 uncultured Alphaproteobacteria bacterium
CGTTTCGCGATTCGCGAAGGTGGTCGTACGGTTGGTGCCGGTGTCGTCGCGTCAATCACAAAGTAAAAGGAGCTGTGCTCACTCATTAGAGGTGCACGAGAAGGAAGTATAAAATGAATGAAGGTCAAAACATACGTATTCGTTTGAGAGCTTATGACTATCGCGTCTTAGATCAGTCAACAAGTGAAATTGTGAATACTGCAAAAAGAACGGGTGCGAAAGTTTGTGGGCCTATTCCACTTCCGACGGATATCGAAAAGTATACGGTCCTCCGTTCACCTCACATTGACAAGAAGTCACGTGAGCAGTTCGAAATGAGAACGCACAAGAGACTTTTGGACATAACAGAATGGTCCCCCCAGACGGTAGATGCATTGATGAAATTGGATCTTCCTGCTGGTGTGGATGTTGAAATTAAACTTTAGGGGTTTGGAATAATGCGAACTGGATTGATCGCTGAGAAACTTGGAATGAGCCGCATTTTGAATGAAAAAGGCGAGCACATTCCTGTTACTCTTTTGAAGGTTGATAACTGTCAGGTTGTTTCCACGAAGACAAAGGAAAAAGACGGTTATACAGCTGTGCAATTGGGTGTAGGAACAGCAAAAGTTAAACGACTAACAAAAGCTGAACGGGGACATTTTTCCAAAGCCAAAGTCGAACCAAAGAAGAAGCTCGTCGAGTTTCGTGTTTCCGACGCGGCACTTTTAAATGTTGGGGATCAAATTTGTGTTGATCATTTCGTGCAAGGACAATACGTAGACGTTACGGCAACATCCATTGGTAAGGGTTTTGCTGGAGCGATGAAAAGGCACAACTTCGGTGGTTTAAGAGCCAGCCACGGTGTATCGATTTCCCATAGAAGTCACGGATCAACAGGTCAACGTCAAGATCCAGGAAAAGTTTTTAAAGGCAAGAAAATGGCCGGTCATTTGGGTGTTGAACGTGTCACAATTCAAAACTTAAAAGTAGTTCTAACGGATTCCGATGCAGGACTGATTGCGATACATGGGGCTGTCCCTGGAAATCCAGGTGGGTATGTTTTGATATCAGATGCTGTTAAGAAAGTGCATTCAAAGGAGCTTCCTTTTCCAGCTATGCTTGTAAGCAAAGGGGAAAAGAAGACAACAACGAAAGAATCGGCTCCCGAAACTAAGGAAGAACCGCTGGAAGCTACTGAAGTCAATGTAAAGGAAGAAGCAGCACCAGTAGAAAACATTGAGTCAACTCCCGAACCTCAAGTTACTGAAGGGGATGCTCCAAGTGATGAGGCTAAAGAATGAAGTACGAAGTTAGGAATTTAGAGAACAAGAAGGTTGGCGATATTCAACTGAATGCTGATATCTTTTCAGTACCCTTGCGTCAAGACGTCATTGCCCGAATGATTCACTGGCAGCTTGCAAAGCGCCGGGCGGGTACACATGCGACAAAGGGCATCAGCCAAATTAGTGGTACGACAAGAAAGCCATGGAAACAAAAGGGAACGGGTCGTGCACGTCAAGGTAGTTTAAGGTCTCCTCAATTCAGAGGTGGTGCTGTTATATTTGGTCCCGTTCCAAGAGATCATGGATACAGTTTACCCAAAAAAGTTCGTCAATTAGCTCTCAAAACCGCACTGTCTGCGAAGGCAGCGAGTGGAGAATTGTTGATTCTTGAGGATTTGAAAACAAAGTCTGCAAAGACAAAAGAGATTAAAGAAAAGTTCGCAGGACTAGGGTTGAGGTCAGTTCTAATTATTGATGGTGCTGAATTGAACCAAGACTTTGCTCGCTCAATTTCAAATTTACCTGGAGTCGATCTTTTGCCTCAACAAGGTATTAACGTTTACGATATTATTCGTCATGAGCATTTGGTTTTGACGAAGGCAGCGATTGAAAATATAGAAAGTCGATTCAAATGAGTAAGAATACGAAAAATCAAATTCGCTTAGGAAAAGAGCGCCTTTACCAGGTTATCACTGCACCTGTCGTTACTGAAAAATCAACACAGGGAAGTGAGCAAAATAAGGTAACCTTTACTGTAGCATTGGATGCGACAAAAGATGAAATCAAGAAAGCTGTTGAAGACATCTTTAAAGTAAAGGTAAGAGCTGTGAATACACTGCGAGTTAAAGGTAAAGTTAAACGTTTTCGTGGGGTTTTAGGTCAAAGGAATGATCGAAAGAAGGCCATTGTGACTTTGACTGAAGGCAGTTCAATAGATATTGCGTCAGGAATATAAAATGAGTTTAAAACACTACAAACCAGTTAATGCATCTCAACGTGGACTTATTCTTGTAGATCGTAGTGGTCTATGGAAAGGCGAACCTGTTAAGTCGTTGACCGAAGGTCTCAAAAAGACGGGTGGACGTAACACCCATGGACGCATTACAACGCGCCACATCGGAGGGGGACATAAGCGTCGTTATCGCTTAGTCGATTTTAAGAGAACAAAACGAGACGTCGTTGGTACAGTTGAGCGGATTGAATATGATCCAAACAGGACAGCATTTATTGCACTTGTTAAATATGAAGATGGTGAATTGGCCTACATCTTAGCCCCTCAAAGGCTTACGATTGGCGATCAAGTTATATCAGCTGAACGCGCGGATATTAAGCCAGGCAATGCAATGCCTCTCAAGAGTATGCCGATGGGAACCATCATCCATAATGTAGAGATGAAACCAGGAAAAGGCGGGCAACTCGCACGTTCTGCTGGAACATATATTCAACTTGTGGGACGAGATGGGCCAACGGCTCTGTTAAAACTATCTTCAGGTGAAGTGAGAAAAGTAAGTGGTGAATGTATGGGAACAGTGGGGGCGATGTCCAACCCTGACCAAAAGAACATTAACCTTGGTAAGGCGGGTCGTAATCGTTGGTTGGGTGTAAGACCATCCGTCCGCGGTGTTGCGATGAACCCAATTGATCACCCTCATGGAGGAGGAGAAGGCCGTACATCAGGCGGTAGACACCCTTGTACACCTTGGGGTAAACCAACAAAAGGCAAGAAAACACGTAATCGTAAGAAGGCATCATCTAAGATGATTGTCAGAAGACGTAAGTAAAGAGGAGCAAGTTAAGTGGCACGTTCAGTTTGGAAGGGACCGTTTGTAGATGGCTATCTGCTAAAAAAAGCAGAAGTGAGCAGAGAATCGGGACGCAAAGAAGTCATTAAGACCTGGTCGCGTAGATCAACAATTCTACCACACTTTGTTGGATTGACATTTGGAGTCTATAACGGTCAAAAGTTTATACCTGTACTCGTTACAGAAAATATGATTGGTCATAAATTCGGTGAGTTTGCTCCCACGCGCACGTACTATGGCCATGCAGCGGATAAAAAGGCGAAAAGAGGATAATCATGTCAAAGCCTAAAACAAATCGATCAATTCCTGATGACTCTGCAATGGCGAACTTGCGCATGTTGAGAATAAGTCCGCAGAAGTTAAATTTGGTAGCTCAAATGATTCGAGGCCAAAGAGTTGATAGAGCTCTGGATGCTTTGACATTTTCGCCAAAAAGGATTGCAAAGGATGTAAAAAAAGCTCTATTGTCTGCAATAGCCAATGCGGAGAACAATCATGGACTTGATATTGATAGGTTATATGTTTCCGAGGCGACAGTTGGAAAAGCATTGGTCATGAAGAGATTAGATATTAGAGGACGTAGTAAGGCAGGGCGAATTACAAAACCATTTAGCCACCTGCGCGTTGTTGTAACTGAAATTGGAGAAGGTGCATAATGGGTCAAAAGGTCAATCCAATAGGTCTACGCATAGGAATTAACCGCACATGGGATTCCCGCTGGTACGCGCGTCGTGATTTTAAAGATCTTTTATTGCAAGATTTAAAGCTACGCGAGTACATTGAAGCAAAACTTGTACAAGCAGGCATTTCAAAAATTGTGATTGAGCGTCCTGCAAAAAAAGCGCGTGTGACCTTACATACAGCGCGACCTGGCATTGTGATTGGGAAAAAAGGGGCTGATATCGAAAAGCTCAAGGCAGAGCTTTCTAAAATTGCAGGAACAGATGTAAGTCTTAACATTTTGGAAGTCCGCAAGCCTGAGCTCGATGCAAAGTTAGCAGCTGATTCAATTGCCCAACAACTTGAGCGCCGCGTTACATTTAGACGCGCAATGAAGCGAGCCATACAAGGCGCGATGAAGCAAGGCGCGAAAGGCATTCGTATTAATGTCAGTGGACGTCTTGGCGGATCTGAAATTGCGCGTATGGAATGGTACCGTGAAGGACAAGTTCCACTGCATACGTTTAGAGCTGACATTGACTATGGTGAAGGTACAGCTAAAACCACATACGGTACTATTGGTATCAAAGTATGGATTTATAAAGGCGATATTATGGAGCATGACCCCATGGCAATGGATAAGCGGAGTGCTCTAAACACTGTTAATCGAACTGAAAGCTAAGGATTGAAGAGAGATGTTGTCTCCAAAGAAAACAAAACATAGAAAAGCCTTTAAAGGACGCATTCATGGAAATGCAAAAGGTGGAACAAAACTAAACTTTGGGTCGTTTGGGCTCAAAGCTATGTCCCCTGAGCGTATCACAGCGCGTCAAATTGAAGCCGCTCGTCGTGCGATTACAAGGCACATAAAAAGAGCTGGACGTGTATGGATTCGAATCTTTCCAGATGTTCCTGTTTCAACAAAACCAGCAGAGGTTCGTATGGGTAGTGGAAAAGGGTCCCCTGAATTCTGGGCATCCCGTGTGCATCCCGGAAGAATTATGTTTGAACTAGATGGCGTTTCAGAAGAGCTTGCTCGTGAAGCATTTGCTTTGGCGGCTGCAAAGTTACCTATTGCAACCAAGTTTATTTCACGCGATACAAGAGGAATTGAATAATGAAGTGGCAAGATTTAAAACAACTTGACGATGCCGGATTGAAAGCCAAGTGTGTGGGGAATAGCAAAGAATTAATGGGCCTTCGATTTCAGCGTGTCACAGGACAAGCTGAAAAAACCCATCAAGTTCGCCACTTACGTCGAAATATTGCACGTATCAAGACGTTGTTAACACAACGTGCAAAGAAAAATTGAGGAGTTTGAGATGCCAAAACGCATTTTGAGAGGTAAAGTTGTCAGTACGAAGTGCAATAAGACAGTCACTGTTGATGTAGAGCGACGTGTAAAGCACCCTTTGTATCGTAAGTTTATTAAGCGTAATAAAAAATATGCCGCGCACGATGAGACAAATGCGTGTAAAGAGGGAGATTTTGTTGCGATTCGTGAGTGTAAACCATTTTCTAAGACAAAATCTTGGGAAGTTATTATTGAAAATTAAGATTACTACGTAAGTGTATTTGTAAGAAAGGAAGTAAAGTATGATACAGATGCAAACCAACCTGAAAGTTGCCGATAATTCCGGCGCACGTCGGGTGCAGTGCATCAAGGTTTTGGGCGGATCAAAGCGCAAAACCGCTTCAGTAGGCGATGTCATTGTCGTTTCTGTAAAAGATGCAATACCACGAGGCCGTGTAAAGAAAGGTGATGTTCGTCGAGCTGTGATAGTAAGAACAGCTAAGGAAATTCGCCGCACGGATGGAACCGCAATTCGATTTGATGATAACGCTGCCGTGCTAATCAATCAGCAAGGTGAACCGATCGGGACACGTATCTTTGGTCCTGTTACACGTGAGTTACGCGGTAAAGAGTTTATGAAGATTATATCTTTAGCGCCGGAGGTGATCTAATGTCCCAACAGTTTCGCATTAAAAAAGGTGACTCAGTTTATGTTACAACTGGTAAGGATAAAGGAAAAACAGGGACGGTCTTGAAGGTATTAAGACAAGACAACCGTGTGATTGTTCAAGGTGTTAAGCTGATCAAAAAACATCAAAAGCAAACCTTTTCTCAAGAAGGTGGGATTATTCAAAAAGAGGCTCCAATTCACATTTCGAATGTGGCTCACATTGACCCCACTTCAAAAAAGCCAACGCGTGTCGGCATTAAGTTCCTGAAAGATGGACAAAAAGTGCGGGTATCTAAGCGTTCCGGCGAAACGATAGAGAATTAGAGGAAAAAAATGGCACGTTTGAAAGAACATTACGAGAAGGTCGTGAAGCCTTCATTAATGAAAGAACTGGGGTACACCAATCAGTTTGCTGTCCCTCGTCTCGAAAAAATTATTATCAACATGGGGCTTGGTGAAGCAGCGCAGGATAACCGCAAAGTTCAAGGAGCTCTTCAAGAATTAGCTCTCATAGCGGGACAGAAACCTGTTATTACCAAAGCTAAAAAATCCATTGCGGGATTCAAACTTCGTGAAGGGATGAATATTGGTGCAAAGGTTACTCTTCGTAACGAAAGAATGTATGAATTTCTAGATCGCTTGGTAAACATCGCAATGCCACGTATTCGTGACTTTAGAGGAATATCCCCTAAAAGCTTCGATGGACGGGGAAATTATTCTCTAGGCATCAAGGAACACATTGTTTTTCCTGAAATCAACTATGATAAGGTAGAACAAATTCGTGGTATGGATATAACGATTGTAACAAAAGCAAACACGGATGCCGAAGCCTTGGCACTTTTGAAGGGTTTTGATTTGCCTTTCACTGGGCAAAATAAGTAGGAGAGAAGAATGGCAAAAACAAGTTCAATTGAAAAAAATCTCCGCCGTGAAAGAATGGTCAAAAAGTATAGTGGCCGTCGGATGCGTTTGAAGGAAATTGCAAATGATGAGGCATTGCCTGCGGACGAGCGGTTTAAGGCACGCCTAAAATTAGCAGAGTTACCACGTAACAGTTCTGCAACACGTGTTCGCTCACGTTGTGCGCTGACGGGCAGACCAAGAGCGGTATATCGTAAATTTAAACTTTCAAGAATCGCATTACGCGAGCTTGCGTCATCTGGTCTTATACCAGGTATGACGAAATCAAGTTGGTAGGAGGAATAGGGATGTCATTCTCAGATCCATTAGGTGATATGTTAACACGCATACGAAATGGCCAAAAGGCTATGAAGTCTTCCGTATTATCACCATCATCAAAACTTCGTAGGAGTGTACTTGAAGTTTTGAAGCAAGAAGGGTATATCAGAGGATACTCAGAAGAAAATACAGGCGAAGGTCTCGATCAACTCAAAATTGAGTTAAAATATTATGAGAACGAGCCAGTAATCAGAAGGCTTGATCGTGTATCAAAGCCAGGACGTCGGGTTTATGCGAAGATTAAAGACCTTAAACCCATTAACAATGGCTTAGGCATTGTCGTTCTATCAACGCCAAAAGGTGTCGTTTCCGATGGAAAGGCCCGGGAGTTGAATGTTGGCGGCGAAGTTCTTTGCAGCGTATTCTAGGGGCTAAAGAATGTCACGTGTTGGAAAACATCCAGTTTCGCTACCGCAAGGAGTCACATGTACTCTTAATGGAAATGAAATTGTCGTAAAAGGTAAGAATGGAGAGCTATCAGCTGTCGTTAGTAAAGAAGTCAAGGTAACACAAGATGACCAAGGCATTCTCGTACGACCAGTTGATGATTCAAAGCAAGCTCGTATGCTTTGGGGCACATGGAAAAAGCGTATTAAAAATATGGTTCATGGTGTCAATGAAGCCTTTACAGTGAAGCTTGAAATCAATGGCGTTGGTTACCGTGCAGCGGTTGAAGGAAGCAACTTAAAGCTTCAGCTAGGCTATAGTCACGATGTAATCTATCCAATTCCTCAGGGAATTGAGATTAAGTGCGAAAAACCGACCGCAGTGGCAATATCGGGCATGGATCGTCAGAGAGTTGGTCAAATTGCTGCTGAAATTCGCGCCTATCGCAAACCTGAACCATACAAAGGTAAGGGTGTGAAGTATGAAAATGAATATATTGTTCGTAAAGAAGGTAAGAAGAAATAATCATGAGTGAATCGAAGCAACTTTTTGAGCGTCGGAAGCGTAGAAACCGCTACAAGATTGCTAAAGTATCAACGAATAGACCAAGATTATCAGTCTTTCGTTCGAACCAACATATTTATGCTCAAGTCATTGACGACGCTAAACATTGCACCGTTGTGGCAGCTTCAACTTTAGATAAAGAGTTGAGCAAGAAGCTAAAAGCTACCTCTAATACTGCTGCGGCGCACGAGGTGGGCAAGTTAATTGCGGCACGCGCCGTCAAAGCAGGCATTAAAGAAGTTGTGTTTGACCGTGGGGGATATATTTATCATGGTCGTGTAAAAGCTTTGGCTGATGCAGCACGCGAAACTGGCCTTACATTTTAGGAAGTAGAGAAAATGGCACGAGAAGGAAAAAATACTAGACCTCCACGCACGGAACGTGAAGAAGTTGAGCTCATTGAGAAGCTAGTCGCGATTAACCGTGTTGCAAAGGTTGTTAAAGGCGGTAAGCGCTTTGGCTTTTCAGCGATTGTAGTTGTCGGGGATGGAAAAGGCCGCGTTGGGCATGGAACTGGTAAGGCTCGCGAAGTTCCTGAAGCTATTCAAAAGGCAACGGAACAAGCAAAGCGACATATGGTTCGAATACCATTAAGAGAAGGTCGTACGCTTCACCATGATGTTACAGCTCATTATGGTGCCGGTAAGGTTCATATGCGTGCAGCTGTTCCGGGAACGGGTATTATTGCAGGTGGACCGATGCGTGCTGTATGTGAAGCTCTTGGTATCCAAGATGTTGTCAGTAAATCCATTGGTTCCTCAAATCCACACAACATGGTTAGAGCGACCTTCAAAGCTTTGCAGATGATCAGTGCGCCACGCCAGGTTGCTGCAAGGAGAGACAAGAAAATTAGTGAAATTGTCGGCCGTCGTACCCAAGGTGAGGCTTAAACGATGACAAAAGCAAAAGATAAAGAAATTATTGTGACGCAAATTGGTAGTCCGATTCGTAGAGAAGCTAAGCAAAAGGCAACTTTGTGTGGACTTGGTCTCAATAAAATTGGACGAACCCGCGTTCTTCAGGATACTCCCGAAGTCAGAGGGATGATTCGTAAAGTAAAACATATGATTAAGGTTGAAGAAGGGGCATAAGGAAACCCTTATGGAAAGTAAAATGAAACTAAATGAAATTCGTGATAATCCCGGTGCTCGTCGCTCTAAGATACGCATTTGTCGTGGTATAGGCTCTGGTAAGGGTAAAACTGGTGGACGCGGTGGAAAAGGCCAAACAGCTCGGACCGGTGTTGCCATCAATGGTTTTGAAGGTGGACAAATGCCCATCTACCGTCGTTTGCCGAAACGTGGATTTACCAACATCTTTGCTCTAAAATTTGTAGAAGTGAATATCGGTCGCCTTCAGCAAGCTATTGAAGCTGGTAAAATTGATATCAAAAAAACAATTAATGGCGAAGCACTCGTGGGGGCTGGACTTATTCGACGCGTACATGATGGCGTCCGCCTACTGGGTAAGGGCGACATTAAGTCAAAGATTTCAATAGAAGTCTGTGGTGCAACGAAATCAGCGATTGCAGCTGTTGAAAAAGCAGGTGGATCGGTTATGATTTCTGAAAAGAGCGAAGTTTCCGCAAAAGACTCAAAACGTTCTAAGAAAGATGTCAACATGGAAACCAAGGCTCCTGAAAAAGCTCTAAACAAAGAAGCAAAAGCACCTGCCAAAGAAGCGAAGGCAGAAAAGCCAGAAGCTGAAAAGAAACCAGAAGACAAAAAAACTGATTAAGGGATTAACATGGCATCAGCCGCAGAACAACTAGCAGCAAATATCAATTTTAAGGCCTTTTCAAAAGCAGAGGACCTCAAGAAACGTATTTGGTTTACGATTGGCGTTCTAATTGTTTACCGGCTAGGTACATACATACCTTTGCCTGGAATAAATCCAGCGGCTATGGCTGAGTTTGCCCAATCTCATGGGGGCGGTATCTTTGGAATGGTTGATATGTTTTCCGGAGGTGCATTGAGTCGTATGTCAATTATGGCTCTCAACATCATGCCTTACATTTCAGCAAGCATTATCGTTCAGCTTATGACGGCTATTTCACCTCAATTCGAAGCATTGAAGAAAGAAGGTGAATCAGGCCGTAGAAAACTAAATCAATACACGCGCTATCTCACCGTTTTTATTGCAATTCTTCAAGCATACGGTGCTGCAGTCGGTGTTGAGTCGATGCATAATGCAGCTGGTTCAGCAGTTGTAGATCCCGGAATATTCTTCAGGATAACTGCGGTTATAACCATCGTGGGAGCTACATTATTCCTGATGTGGTTAGGAGAGCAAATTACAAGTCGTGGTATCGGAAATGGTATTTCATTGATTATTTTTGCCGGCATTGTGGCGAATTTGCCTTCATCAATCGTGAATGCCTTAGAATTAGGACGAACGGGTGCTCTTTCTTATATATTCATTCTGTTCATCCTGGTCTTTTCTATCGCAATGATTGCATTTATCGTATTTATGGAGCGCGCGCAAAGACGACTTTTCATCCAATATCCAAAACGTCAAGTAGGAAATAAAATGTTTGGTGGAGAGAGTTCTCACCTTCCAATTAAACTTAACAGTACGGGTGTTATTCCACCAATCTTTGCAAGCTCTTTAATTCTTTTGCCTGCATCACTCCTTCAATTTTCAGCAGGAAGTGAAAATGAATGGGTACAATGGATTTTGGGACTTTTTCAGCATGGTAGCATGGTATATTTGACCGTATACCTATTTCTGATCGTGTTCTTTGCGTTCTTCTATACATCTATTGTGTTCAACCCACAAGAAACAGCAGACAATTTAAAGAAAGCTGGAGGATTTATTCCAGGTTATCGTCCTGGAACCATGACGGCAAACTATTTAGACTCAGTTGTGACACGTTTGACAGTTGTGGGGGCTGCATATCTAGCTTTTGTTTGTGCGGTGCCTGAATTCTTTTATGCTGCTTATTCGTTGCCTTTTTATCTGGGAGGAACAACTTTTTTGATTGCGGTTAGCGTTCCTATGGATACGGTTGCACAAATACATTCTCATCTATTAGCCCATCAATATGAAGGTCTCCTTAAGAAAACACGGCTGAAGGGTACACGTCGATGAACATCATTGTCTTTGGCCCTCCGGGAGCAGGAAAAGGCACCCAAGCCCGTTTGCTTCAAGAACACCATGAGTTAGCCTTAATATCTACAGGTGATCTTTTGAGGGACGAAATTCAACAGAACACAGCTATTGGATTAGAGATCAAAGAGACTATGAACTCTGGAAACTATCCAAATGACGACATCATTTTAAAAGTATTTTCAGAGAAGCTTGAATCTTTAGGTGAGCAAGGTGCAATTCTAGATGGTATTCCAAGAACGTTGAATCAAGCTGAAAAGATTGATCAGATTTTTAAACAACTTGGCCGCACGATAGATATTGTCGTTCAATTAAAAGTAGATGAAAATGAGTTGATTAAACGCCTTGAAAAGCGTATGATCTGTAACAAATGTGGGGCTTCCTATACGGATAAGGTTGTGCCGCAACAAGAAGGTATTTGCGATAAATGTGGAGAAACCTCTTTTACGAGACGGGCCGATGATCAACCAGAGGCTGTTCGAACAAGACTCCATGTTTATAATGATCAAACAAAACCGCTATTGGACTATTATGCAAAGTCAGACCGACTCAGTGTTGTTGACGGCATGCAGTCCGTAAAAGAGGTCCATGATCAAATAGAAACTCTATTAGTGCAAATGCAGATATTGACAAGAAAGCCTGGATGCCTATACTCCGCTCAGGAAGTGTAGAAATTTTGGCTATTGAATTAAGGAGAAAAACGAGTGGCTCGTATAGCTGGTGTTAACATACCGACCCAAAAGCGGGTAGAAATTGGCCTGAGGTCTATCTATGGGATTGGCCCGGCTAAGGCAAAAGAAATTTGTGAAAAGTTGGATATTCCTTCGAATAGAAGGGTTCATCAATTGACAGATGATGAAGTCCTTAAAATTCGTGAGGCTATCGACCAAGATTACCGAGTTGAAGGTGATCTTAGAAGAGAAATTTCAATGAATATTAAGCGTATGATGGATCTTGCTTGTTACCGAGGCCTCCGTCATAGAAAAGGCTTACCAGTACGTGGACAACGGACGCACACAAACGCCCGAACACGTAAAGGAAAAGCTGTTCCCATTGCAGGTAAGAAGAAATAAGGTTTGAGAGTATAAATGGCCCAGAAACCAGCACAAAGAGTCCGCCGCAGAGAAAGAAAGAACATCGTCTCTGGTGTGGCACATGTAAATGCATCATTTAACAACACTGTTGTGAGCATAACAGATGTTCAAGGCAATACCATATCATGGTCTTCAGCCGGAATGAAAGGATTCAAAGGATCCCGTAAGTCCACACCGTATGCAGCTCAAATTGCTGCAGAGGACGCAGCTCAGAAAGCCCAAGAGCATGGTATGAAGTCTCTTGAAATTGAAGTAAAAGGGCCTGGTTCCGGACGTGAGTCTGCTCTACGGGCTCTCCAAGCAGCTGGTTTTGTAATTACATCAATTCGTGATGTAACGCCGATACCCCATAATGGTTGTAAGCCCAAAAAGCGCCGCCGCGTATAGCGCTACGAATAAATAGTGAACACTTTTTAGGTCGAGAGGATAGACTTGTGATACAAAAAAATTGGCAGGCTTTAATTAAGCCATATAAATTAAACCTGGATCATAGTGAAGATCCTAATTATGTTGCAGTAATAACAGCAGATCCATTAGAGCCAGGCTTTGGTATGACTCTAGGCAGTGCATTGCGTCGTGTCCTATTGTCTTCACTCCAAGGTTCAGCTATTGTTTCAGCACAAATCGAAGGCGTCCTCCATGAATTTTCGACCCTACAAGGTGTCAATGAGGATGTGACCGATCTCGTTCTTAACCTGAAAGGCGTTGTTACGAATCTTCATAAGTCAGGACCGGTGCGCGTGAAGTTGCAGGCTGAAGGCCCTTGCGTTGTTACAGCTGGTAACATTGAAACAACAGCAGATTTAGAAATTCTGAATCCTGACCACTACATCTGTACGTTGGAACAGGGTGCAAAGCTCTCTATGGAGCTGACGGTTAATACGGGTAAAGGTTATGTACCGGCTGACATGAATAAGAAAACTGATGCGCCAATTGGTCTTATGCCAATTGATGCTTTGTATAGCCCTGTCAGAAAAGTATCCTATAAGGTAGAAAACACACGTGTTGGCCAACAAACTAACTATGATAAGCTTATTATGCGCGTTGAAACGGATGGATCCGTTAAGCCTGAAGATGCAGTAGCCTTGGCAGCTCGCATTCTGCAAGATCAGCTTCAAAAGTTTATTAACTTTGAAGAGCCAAAGGAAGCATATGTTGAAAAAGAGGAATCACTTCTACCCTTTAACAGAGCGTTACTCAGAAAAGTGGATGAACTTGAACTATCAGTTCGTTCAGCTAACTGTCTGAAAAATGATAACATCATTTATATTGGTGACCTTGTTCAAAAAAGCGAACCCGAAATGCTTCGGACGCCTAACTTTGGACGTAAATCACTTAATGAAATTAAAGAAGTATTGAGCCAAATGGGACTGAGCTTAGGCATGGAGGTTGCAGGTTGGCCACCAGAAAATATTGAAGAGCTTATCAAAAAGCTTGATGAACCATTTTAAGGAATAAGGAGTAAGTCATCATGCATCATGGAATTCGTGGCCGTAAGCTGAATCGCCACTCAGATGAGCGAAAAGCATTGTTCAAAACACTTGCTGTCTCACTTTTAAAACATGAGCAAATTAAAACAACCCTGCCAAAGGCAAAGGACCTTCGTCCGATTGTTGAAAAAATGATCACGTTGGGTAAAAAAGGTGGCCTTAGTCGACGCCGTCAAGCCATTTCCTATTTGGGGTGCTCATCGCTTGCTGCAAAGATTATGGGGTCACTCGCCGAAAGGTATAAAAACCGCCAAGGTGGGTATATCCGTATCGTCAAAGCAGGGCGCCGCTTAGGTGATAACGCTGATATGGCAATTATTGAGCTTGTCGATCGCGATCTTGCGGCTAAGGGACAAGATTCAGGCCCAACTGCAGAGGCTGTTGCCGACGATGTAGCGGCAGAATCAAAGGAATAAATTTCTTATACATCCGCTTCTTTGTTTTTTTCAAAAGTGAAAAGAGTTACATGAGCTCACATCTTAAGTTTGCTGCAAATTTAAGCTAGTAGCATTGGGCAAAACAGGGGTTATTTCTTCCTTGTGCCCATGCACAGGCTGCGCCACTTGCTTTATAGATTGTAATACATTCATTCACTGATGTTTGGTTTGCATGAGCTTCTTTGCATTCATCAAATGTTGTGGCTTGGTCGCATGTCATTGTGCCATAACTATTCGGAGAGACTCCTAATAAACCTATTGTTAAAATAAGTGAATATGATTTTTTCATTATTCTTTCCTTTAAAAGTATAAGTTCATTTTATCAGCTGATTTTTAAGATTCAGTTAATAATAGTGACTTTGCAGTCGCTTTACTCTGAGAATCACTTTGAGGAAAAGAAGAGGTAGAAGATATTATTCTCTAACCTGAGAGACTTGAGTCATCGTATTACTCTCAGAAACAACTGAACGTATTTCTTCTATGAACTTGGTCTTTTCTGAGGTCGAAATAAAGCTCGCTTTGAACGAGTTTTCAACCAGTGTAACAATATCCTCTCGGCTTAGGCTTAAGGCTTCAGCACAGGCCGTGAAATTCTCATTCACATACCCACCAAAATAAGCAGGATCATCGGAGTTCATTGTAACACAGAGACCCTTATCGAGCATTTTCTTGAGAGGATGATCTTTTAAGGATTTAAACACACAGAGCTTGATATTTGACAGAGGGCAAACTGTTAATGGAATTCTATCATTTCTCAATCTTTGAACAAGGATTTCGTCTTTAAGACATCGCACGCCATGGTCAATGCGTGACACATGAAGAAGATCTAAAGCTTCCCATATATAAGCGGGGGGACCTTCCTCTCCCGCATGAGCGACCGTCAGAAAACCATGCTTGCGCGCTTCATCAAAGACGGCTGTGAATTTATGGGGAGGGTTATTCACTTCGGCTGAATTAAGGCCTACCCCCAAAAGATGGTCTTTGTAGGGTAGAGCCTGTTGAAAGGTTTCCACACCTGATTCAGCCGATAAATCGCGCAAAATGCCCAAGATAAGTCCAGTGGACAGATTGAGTTCCTTTTTGGCGTCTGTGAGAGCGTTTGATATGCCTTCAATGACAGTTTCAAAAGGAATTCCTCTTTGTGTATGGGTTTGAGGGTCAAAGAAAATTTCCGTATGGCGAACATTTTGTTCCGTTGCTTTTTGAAGGTAAGCCCAGGTTAGGTCATAGAAGTCCTGTTCTTTTACAAGAACTTGTGCTGCTGCATAATAGACATCCAAGAAAGATTGGAGGTTCTGAAAGTTATAGGCCTTTCGGGCATCGTCAATGGTTGAATAAGGGAGAGTTATCTTGTTGCGTTCTGCGAGAGTAAACAACATCTCAGGCTCAAGCGTTCCTTCGATATGGAGATGAAGCTCAGCCTTTGGTAGTTTTTGAATCAGATCTTTCATAGAGCCCCCTCATTGATCACATTTTATAGTTTAATCTAAAACAATTAAATTTCAATAAGGGAGATAAAAGAAATCAGGATTATTTGGGTCGTTCAACCTTAAATACTTCAGCAGGTGAAGGGGCCATAAGAGGGCGAATATGCTCCCAAAGACGCTCAAAAACGCGACACAAGGCGCCATTGGCAATTACGTTGGTGCTGGTAATAATCGGGTCTAAAAAGACATTCAGAGCCAGGATAATCGCGATCATTTCCGAGTTGAAGTTTAGGTGACTTTCATAGATAGGCAGCATCACGAAAATGGCCCCTCCCAAAACCGCTGCGGTTGCAAAGCGTGCAAGAACAAAGATAATGCTGAAATGTAACCACGTTGCAAAATCAGGGCTGACGCCAAAAAAATGCTTGTAGATGAGAAAGCAAAGGAAAGTATTGGCAATACAGTCACCAATCTGTTGTATGTTTGTTGTCGCGGGGATGATTGCTTGCGCAATTTCAGGATCATCAAGGTTCTTTTCTGTTCCTTTAATTGTCCATGGCATAGTGGATAAACTGCAGCTCGATGTTAGAGAAATTCCCCAGGCAGGTAAAAGATTTTTCATATGCGTGATGAGTCTTTTAAGAGAAGGTCCAGTTCCTAAAGAAAACAAAAACACAACATAAATGGCAAGAAAGGAAAGAAGCCAAACGACGAGAATGGCATAGTGAGAACAGACATGTCCAAGCAAATCTGTTTGGTACATTTGAGCCGTAAACCCAAGAATAAAGAGAGGAATCAGGCGAGCAAAAATACGCGTGAGGACCCATTCTATGATGTTTTTACCCCCAGAAATAAAGGCAGCTAACATGGTTTTTCGGCTGAAGGCATTAATACATCCGAGTAAAAGTCCTACGGCTGCGCCTTTGTCAGCAGACCACCAGGCTGGCTTATTTAAAGGAAGACGCCATAATGCTACAAAGTCGTTCGTGAGGGTAGAAGCATCCAGCGTCGGCAAATGTTGAGCAGCAAGATGTGCCGCGCCATAAGCATACCAAACACTTGAAAAGTTTGACATTCCTTCAAAAACTAAAAGGGTGACGACAAAAAGGAGTGCCCGTCTTTCAAATGATCTGACAGCATAAGCAATAAAAAGTCCAACAGTGAGGGGCATCACCCAAATGAGAAGGTCTTTGATCAGCATGCTGAGGGTATAAAACGCTTGGTGTACAACATCTGGAAGTTGACTGGCCACACTCAAGTAAAGGAATAGAACGAGAAAAACCTGAACGCTACGATGTTTGAGAATGTTCAAGAACAATAATGCGTTGAGTTGCATAGTTAGTTTCCTTCTTGACTATCTAAAGGTTAGCTTCTTTACTTATTCATAGCAAATCAATTTATAAAATGAAATAGACAATGAAGAGATGACTATGGTGAACAAGATTGTGAGATTTTTTGGGGTATGGGGAATCATTCTTTGCGTCTCATGGGGAGATGCAGGTTTTAATCAGATCAGTGCAATGTCTGATGAAGAAGAAGAGGAAGGCTATGTCCAGCAAGCGAGACAAGCTAGTTCCGATGATGATTACGACCCAGACAAAGACGAGGAGGCACCGGATAGAGGAATTCCTGCAGTAGATCAAGAGGAAGCTCCAGCCTCAGCTCGTAGACCTGCTCCTCGACAGAAAAGACCCAGGATGCCAGATTATGAAGAGAGTGAAAATGAAGAAGAGGAGGTGGCAAGAATTGCAGATAATGTCCCTGAAGACTTTGAAAATCTTGTTATATTTGGAACGCAAGTTAAGCTTCTCGCAAACGTTTATCTTCGAGATTGCTTGCAAAAAGCAAATGTGTTTATTCCCCGTTATGCCGTTGATAACGGTCCTTGGAACTACTTTATGACAGGCCGAGGGCAAATTTGTGTATTTGTGAGTGGGGGATTACAACATGCTTGGGAAAAAACGGTAGCGTATGTTTTTAGGAATATCTTTGGACAAAATATCAAAATTATTCGGGCACATTGGATGGATAAACCTGAGAGACGTGAAGATCCAACACAAGTGGGATTGGCGATTGCCTATGAGGATAGAGAAGAAGAACTTCATTCCGAGCTATATTTTGACTATTATTTTCGACATTCGTTTGAATTGCCAGAGCTGAAACCTGGGCAAGTATTCAAGATCCAGGCTTTTAGTTGGTGGGATGTTTGTGATAACTGTCACACAAGGTTAGGAAAATTAAAAGATAGACTTCCGCGTAGTGTTTCTCTCAATTATGAAGTTGTTTCTTGTCGGCGACTGAAACATACCTATCAGGTGGCTAATAATTTCAGACTGTTTCGCGCTGCTCAGGTTCCTGAACAACAAGCTTGGAATACCATTTGGGCTCGTGTTCAACACTATGTTAATAGTTATCCCGACCACGATACGCCAGAAAAGAAAGAATTTTGGAGCACAACAAAAGGCGGTCTTGAGGTTTGTAAGTGGTTAGCTCAAGCGTTCAGTGAGGATTCAACTTCATCGAAAAAGCGCGGTCCGAAAGGAGACGTCCTCCGTTATTTTGATGAAACAAATCAAGGTCAAGTAGGTAAATTGAAAGAACTATTGGTTTACCTAAAAGCTGTCAATTGGGATTTATCGTGTTGGTTTAGGGATATTCCTTATGACGGCGTCCAACCGAAATGGGGAAGACATTGGTGTCAGGTGGTAATGCCCCATTTTGATTGGAAGATTATTGATCATTTAGATGATCAAAGCGCACAGAGCACTTGCCAGATGTGTGGAAAACGAAGAATACGTCATGTCAGCCGTGTCTATCACCCAAAGTATCGCGTTTCTAAAACACGATTATCGGAGTTAACTTATAATCAGAGATCTGCCGAAACTCTCGATTCTCTTACAGAATCAGATAAGAAAGGGAGAAAGCGGGCTCTTTGGGTTGGGTCAGAATGTGTTCAAGTGTTAAGAACCACAAAAGAAGAAATAGATAAATGGCGCGAGGGCCCGTACAAGGAGCAAAAGGAGAAAATGGATCAAGACCGAGCTCTTGAAGAAGCAATGCAACTGGAAAAAGAGAAAAAAAAAGAGAAGAACAAAAAGAAAATAAAGTCTTTGAATTATGAGTTGACTTTCTTATTACCAAGCACCTGGTCTTTGAGGATTTTCTGAGAGATTTCTTTGATGCTAGAAGGCTCAAGTGTTCCCAGTTGAAAGGGACCGTAACTAATCCGAATTAGGCGATTTACAGGCCAGCCAAGATGTTCAAAAACGCGACGAATCTCGCGATTTTTACCTTCTTTAAGGCTGACTGTCAACCAGGCGTTGTCGCCTTGTTGTCGATCAAAGCTTGCGATGATCGAGCCATAATGGATGCCTTCCACCGTTATCCCATTCTTGAGTTTTTCAAGAGTAAGCAGATCTACTTTTCCATGAACGCGGACGCGATAGCGGCGCGTCCACCCCGTTGAGGGAAGCTCCAAGTGGCGGGCGAGTTCTCCATCATTTGTCAGAAGCAAAAGGCCTTCACTTGTAAAGTCTAGACGGCCAACGGAAATAACGCGGGGAAGATCCTTTGGGAGAGAGTCAAAAAGAGTCGGGCGTCCCAGCTCGTCCTTATGGGTTGTAAGAAGTCCTTTGGGCTTATAATAGAGCCACAAGCGTGTGTTTTCTTGTTTGGGGAGGGCTTTCCCATCAACAACAATCTTGTTTTCTATAGTGACTGTAAAGGCAGGCGAGGTCAGTGTTTCTCCATCAACTTGAACACGTCCTTCTAAAATCCAGGATTCAGCTTCACGGCGTGAACACAATCCTGCGCGGGCCATGACTTTAGCAATGCGTTCCCCTTTAGGCAGCACGTGTTGACTCGATAAAAGCTTTAAACACGGATGCATCATGTTCAGACACGATGAATTCAGGATGCCATTGAAGGCCCATACAAAAGCGATAGTCAGGAGACTCAATGCCTTCAATAAGACCATCGGGGGCAATCGTGTTTGCGTTAAGATTTTTGCCGAGAGCTTTCACAGCTTGGTGATGCACGCTATTAACGGGAATTTCCGCTTGTCTAACAATTTCGTGAAATAGAGTGTTCTCCAACACGCGAACGTTGTGACAAGGGCTGTGACGATCTGTTTCTTGGCTGTGTACTAAGCAGTTTTCAACTTCGTCAGGGATATGTTGGATAAGAGTACCACCGAGGGCGACGTTCAAGAGTTGCATCCCTCCACAAATACCAAATACAGGAATATTCCGTTCAAGAGCTTTGGTTGTGATTTCCATCTCAAAAGCCGTTCTTCTCACATTAATTTTTGTTGTGGGGTGAATCTCAGAAGCACCGTAAAGAGTAGGGTCCACATCATGTCCACCCCCCGTAATCATTAATCCATCAATGAGATCAAGATAATGATCAACTGAACCAAGTTCATGAGGCAATGGAAGAGGGGTTGCTCCAGCGTTTACAATGGCAGAACAATAGTTGGCTCTTAAGGCATACCAGGGGTATCTTGAATAACGACCAGGTTCTTGTGAATCTAGGGTTATGCCAATAAGAGGTTTTTTAGACATTTCTCTATCCTTTGTTTTAACATTCTATTATAAATAATGAACAAACTACGTTAAAATAGGGTTAAAATGCAAGACTTACGTGAGATTTCTCAGTCATCACCAGCTTGGCCTTTTGAAGAGGCTCGGAAAATTTTACAACGAATTGGTGGGAAAACACCAGACAAAGGATACGTTCTTTTTGAAACGGGCTATGGTCCCTCGGGTCTTCCTCACATTGGAACATTTGGAGAGGTTGTTCGAACCACCATGGTTCGTCAGGCCTTTACAATTTTATCTGACATACCCACAAAACTTTATGCCGTATCTGATGATATGGATGGGTTGCGCAAAATCCCCGATAACGTTCCGAATGCTGATGTTATTCGACCGCATTTGGGGAAACCATTAACCCGTATACCCGATCCTTTCGGAACTCATGAAAGTTTTGGTCATCACAATAATGCGCGCCTGAGGGCTTTCTTGGATAAATTCGAATTTCAATATGAATTTGTCAGTGCGTCGGAGTGCTATAGCTCAGGTCGTTTTGATTCCATGTTGCTTGAAGTCCTCAAGCATTATGATGAGATTATTCAGGTGATCCTTCCCACATTGGGACCAGAAAGGCGGGCAACCTATAGTCCATTCCTTCCTGTCTGTGAAGAAACCGGCCGAGTGCTTCAAGTGCCCGTTGTTAAGAGAGATGAGAAAGCAGGTACGGTTACCTATCAACGAGAAGATGGAAAGTTGATCGAAACACCTGTGACTGGTGGCCATTGCAAGCTTCAGTGGAAAGTTGACTGGGGAATGCGTTGGGCTGCGTTTGATGTTGATTACGAAATGTCTGGAAAAGACTTGATTGATTCCGTCAAGCTATCAAGCCAGGTTTGCAAGGTTCTCGGGCATCGTCCGCCGGAGGGCTTCAACTATGAACTTTTTTTAGATGCAGATGGATCCAAAATTTCCAAGTCAAAAGGAAATGGGTTAACCATTGAAGAATGGCTTCAATATGCACCCGAAGAAAGCCTGGCTTATTTTATGTTTCAATCACCACGTAAAGCCAAAAGACTATATTTTGATGTGATCCCGCGGGCTGTGGATGACTATTTAAACTTCCTCGAGAAATTTCCAGAGCAACCTGTAGATCAACAGTTAAGCAATCCCCTATGGCATATTCATAATGGAAAGCCACCGAAGGAAGAGCTGCCACTTAGCTTTGGGATTCTTTTGAACTTAGTTAGTGTGACGAATACGGAGGACAAAAAAGTTCTTTGGGGTTTTATTTCACGGTATGCTCCAGACGCAGCCCCTGAAAACATGCCCATAGTAGATCGCCTGGTGGCCTATGCAATTGCGTATTACCGGGATTTCGTCAAGCCTCACAAACATTATCGTGCCCCAACGGAAGAAGAGCGTAAAGCCTTAGAAGACTTGGCACAAACCTTGAAAGTCCTTCCTGCAGACGCAGATGTTCTGCAAACCCAAGTCTTTGAAGTGGGAAAGCGTCA
>CAYRHD010000019.1:21493-27445 GCA_964424065.1 uncultured Alphaproteobacteria bacterium
CGTCATAATTATGAAAATTTGCGCGATTGGTTTAAGACCCTATATCAGACCCTTTTGGGCCAAGATGAAGGGCCACGCATGGGCTCTTTCATCGCGCTTTATGGAGTGGATGAATTTAGAAAGCTGATTGAGGAGACACTAAAAAAGTGAATCGTGTAAATTGGATAACAGCCTTAATTAACGGATTTTCCCGTCGTTGCCCCTGTTGTGGGGAGGGGAAAATGTTCCAAGGCTACTTAACCCCCAAAGTTGAATGCTCCGTCTGTCACCTTGATTTCGTTCCCTTAAGGGCGGATGATGGACCTGCTTACATTACCATGGGCCTTGTTTGTATGCTTGTGGTTCCCTTCTTTTTTGTCCTCCAAGCCCTTTATGACCCGCCCATGATCTGGGCGCTCAGCATTAGCATACCACTAACGGTCGGGGTGATATTGAGCCTACTGCCTCTGATTAAGGGGGCCTTTATGGCTGCGCTCTGGAAGAGTGGGGTTTGAAGCTGTATCATATAACTAGTAAATAAAATAAGTCTATAAGGTTTCAGTTGTTAGAGTTTCTATAAAAAACCTTCACCCGACCCTACGGGTCGATCTCTCCCGCAAGGGGAGAGGTAAAAAAGAGTGCTCATCTTATCACCTCTCCCCTTGTGGGAGAGGTCGGTGCGGAGCAGCGGGTGAGGGGAGATGCAAATTGTATAGCAGATGGATTATTCTTTATAGAAAAAATTGCTGTAGCTCGTTAGAGAATCTCTTAAGTAATGAATGGAGAACGTATCAACTGCTTCTGGCCGGCATTGCTAGATACTAATTCAACAGATTGGCATTACATCACAGCACCGATGTGCTTTTCGCCGCGGGATTGGGCGAGGTCCTCTTGTCGTTGTCGTTGCCGGGCAGATTTCTTTTGTTTGTCTGTCATAGAATTGTAACAATGTTGGCAAGAAACACCACGTTCATAGAGGGGTGATTTTGTGTCGTCGTCAGAAATTGGTCGTCGACATCCGTGGCAAGACTCAAAATGTCCTTCCTGCAAACCATGTCTCACAGCAATGCGTTTGTCGAAAACAAAGCATTCCCCTTCCCACAAGCTTTCTTCGGAAGGAACGGTTTCGAGGTACTTTAAGATGCCGCCTTTCAGGTGATAGACTTCTTCGAACCCTTGGGAGAGCATATAAGCAGACGCTTTTTCACAACGGATCCCGCCGGTACAAAACATGGCAACTTTCTTATGCTTTGTTTTATCAATACCTTTGACGAACTCTGGAAACTCACGAAATATCTTTGTTCCAGGATTTGAAGCCCGTTGAAAGGTTCCGATCTGGACTTCATAATCGTTGCGGGTATCGAGGACAAGAACTTCTGGATCAGAAATCAGGTCATTCCATCTTTCAGGTTCAACATAAGTACCAACACATTCGCTGGGATTAATGGTGGGAACACCCAAGGTAACGATTTCTTTTTTTAGGCGTACTTTCATCCGATGGAAGGGCATTTCGTCAGCTGATGATTCCTTGTACTCAAGAGCTTTAAAACGAGTTTCAAGGAATACTTTGAGGGTGTCTATGCCTTTTCGGGATCCAGCAACTGTGCCATTAATCCCTTCTTCCGCTAGTAGCAAGATACCTTTGATGTCTTCTTTTTCACATAAGGATTTAAGGAGGGGTTGCCATTCCTTGTAGTCATGGAAATGGCTGAATTGATAAAGGGCAGCGACAACTATCTGTGACATATTAATCCTATCTTGCTTTTATTGGAACGAAGTCCACCCAAGGTAACCAAAAAAAGCTACCACAGTAAATGTACGACGAGTGCTTATTTTAGAGAGGGACATCATTCATTGCAAGCTCTTGCTTCTCGTTGAAATCTATGATTTAATCGCAGCCTAGAAAGAGGCGTATGATGATGGCGTACCCTCGATTTTCCAAATTGGCCATCGTAAGGAATAGATCGATATGAAGTCTTCTTTATTTAAATCCATGAGCCTTGTGGCTCTATTAGCAACATCAACACCTGTATGGGCTGATGATCCCATCGTGGCCATTGTTGATGGAACAAAATTTACTTATTCCCAAGTGATGGAGATGAAAGCCAGCCTACCCAAACAATTCCAATCTGAATCAGATGATAAGCTCTTTCCTGCTCTTGTTAACCAAGCTATTGACAACTACTTGATTAACAAGGCTGCACAAGCGTCTGGAGAAGCAGAAAAGCCTGAAGTTAAAAAGGCCATTGAAAAGGCAACTGAAGGGATTATTGCTCAGGCCTATCTAATGGATAAAATTAAACCAATTATTACAGATGCTGCGGTTCAAGCAAAATTTGCTGAAGTGATCAAGAACTTCCCTAAGGAAAAAGAAGTGCAGGTCAGTCACATTCTTGTTGGTGATGAGTCAACAGCAAAGGCAGTTATCAAAGCATTAAAAAATGGGACGGATTTTAAAAAATTGGCGCAACAAAAATCAACAGATGAAACAGCAAAAGAAGGGGGAGGTCTTGGCTTCTTCCGTAAAGCTGAGTTGCCACCGCCTCTTGCAGATGCAGCTTTTGCCATGACACCAGGGTCCTATAGCCAAGCTCCTATCAAAACAGATTTTGGATGGCATGTTCTTAAAGTTGAAGGATTTAGGGATGCAGAACCACCAAAGTTTGAGGAAGTCCAAAAGGAACTCAAGGCTCTCATGATGCAAGAAGCCATTGTTGGCTTGCTCAAAGATCTTCGTTCAACAGCAAAAGTTGAGACATTCACAAAGGATGGAAAACCAATGCCAAAAGAAGAAGAAAAGAAGTCTGCTGAAACTGCACCAAAAGCTGAAGAAGCACCAAAAGCAGAAGATTCTGCTAAAAAATAAGCTCGTCGCAGTTTATTTGAATGAAAGCGCTCTCTTGGGAGTCCCAGGAGGGCGCTTTTCTTTGACTAAAAACTCAAAATTTTTACTCCATTAACCATATCGTAACTTAAGAGATGTATCCTATAACCGAAGATATAAGTTAATGGAGAGATGAGGAAGATGAATAGGAAAATCATTGGCTTTGTCATGGCCTTGACTATATTTGTTCTTTCAGAGAGCGCACTTGCTAAGTTTTCACGTTGGTATTGTATTGCAGGTTATAGCCATGTTTCTCATGAAGCAGCCGTACATGCGTTGGACGTTGACCCACTTTGTATTGCTACGTATTGTGAGATCAGAGAAGCAACTCACTGCAAAACAAGCTGGCAATATCGGTGGAAAGAAATCTAGGATTCATCAGCGTCTGAAATATGGAAAGAAAAAGACTCAAATTCATTCCTAAAAGCTAGTGAATTGTCCACCTAAGATCTATTCGATATGCTTATTTTTGGCTTCTTGCTTTGATAGCTGTTTGCAAGTCTTATTTGCTTAGCTTCTTCCCCTTTTTTTGTTTCTCATGTTTTCTTAGCAGTTTTAATTGTTGAGCTTCTTCTTTTTTCCGCCTTTTTTCTACTTGCTTTTCAAGCTTCTTTTGGCGAGCTTTTTCTCTTTTCTGTTCTTTTTCTCGTCGCTTTTCAAGTTTCTTTTGACGAGCTTGTTCTTTTTTCAACTCTTTTTCTTTTTTCTGTTCCTTTTCTCGTCGCTTTTCAAGTTTCTTTTGACGAACTTGTTCTTTTTTCAACTCTTTTTCTTTTTGCTTTTTAAGCTGTTTTTGATCTTTATGCGACTTAGAAGATGCTTTTTTCTCTTTGCTTGCTTTAGTAGAAGTTTTTTCTTTCTCTGCTTTTGTGTTTTTCTTTTCCTCTGATTTTTTGCCATCTTTTGAAGATGTGAAAAGCTCATTGGTTGGAATAAGATAACCAAGCTTTACAAGAATTGTTTCGAATAGTTTTGGTTTGTAGCGAATAACCTGGACGCTCAGACTTTTAACTTCGGATTGGCATTCTTCAATTGTGAAAAAGTCAGACTCTAAGACGTTACCTTCTGCAAGAGCGTCAGAAAACTCAGTGAATTTTCTTTGTAACGCGTCATCTCTTTTGATGAAATCGATGATGTTTTCATCAGTGAGGCTAGGCCCCGAACGGTCATTTTTTAGTCCTCTTTGATAAGCCTCAACAAGAAGGGTCACGGCTCTTGCTGCATTGAATGGTTTAAAAACAACTGTTAGTTTTTTTTCTATTTGTTCATTTCGATTCTCGTCATAATACACTCCATCGCTGAAGGTAACAGTTCCCCCTTCTAGGAAAGTCCGCATTAAAGCATCTGGCCTTAGGTTACTTGAAGATTCGGCTCTTACTCTGTCTCCAAGAACCAGATAATCTGCGTGGGGTTCACCTTTGTGCGGAAGGGCATAAAATGTCCGTTGCTTGACAAACTGAGGAGCATTTGTTCGCCATTCGCTGTCTTTACTTGAGCCTGCATAAGCTGCGCAATACATATGGGCATTGTGTGAGAATATTTTGCCGATTTCATTCTCCGTAAAAGTCGAGTCTTGGAAAAGATCTGCTTCAATAAGTTCAAGACCAGAAAAGAGCCCATCAATACAACGAACAGAGTTTTGAGCTAAAGTAAGGGCAGCCTTGACTTTTGCTTTTTTCCCTGCAAGAGTTTCTTCCGCTTTTCCTTCTTCTTCTGAGGAAGCTCTTTTGACCATTGTGTCAATAACCCGATATACTTTTTTACGACCGAGTTTTATTGCGTTCTCAAGCCTGCTGCTATAGCCCGCTGGCATTAATAAACTGAAAACATGAGATAAACCATAAAGGCAATCCACTAGAGCTTGTCTTGGCACTTCATGATCTAATACTTCCAGAACTTCATTTTCAGTTTTAAGAATGAACGTTGTTCCTTCTATGATCAATAAATCTCTACAATCGCCGTCTACACTCTCTCTGAGAGTGCCTATTTGAAAAAGATCGGTAGGTGGAAGAGCGGCTGCGATTTCATCATGTTGATCATCAATAATAAGGAAATGCAACATATCAATGATTATATTTTTAAGCTTTGCTTTCCATTGTGCATCTGTGATATCCGTTGGATAGTCTTTTATGATATCGGGTATTGCTGAGCTTAAAAAGGGATCGCCACTTAAATATTCAGGATTAAAACACAAACCGGGTCGTCCCTGTAAAGTTTGATAATGACGATGCACTTCAGCTTGAGCTTCATCAAAGTCTGATTTGTAAGACCAGCAGTCGTCGACTTTTAAATTGTTACTTCTTAAAGCATCAAGTCGTTGTTTCGCTGCCTTCTTTTTACTTTTGAGCTGGTAGGCAATAGATTGAAACACGGTATCTTGTAGTTTGCTAAACGCTTCTCCAAAGAGGACTTTAAGATGCTTAAAAGGTAATCCAAACGAGGGGTCTAGTCCTTGCTCTGTGCGACTCTCAAGTTGCTGTTGATGCAATTTCAGCAGTAGCAATGCATCGGCAAAATCAAGCTCATCGGGCTCAAATCGAAGAGCTTGAAAGAGCGATTGCCAGATAGGTAGCTTCTTTTCTATTTTTTCAAGTTCCATTCTTAAAGCAGGGAGTTTTTCCTGGTGCTTTTTTTCTGCCTTATCAAATTTTCGAACATCTTCTTCATGTCTTCTTCTATAGTTTTGGTTACCCATTAAAGCAGCAATAGGCACAGGCCGATGGAGTTGCTTATTAAGCTCAGCGTTGAGTGCTTCAATACGTGTTTTAAACGTATGAATGAGTGCTTTATAGTAAGCAGCCAATGCAGGTTTGCTGGGCTTTTTTAAACCCTTTTTAGGAAGCCTCGCTTTTAGGCGTCTTGCTTCTGCAGTATACTCTTGTTGCTGAAGACCTGAGACAAGGTTGGAATGTGATAAAGATTCACACTCTGCCTGTCTCAAAAGTTCATAGCTAGTTGTGACCAAAGAACTGTCTGCTTTACGTTGATCGCCCATAAGAGGCTGTAGAACGCGGTCTTCGTCTGCTTTTGCGAGTCGAAGTCCCTCCGCATCAGTAACAGGTACGAGCCTGTTAAAATGGTCTTTCGTT
>CAYRHD010000020.1:0-5070 GCA_964424065.1 uncultured Alphaproteobacteria bacterium
GGCTGATCATCCTCTCAGACCAGCTACAGATCGTCGGCTTGGTAGGCCATTACCCCACCAACTACCTAATCTGACGCGGGCTCCTCTTTCTGCGACCGAAGTCTTTCCTCCGTAGAGCTTATGCGGTATTAGCTAAAGTTTCCCTTAGTTATCCCCCACAAAAAGGCAGATTCCCACGCGTTACTCACCCGTCTGCTACTCAGCAATAAGACCGAAGTCTTATTCTGCGTTCAACTTGCATGTGTTAAGCATGCCGCCAGCGTTCGTTCTGAGCCAGGATCAAACTCTCAAGTTCAATTCAGAACCCGAAGGTTCTTCATTTACTGAGTTAGATCCAAATCATTCGAAGCCAAAGCTTCAAAATGGTCTACTCTTAAAATTAACGAGTTATTCTATAAAACGCTTGTCGACTCAGAGTTTATATAACCCGAAGGTTAATACTCTCTGAATGTCTAGATACGCGCTTTACGAACTCGTCTAGCAAGTCGCTTTCCGCGTATCCCTTCTTGTATTCACTTTTCAAAGAACAAATTGACCCAGTTAAAAACTGAGTCTTTGAATTAAACATAGCAACTATCATGTCAGGGTTCAAGACCCCCACGGCGATTCATCGCTTCTGTGATGTTTCTTATACGCAGGGGATTCACATGAGTCAACAACTATTTTAATTTTTTTTACACTTTCTATTATTAGAAACTAAGAAGGACCTGATCACCATCTTCCTATTGGGCTCGGAGCCCTTTTAAACATCAACTTTCCCATCAGTCTCTGACATAACATATACAACAAATATGTTTAAAGAATGCTTCTTCCTCATCAATCTGCAGAAGCGGGTCTAGATATACTAGACAGTCAAAGCTCGAAGGCCGAGGAGATAAATTCGATAAGCCATAAGCCGAAATTTTTCAATCTGCATCTAAAGTAATCACTCCCTTGAACTAGGAGTTAACACTTACTTCACACATAGATGTAGTATATACACCTTCAGGCTGGCATCGAAACGATCACATTGATCATTTCCGGTATCACCGTCCCCTCATTACTAAGGTGGCAAAGTTCTATTCCGTCTTCTTCCCAGGAAGCACAACTTTAATGTGCAAATCTTTTAGTTGATGTTCCATAGCCGGGGCAGGGGCCCCAACCAGGAGATCTTCTGCTTTTTGGTTCATGGGGAAAGCAACAACCTCACGAAGGTTCGGCTCATCCGCCAAAAGCATCACAATCCGGTCAATGCCAGGGGCTGCACCACCGTGGGGAGGAGCTCCATAACGAAAAGCATTAAGCATTCCCGAAAATTGAGATTCCACTTCTACTTGGGTATAGTCCGCAATTGTAAAAGCTTTGATCATAATCTCTGGCAAGTGGTTACGAATACCACCACTACATAATTCATAACCATTACAGACGATGTCATATTGATAGGCTTTGATATCCAACGGATCCTGGGTTTCCAATGCCTCAAGGCCACCTTGGGGCATACAAAAGGGGTTATGCGAGAAAGCAATCTTCTTTTTCTCTTCATCATATTCATACATTGGAAAGTCAACAATGAAACAAAAACGGAATGCATTTTCATCAATCAGGTTAAGTTCATCACCCAAGCGTATCCGCGCTAGTCCTGCAATTTTTTCCGCAGATTTGGCCGTATCGCAGGCAAAAAAGAGAGCATCTCCTTCTTTAACGCCTGTTCTTTGCTTTAACTTACTGAGGCGATCCTCATCTAAGTTCTTGGCGATTGGTCCCTTGGGACCTTCATGAGTAAATGTAATATAACCTAGTCCACCCGCACCTTGTTCTCGGGCCCATTCATTCATTTTATCAAAGAAGCTTCGAGGATGGTCTGCTGCCCCCGTTGCAGGAATGGCACGAACAATAGATCCTTTTTCAATCCCGCTTGCGAAAAGGCCAAAACCTGAGCCTGAAAAAATATCTGTAACGTCACTAATGATCAGTGGATTTCTAAGGTCTGGTTTATCCGTTCCATACTTCAGCATCGCTTCTTCATAAGGAATGCGGGGAAAGGGAAGGGCTGTAACTGATTTCCCTTTGCCAAATTGGACAAAGACATCATGGAGGACAGGTTCTATGGCCCCGAATACATCCTCTTGAGTGACAAAGGACATTTCAAAGTCTAATTGGTAGAATTCTCCTGGAGAGCGGTCTGCGCGCGCATCCTCATCACGGAAGCATGGGGCAATCTGGAAGTATTTATCAAACCCAGCCACCATGAGGAGCTGTTTAAATTGTTGAGGAGCTTGGGGAAGGGCATAAAACTTTCCAGGATGAAGTCGACTGGGAACCAAAAAGTCACGAGCTCCTTCTGGAGAACTGGCCGTTAAGATAGGGGTTTGAAACTCAACAAACCCTTGGTCAAGCATCTTTTTGCGCAGAGTCGAAATGATCTGACTTCTCAACATGATATTCGCGTGCATTTTTTCACGCCTTAAATCAAGGAAACGATACGTAAGACGCGTTTCTTCAGGAAACTCAGCATCCGAATTAACTTGGAGGGGCAGTACGTCTGCACGCGACTGAACCGTCACCTCTTCAATAGCAATTTCAACTTCACCCGTCGGCATTTGATGGTTGACAGTATCTGCAGTCCGTTTTACCACGCGACCTAAAATGGTAACCACACTTTCATGGCGAATATTCTCTATCTCTTTGAAATGAGAACTTTCAGAGTCAATAACACATTGGGTAATACCATAGTGATCTCTTAAGTCCACAAATAAGAGTTGCCCATGATCTCGTTTCCTGTGCACCCACCCAGAAAGCCGAACAATTTCATTAACGTTTTCTAGGCGTAAAGCGCCACACGTATGGGTACGATAAGGGTTTAACATGGTCTCCACTCTTTGTGTTTGATTTATGAATGATAGTGGTAGATATTCTGAGTGACTTGTCAAGACTCCGTTTCAATGTTAACGAAGGGACATGAAAGTTATAATAACAACAATAGAACTTGAAGACTTCTGTAAAAGAGCGCAAAACGCTGCATTTATAACCGTTGACACCGAGTTCATTCGCGAATCAACCTACTGGCCCCAACTTTGTCTTATTCAAGTTGGACTAGAGGATGAAGCCGTCATTATTGACCCCCTTGCCAAAGACCTTAATCTCGAACCCTTCTTTGCCATTTTATGTAACACAAATGTTATTAAGGTATTTCATTCAGCACGTCAGGATATTGAGATCTTTTATCATCTCACAGGCGAAATGCCTGCTCCGGTATTTGATACTCAAGTTGCAGCCATGGTGTGTGGTTTTGGAGATTCTGTTGCTTATGACGTTCTTGTTCAAAAATATACCAGTATATCTATAGACAAATCATCACGGTATACCAATTGGGCCCAACGGCCATTATCAAAAAAGCAGCTTGATTATGCTTTGGGTGACGTCACACATTTACGCATCATATATGAACATTTGCATTATAAAATTGTGAATGAGGATCGACTCCATTGGTTAGAAGAGGAGCTCGCTATTCTCAATGATCCCACAACTTATGCGATTGACCCTTATTCTGTCTGGCAAAAGATACGTGTGAGATCTCCCAAACCCAGACTACTGGCCACACTTAGGGAACTCGCAGCGTGGCGCGAAATTACGGCTCAACAAAGAAACGTACCACGCGGGCGAGTCCTCAGGGACGAAGCTATGCTTGAGCTTGCAGCTGGATCTCCTCAGTCGCATGAAGACCTTAAAAGAATGAGAGGACTTCCTTCATCTTTATTACAGGAAGGAGAAGGGCTTAGGATACTAGAGCTTATCAAAAAAGCACATCAACTTCCCCTAGAGGATTGTCCCCAGGTTAAGAAATTCAAGGAGTCTCCCCCAGGAGCCTCAGCTCTTTTAGAAATGTTGAAACTATTGTTGAAAATCAAATCAGAAAAATATCACGTTGCTCCCAAGCTCATTGCAACGTCAGGTGACCTTGAAATTATTGCCCGCTCATCGAATCCACAAGTTCCCGCATTAGAAGGCTGGAGACGAGAAATTTTCGGAAATGCAGCATTAGAACTAAAAAGTGGTAAAGTCGCCATCGGGGTTAAAAACAACAGAATTTCTTTAATACCTATTGGTTGAGCTAACTGATGCGCTAAAGCAGACCCACATACATCTACATCCACAACTGGTGTTATTCCAGCCGATAATACTGGAAAATGCTAAAAGTGAATCCTTGGCTGTGCACGGACGATACGGTGATGTTAAGGATAAGCTCTACCTTCTATAATAGGTTAATCTATCGAAGGTGTAGACTTTCTCAAAAGGTGATTCCTTATAGACATTCTTCTTTGCTCTACAAGTTCTTTGTGCATTTCATTGCCGATAAAGGCATATGAACGAGGTCGATGAATAGAACCACTGGGTTCATCAACAATGATTTCAGATGGTTGAAGGGCAAAAGATAGATCACATAGTATACAAACTTGAAATGTCAGAGAGACGATTAGATAGGTCACACGGGATATTCCCTTTTGTTTGATGAAAAGAACCATCGTTCATATGGACTCCTAAATTGATACCTTATGAATATAACAGATAGTTATTAATTTCGCGTAAACAATTATCAATTTCGGAAAAAGTCCGTTAATACAGCCTGTCCTAAAACATGACCTGACATTGCCTTAGCCACTGAAAGCTCGTACGTACCTTCGCTTAAGCGACTCATAGAAGATGGTCTATTGAAGGGAAATGTCAATGGATAAGAAAACGATCAAGAGCATCTCAATCAACAACAGATTACATAGAGTGAATTATTCCTGTTTGCAGAGCAACTCACGATAGAGGAGGGGGGAAATACTTTCCGTGGTCTGTATAAAAGACGGGGATTCGCCGCCCATTTTCAAAGACAAAACTGGCCAGAGAAAATGCTACACGTTATTAACAATAAACGAATGCTTTCCTCCATATAAGAGTCAGAATTCATGTTAGTATATGCATATCTTAAATCCATTGCTGATGCCTATTCACAAGTGAATGTATTACGTTTGTGACCACACCCCAAATTGCAAAATCATCATATTCACTGACACGGATATCTGGATAATTATCATTTTCAGCACA
>CAYRHD010000020.1:5080-27303 GCA_964424065.1 uncultured Alphaproteobacteria bacterium
TCGTTGTATTTAACCTGTTCGATTTTTTGTAGAATAAAAAGATTGCGTTCTTGACTCTTTCGAGGCGCTTAACCGTCATCTCTCCATTAATTAAAGCTATAATTATATTTCCATAATTAGGAGCAAGAGAACGATCTACAATGAGCATGTCGCCAGGAAAGACACCAGCATCTCTCATGGAATCCCCTGTCACTCTAACATAGAACGTAGTTTCCTTATGGGGAAGAAGATACTCATTCAAATCAAGCTTTCCTTCGGAGTACTCATCTGTATGCGTTGGGAAGCCCGCTTGCACACGGGAAAGGAATAGGGGAATATGAATATCAGCGAGAGTATAATCTATATAAATTTTGCCAATCCCATTCTTGATATATGTGAGCGGTATTTGATGTTGGAAGATCGCCTTCTGAATGCACAATTCGTTCATAGTTCACCATTATCAGGAATTTTAGACTTTCTTATTTTTGTACACTAATAATTTCAATTTGAAAAGTATCTTTTTAACAAAGAGATGCCTCTGGAGTTGAAAAAAAACTGCATTATCCACTTTTTTTCAACAAAAGTTTCTATATTGTCCATTTTAGCAGAGGGGGCTGCTAAAGTAAGTTACTGACAACTTAAAGATCATTTTGATCCCCCCCACTAAAGAGGGTATGTATTAATTTTGTCGATGAAAACAAAGGTAAGAACGAATACAAAGAACTTCTTGAATGAAATTGTTTAAGATTCTACCTAATTATGATATATCCCACATAAAAAAAATAAAACAGTCCCGTTCAATTGGGGCTGACTACAGGAGTATGTATGGCAAGATTTCAACAAAGTAACGTTGAAAATGTTTTGATAAACGACGGAAATGACAATGATGATTTGGGGATACCCCAAGATCTAAAGAATAAGTATTCAACAGTCGACCAATTTATTGGTCAAAAACTTCGTGATTTTCGCGAGAAAGTTGGCTTAACTTTGAAGGATTGTTCAGATAGGGTAGGGATATCACATCAACAAATCCATAAATATGAATCGGGGCAAACCAAAATACCATCTGGTATGCTTTATAAATTTTGCAAGTTGTTTGCTGTTTCAGCAAATGATTTTTTTATTGGGTATTCGGGCGATGAAAATGAAAACTCTGAACCTTTGCCTATTGATATTACAACTTATCGCAAAACACGAAAAGTCAATATTTTACTCGTTGACCATCACTCAGAGGATCAGTTCCAAATTATTCAAAGTCTGGAGGGGTTTAAGGATAGAGCGAATTTGTACTGCATCCATGATGGAGCAGAGTTCATGAATATCATTAAGAGCAGGAGCACCATCAGCAATATTCCGATACCAGACATTATCTTTTTTGACCTGGATATTCCTAAAATGGAGGGTATATCACTTTTAAAGTATATCAAGCAGGACAAGCAGCTAAAGCATATACCGGTCTTATTGATCACCTCGAGTATCAACATCAAGGACGTAATGAGTTCCTATAAGAATTATGCCGCTGGCTATATACGTAAATCGTTTGATTTTGATGTCTTCAAGAAACATATGCAGTTTGCGCTTAATTATTGGACAGAAGCAGTTGTATTACCTCACCATGAATGGAATGAGTGATTAAGTCTGTTTACGCAGATTTTACCCAAATCAAATTAACTTTCTTAGTGGATTCAATAAACATGTAAGTAACTGAGGTACAGCATGATAATCATGCTATACCTCATTGAAAAGGAATGAGAGATTTATTTTCTCTTTCTATCACAAGCAAGTTTACCATTTATGTTTTCAATTTCTCTATTATCTCTCCAACATTTATTTATGGCACTTCCAGTTATGCTTGTTTGCTTGTATTTCTGATCCCAATCTTTGCATAAACAACTAAAAAGAGGTTGATCAAATGATTTCATCCATGTGCAACTTTTGCAAGTTTTCCTATATGAGCCGGCTGGCCAATTATTCTTAGCTACTCCTCCTGGCGTTGCATTTATTGGATTTGAGACTTGTGCATAACAAGAAGATCCCAAAGTTCCAAGAAATACAGAGCATACGAACAAAGCTGCATTTTTTGTCTTACGCATATCTTTTTCCTTTCATATGTTTATAACTTTTTTATGGTAATTGAATTTTATTAAAAAAGTATAAATTCATAATTGGATAAAAGGAAACTTCTAGGGTGCGATCTCTTCTAAGAGGGGAAAACAGTCCTGCTGGAATATTTTTCTTGGATAAAGATATTTTCCACGGCTTATGCCTCATGAAACATACAAAAAGATTTAGACAGTATGCTAAAAGAATGCTGTCCCTATCGTAAGGGAACAATATCTTCTGCGTTCAAATTTAACCCGCCCCTCACAACAATCATTTGTTCTTTGAATGTGACCTCATCACCAGTTGTAACTGTATCACGAAGGGTAGTGAATGAAGGTCTGACTGATGAAATCCATCCTCCTATCCTTACCTCATTTTGGTGCAGAAGATGTAACAATACACCACTCCTAGGCATCATAAGCTCCCTGATTCGACCTCTTAACGCTGCTATGAAGTCTTTCATGCTTTTATCGCAATATGTTGGTGTTCCCATAATCTGTGCAAATTTCCCAAAAAAGTCTTCTGACTCTTGCCCCACTTGAACTGTTAACAGCTGGAAAGATTTACCAGATGTAAGAAGATGTGCCTCGACTTCCTTGAGCAAGTCTGCAACTTGTTTTTTCAGTTCACTCTTATTATAATCCAGCCATGGTTGGTGCTCACCATCTGTCATCAAAATTGCCAAATGCTCTGGTTGAACTTCCATACTAGCACGTGTAAGAACTGATCTCACAGGATTACGTAAATCTGTTTTACCATCCGGACTGAGATGACTCAAAAACGCCGAAAATGTTCCATTGGTCAAGCCTCCACGAGTCAGTGTGAAACTTTGCGTAGGCTGTAATTCATGGTTAAACGGGGTCACTCGAACGGTTAACTGTTGATCTTCTCGAAGATCAGCCGTAATGTCTTGGAATATGCTTGGTAGGGCTGCCTTAACTACAGCTAACCGAGAAGTACCGGATCCCGACAAATCTTTCAAATCCATGCTGCTGCTCACATCTAGATAAATGTGCAGAACACCACTCTTCTCAGGCTTTATACCTCCCAAATCAATAACATTCACACGATAGGCCTCAGGGTTCTCAGACACTTTCGTCAACGATACAGCTCCTGACGCTGCGGCTACCATTACTTTCAACATATCTTGGACAGGCCATCTGGCTACACATTCCCCTTCATCCTCATAAATTTCAGCATCATCAAGATGCAAGAATTTTCCAAGCAAACCATAATTGACCACTGTCATTTCGTTTGTAACAGTCATAAATTCAGGGATATTCGTTTGAGCCCACCTGAAAAATGGAACATCTTCGGACAGAGCACTAAGGTAAGTTGCGGTCAATCTTTTAGACACATTACTTGACGTTTTCACCGTCCAGCGCCCATCCTTGTCAGCAATATGAAGGGCACTACTATTGTACATGGCGTAATCGCTTTCATTCACGCCCGTCCATTTCAAAAAACTTTCCCATGAGGAGAGGGCTTCTCGACTAGATTGAGTTCCTAGACAATCGGAGTTAGCCTGTTGTAACACTTTGCGCACAGCATCATAATCACGAAACACACTAACAACCCTATCAAGATCATCTCTTTTCCCTTTAAAGGAAACATCTCCCCTTTTGATAGATATTTTTAGGGAGTCAGGTACTAATTTTAACAGAACAGTTCTAAGATGTTCTCCCTCATCATCTGCAGCTGAACTCATAGCACAAGCCAAAGATCCCATGGCCAACCAACACAGTATCAAATATCTTGCAAACTTACACATAAACCACCTCACTTAATGTTCTTTGTTATATCTTTCATTATTAGACGCTAAGGTCAAGAATAAAATCCTAGCTGTTAAGAACTAGTGTTTTAAATATTACTATTATAATTATCAGGTAAATTTCAAAGTAAATATGAACTTTGAAAGTAAGATTATATAAGCATGCATATACATTTTATTTTTTGAGATGAGCGATGCGCATTGAGAAAGAGAGTTTAATTGAAGAGTGCGTTTAAATGTTAGAAATTAGACAGCTATTATTTTCCATAATATATATTATGCGACACTCTGACGTAAGCCTAAAGCCCCATCTCGCCTTTTGAATTAAGATATGAAGCTAGTCTTTCTTTTTCAAATCCCAATATACAAGAATTCCAAGTCCAGTGGAAAAAATAATGCTTTCAACAATTTTCCATGAATCTCCTTCACGCAGTTGATCAAATCCAATATCTTCTCCAGTGAAGCAAGTTGCTAACCTTTTCCATGGAAAATAATATCTATCCATCAACAGCATCGCAGTCGCAGTTAATGCAATAGAACCTATAAATCCACCTATTCTTTGTCCAACAGGCCTCCATTCTTCTTTAGCATTTCCTGCAGCACTGTTCGCGTTAATCCATCTTATCAAAGTTGCTGGTCTAAACCAACTTCCCGCTTTAGGAGCAAAATACCGATCACACATCCATTCTGCTACATAGACACCAATGTTCCCCATAGCATTTTGTCCAGCAGAAAGAGTATATGGTGCTACACTCGCTTTCATAAGAGTTCTCGTGCCTTTGTCCTCCTCGACAATTTCGTTTTGCACACTCATGACTTGAGATAATGAAAACTGAACAAGAAAGACTATTAAAATAAAAGTTATATTCTTCATAATATTTTCTGATATACTATTAGCCAATTAAGAGATCTACAATTATAGCAATAGCTCCTATGCTTGTTACGCCTACTATCACACTGTCTTTTGTCTCAAGATCTTTTTTATCCCAATTACTAACGGCATGCCAGACTTTCCAATAAGAATAACAAAAACTATCGCTATACGAAAATATCCATGTACCAAGTGCAGCTCCAAGTATTCCTCCGCCCCAAAATCCCCAGGATCCCCATTCTCGTGAAAGAGCTGCTTTTCTGCCAGCAGCACCTACAGCCCTAATCACGCTTCCTTTTTCGGGTTCATTTAAAGCATAAGCTAGGCTTGAAACAAGTTGACTTCCGATGCCACTGCCAACCCAGCCTCCCACTGCAGTCCCTCCTACAATTAATGTAGCAGATACGCTTTCATTCAAAATTTTGTTCTTTACAGTAGGATATTTAGACTTACCTTTATCATCTTCTTCTGTTGCTATTAACGAATTTTCTATAATTGAGCTAAAAAACCCGATTATTAGTAGTTGCTTTAATGCTTTTGATATATAGCTTTTCCTTGCTTATCTAGTTATATTTGATGCCATGAGAGTATATGTTTTAAATTCTTAACAATTTATTAAAAATTTTTAGATACAACGGAGAAAAAAACTTAAGATTTAAACTTAGATTTATTATTGAACGGAAAAGACTCACTTCTTGCTATAGTTACAAAATATGATCCAGCTTCCTTTGACAGAAATGATTTTGTCACTGCATTTGCTGAAACAAGACAATATTGTGAAACACTTCACACCGATGTACAGGCTTGCATTTTTGGTGCGAATAAAGCCTATCTTCAAGTGCGCAAAGCTGTAAGAGATTATTAATCGGCAAACTTCTTTAAGCATTTAGGGTAGAACTCGCCGCTTCACAAAGATCCCTTCTGTATTAGCATTTAGCTGAGCATTACCTGTTTTGACAAAAGACATCGATCAAATTATTTTTTGTTGCCTTTTTTTTATAGTTATCATATTTGTTCATTATACAATGTTTTGAGGTTACTATGCGTTTTACTCCTTTAAAATTATCAGCCCTGCTTCTGGTGTTTACTTCTTCAGTTCACAATTCCTTTGCCATGGATGAAAAGCAAGCATCCGAACTTGCAAAAGCAGCTGTTCGTAAGCAACGTGCAATGTCATTAGGAGCTCTGGATAATGGTACAATAGATAATAAACCTATCAAAACTGCAAAAACACCCGATTCAAAAGTTGACAGAAAGTCTACAATATCAATCTTCGGTGCATTACATAAGTTTGCCGAAGTACTTTCTGAAAAATCCACAGATAAGGAACTCGAAATTGTTTTCAGCACTCCTACAATTCAACGTACGCAACAAACACTAGTCACAGCAATTGATCCTGCTCAGTTTTTAAATTCCATAACACAACAGACACAAGGCCTTAGAAAAGCACAAGAGGGTTTGAAAGCTAATATTGATAGTGGAAAAGCCGCTGTTTTAATGGGATTAATCGAAGAGCTTGAAGCGCAGATCCTCCGCGCTTTACAATTTGTTTCAGGCATCAGCCATGACAGTAAAGAACAAACCGTCGCAGGCGATACTTTTCAAAATTTGAAACGTATGCTGCAAAACGTGGCAAAGGCAGTGTATTGGGCTTCGGGCTCCACAGCTGGTCATACCGAGATGGAAAAAGCCTTGTTTGATCAGATGCTTGCAGACTACACCAAAGCTTTAATAGAAGGCTGCGTGTGGAAATATAACCAATCAGATGCCTCAGCCTCTTCACCTATGATTACATCTGTTCGGCGAACAAGGCGAGCAACCACAGTAACGAAACCACCACAACGGTATAATAGCTTACCAATGACAGACACAAATTAATAGAGTTTCTCTCTTTTTAAAAACATGAAAAAGTTTGTCAATTTTAACACTTTATTAACTCAACCTTGCTAGAATGCGAATCTCATTAAGGCAGCAGGGGGCTGCTAAGCACTTCAAAAGGGAGGCGAAAGGTTACACACCACCCCCACTAATTTCCTGAATTCCTATTCATTTTAGTTCGTTTCATCCTCTTGAACCTCAATGTTTTTTCACGTACATTACTGAAAAAAATGGAGGCTCTTATGAACCTAAAAGTAGTAACTTTGCTCTCTGGCTTTCTACTTGTTGGGTGTCAGTCTGGCTATATGGCTGACCATTCACTCAAACAAACATGGTCTCAGGACTTAGAAGATTCCCAACCAAGTCAAATTCCTTATGCCCTTATCTATAGGATGGGATCAAAAAGGTTGATCTACGTCGCAGCAGCCTCCGACAGAAGAGCACAATCAAACGCTATTATTGAATCTTTGATCGAGCGAGATAAACCAAAAGTCGTTCTTGTACAAGGCCACGAAGAAGGCAAAATTGTTCATCCCTCAAAAGTCAGTTTTTATCTCAGAAATCACCGTCCTACTCTAAAAGGTGCATCAGCAAGCCGCGAGGATATTCTTAATCAACTTTCTGGCTACGGACTAACTGAGCGGGACTATGTCATCTTTGAAACACTGACAAAAGCCAATCAACAATGGCAATTTGAAGTTGACTCTCGACAAGCCCTCACAAAACGAATTAACCACTATTTGCAAACCAATCGTCATGCAAAGAAACATAAATTGACTTACAGTGATGTCAAAACATGGTTTCTGGATAATGTCGGTACCCCTCTTACTTTTGACATACTGACCGACGGAGAACTGATTGCTCCCATGGATCCAAAATTGCAAACGACAACGTTGCTTCAAAAGATGTCTACCTATGAAGATGAGATTGATGATGAAACCGTCATGGATACACTTTCCGATGAACTAGATGAGAATAGTGTCGTCATGATTATCCGTGCCCCAAGCAAATATGTGACTGAACAAAAGGTGCTCCACAACATGTTGGGCGTGAATCGTCCAAGTGAAATTGTGAACTAGGACAAAAGCACAACTAGGTAGTCTTTTCCTTCGCAGAAAGCCACCAGCATTCCCTACCTGCTCATGTATGACGACATTTAAGGAGCAGGTGGTCTTATTTCTTGAGAAGACAGAGCAAGCCTCAAGGCTGACCACAGTTGCTTTAGATTGACTGGCTTTGGGACAAACGCTTTTGCACCAGCATCCATAAATCTTTTCTTATCAGCCTCAGAAGTATTGGCAGTCGAGGCTATGACATATACAGATGGATATAATCGACAGAGATCTCTCGTCGTGTCATATCCATCCTTTTCAGGCATATTTCCATCCATAATCACAACGTGATGAGTATTAGGAGAATATTTCTGTAAAAGTTCGCAACCATTTGCACAAACATCAACTTCCATACCAACTGCATTCAGTGAGTGAATGATTATCTTACGGCACGAGTCTTCGTCTTCAGCAATAATGACTCGTGCAGAATGAGTAGAGAGCCACGCCTGATCTGATAGCTCTGAAGAGTCCATGGCTATTAAAGAACAAGGTAGCATTAAGAATAAGAAAAATATAATGGAAATACGAAACATTTTAACTGTTAATATGTGTTAAACATCGCATACATCTAAGCTTTCGATGTTACATTTGTCAATTGAGACTGAGCATTCGCATATATTTCTTCACTTATTGCCTCTTTGATGTATGATATTCCTGTATGAGCAGGAGACCTAAAATGAAAAAACACTTCTTATTTGTAATCTTGGCAAGCGTTATATTGACTCCACATCGATCATACGCTGCAGCAATCACGACTGAAACGCTCAAAATAGGTTGTGATCGATATATTGATATGCTGAATCTAGCTGGAAAGTCTGATCAAACGATGTACCAGAAGGCTCTGCCTATTGTGATGTCTCCACAATGCCAAAAGATCATTAATGGAAAGCTTGCTGTCTCCAACATCAAACAACTGGATTCTCAACTACAAGATGTACATAAGATGGCAGGGAATTGGGATATTCAACCCCTAGATGTTATTGCCTCATCGACTGACAAAACTTGTGTCATTCGCTACATCCTCAATTCAAAAAGTAAAGGACACTTCACAACCATTGCCATCCTGAGATTTGATGACAATGGCCGTATAAAAGAAATCAATGAGGTATGGAATACCTATGACGCAAAGTCATAGCTTATTCTTGATCCAGTTTAATACTCCATAACCTACTTGCGCTTTAGGTTTATCTATGAGCACCATGGATTGCTACACCCAGTCGAACTATGTTTGGACTCTTGCTGGCTAGAACTTTTCTGTGCACTCTCATGATGATGTTCAGCATACAAGGTAGTTGTAAATGCTATAATTCCTGCCATTATCATCAGCATAGCTATAGATTTTTTCATCATATCCTCCCTTTTATATGAGATCTACTAAAATAAGATTATATCTCAATAACGTAAAAATTTTCTTAACATGAATGTCTTTTATGGGTATCATGCAGAGAAAAATATTATTGAGTTTAATAATTTACATATTGGGGGGTTGCATGATTCGAAAATGGTTATCTGTTTTTGGTATGTTGTTATCTTTTACTCATACTTCTTATTCAATGGAAATTGATGGTCAAGACACTGTGTCAGATTTACGGCAAAGATCAACACTAGGTGTAACTAATGCTCCGATAATTGAACATGGAGTGATACGCGATACAACTAACCCTAGCAAGACCAGAATACAAAAATTACTTTTTCATATATTACATCCAGCTCATGGGTTCTCTCCACTCGGAGCTGTTGCTGAAATGGAATCAGGTGTCGTTGTATACAGATATAACCCACCTCCACCTAACCAACGTGGAGTAGTCTGGGATGATCAACCTTTATTTCTTAAGTCACTCGATACAATTGCATTTAAAAGACCTGTTTCTTGGAAAACACGGGTCATTCAAGCTCTTTTTCTGGTACCAGGATCAATGGCGTCGTGGGGTTGGGGCCCTCTTGGATCTGATTTGGTACTCATAAGAGATGTACCCATTCCTTTTTGGGCACGAACGACTCTTGTCTTTGTTTTTATCGCTTCTACAGAGATTCCCATTGTACAGCAAATGGTTCAGCGCGCAGGTATTATAGGAAATTCACTATTCGATCGTCATAATTTCCTCCCAACCAAGTCTGACAAGCGTCCACATAGAACCAAATTAAAAGTAACTTTGGACCCTCGCATCAGGTTGTGCAAAAAAAACATAATGCTTCCTCTATCAGTTCAACTTTTATGTCGCACTGTAGCTGGAATTAATGCCGTAACTCAAACAATACCTTTTTCTTTGTTGTTTTGGATGGCTGAGGAAGAGTTTCCAGCATACGGAGCAACTTTTATAGGCCCTCTTTCATTGATGCTTCTTGAAAAGAATTATGAAGAGAGCTTAGCAAGCCTACAATTTTTGGCTTATCAGAATTTCACTAATCAGTACAGAATGCTGCGGGTAAAGAAAGATATTCTTCGCAAACGCCTCGAGCAAATGTATACACTACTGAACAGCAAAAATAGTGCTTCTCTTGTGAATACTCTGTATGATGAATTTGAGAGGGCATTGGCTCAATCCGAAACTCAGGGGCCCAATGAACACGTATCAGCAGTAAGCTTGCTATTCTTAAAGCAACAAGGAAGTAGTACCTTCGAAGAAATTGATCGCCTTCTCGCAGAAGCGTCTACTACAGTGGAGAATAGAGAGTCATCTTCTCAGGCTGATGAAGAAATGGCTCTTCTTTCAGAAGCTGTACAAACTGCACACACAGTTCCTATTGCAGCCTTACATCAATTGATTGAGGACCTTTCACAAATGCCCGGCATAACTTCTGCTAGAAGTTTGTTAGAATACTTGCCTAATTGGTTTTCAGGAGTGGCGCAAGTATCTCGGTTTTTATTACCTTTATGGTATTTACCAAAAATACTTGATTACTTGAATGTACCGCAACCAACCTACCCTGTATGTGGTGTGGACTTTGATCCAGTATTTTGGTCAGCCGTTGGTATCTCAATGACTCAGATGGTTGTTAGAGCAGCTTCCGAATATTATTATCAAAAAATTACCTTTCTTGGAGCCCGAAGTTTTGGCTCTAGATCCATGGCCTTTTGGCCTGTTGCTTGGGTCACGAACTTAATATCTGCTTACCCTGCCCTATATTCGGCCTTAGCGGGCCCCCGCATCATTTTTGATTATTTAAAAGATTCATCCCCTGTTGTTAGAGTGCTTTTATCTGCAGCTCTCTTCCCCTCTGAAATGGCATCTTTTTTCCGCTTCTACAAAACTAAATATGGAGATGCTACAACAAATCTGATAACCCAGTATATTTGCTCAACAGAACAAAAAAGAGCATTTTTAAATCAAAAGATTGAGTGGTTAGCACGCGAAATTGAAATGTTTGATAATGAGACGACTGATTCACTATACAACCTCACGCAAGGAGGCATTTAAAGTTATTTATACTGTTTCGCATCTGCATTGCGAACACGGCTCATATGCTCTTCAAAGTCTTCCACAGTTGAAAACTTTTGAAGTTGGGCTCCCTCGTGGTCGATGGTTAAAACACCTCTCAAATGATCCATTTCATGTTGAAATACTTGAGCAGGAAAACCTTCTAAAGTTTCTTCGACTTCATTTCCATTCAAATCTTGATAGTGTACATGAATTGTACTCCATCGCTCAAGAGTTGTGATGTGAAGGGGAACTGAAAAACAGGCCTCTTCTTTTGCAACTAATGATCCCATGGGCTGATAGGAAGGATTGATAACAACTCTCAACTTTTCTTTCGATCGATTGGGAGAGTAAATAAATACGGCTCGCTGAATACCTATTTGGGGCGCCGCAAGCCCTGCCCCACCACCTATTTTTTCACGGGTCTCCAGAAGTTTTTGAGCCGTCTCTCTGGCAATGTGCCACTCACTTCGTGATATTGTCTCACATTGTGACCTGAGAATACTCTCTCTCGGCGAATTTGTTGTAACTATAAGACCCATTCCATTCATTGCCTTTGTTGTTGATAAAGGAATACTAGTCGCCAACCAACAAAACATAATAAACTTACTTCTCATGTGTTAAATCTCTTCGTGCTTTTTCCGCTAGTTTTTCATACTCTGCCTTAATTGCATCCAATTGCTTATCCGTTAACTCTTCCAGATCCAACAGGGCATTATGAGCCTCTTTATGTGATCGAATCAATTCATCTAACTTAATTTGCATAGCCTCTCCATCTCTGTTTTGTGTGTTTTGAATGATGAAAACCATTAACACCGTCACAATTGTTGTCACAGAGTTAATCCATAATTGCCAGGTATTAGAAAATTCAAAAATTGGACCTAAAAAGAGCCACACAAAAATCAACCCCACCACGACGACAAAAGTCGATGCTTGCCCCGCTAGCCTTGATACATACCGTGAAAACTTTGCAAAAAGAAGCCCCATATCCATTTCATCTCTCCATTTAGTGTTTTGGGTATTGTTTTCCTATTTCTCAAAAAAAACAAGTGATCTTTTATCTATATTTCTATATTATACTATGGTAACAAACTCAAAATAGGGAAAAACATGCGAATATCCATTGCACTTCTATCATTCCTTTTATCTTCCATGCCTGCATGGAGTGGAAGCATAACAAACGCCGAACTGCTTACAAAGTGTAAAGAAAAGTCTGAGTCGTCCCTTCACTTTTGCTATGGATTCATCATAGGCACGGCCAATGGAGCCCAATTCTACAGAAACATTGTCGACGTCAATGATGAATATATTGACATATGTTTTCCTGATAACATTTCAAACAAAGAAATTGTTGATGATTATATTGAATGGGCCGAAAGCCACTCTGACCTTGCTTCAGGCCCAGCTTTTATAGGAGTTTCCACGTCATTCTCCAGAAAATACAGCTGCCCAAGCAATGAAGAAGCTCCAAGTCGAGATCTCTTTAAATAGTTAACTAGCGTTTTGTCTACTTTTTAAATGTTTTGTTAATTATATAATGCTATACTGTAATTGTTGGTATACTTATTATATCATCTAATATTTATAGACAGGTCATTATGCTAGATTCAGCTTCATTTATTGATACACGTCTCAAAGGAGCACACACTCTCCTTCACGCCACCCATGAATATGTAAAATGGCAAGCCCCTCTTGATGTTGAGAATATGGACTCAGAAGTGATCTACAAAGTCAGCGCTGAAGCCTTGCGTGTCACAGTGCGCTTAACTCAAGTCATTGCATGGCTTATGCTTCAAAAAGCCGTACTTGAAGGCGAAATTACGCCGAAAGAGTTCTTGTCTGAAGAATTTAATGTACTGAGAGGAAAACAGTGTCGCTCTAAAGGAGCAGAATCCGATGAGGATTTGCCACTCCGGCTTCGTGAACTGTTAAAGGAAAGTCGGGAACTTTATACACGTGTACTCCGGCTTGACAAAGTTTCAAGAGCCCACATGATTTCCCAAATCTCACATAAATATTAGTTTTGGCATGAATGCTTTAAGATTTTGCTCGTTGAAAGCCCTTCATGTAGAGGCGTTACATCAATCACTTCAGCACCGATTTTCATAGCCTGTCTTTGTTTATTAGCTCGTTGAGTATCTCCATGAGTCACAGCAATAACCTGCGGCTGAACATCGAGAACAAGTTGAAGATAATCCTCATATCCTTTCATTTCTGGTAGTAAAATGATCTCATCGATATAGTCGATATGAGAGAGGATGTCAGCCCGCTGAGATTGAGTGTGAACGGGAATGCGTTTTTTATGCTTTATAATGGATGAATCAGGCTCTAAAGCAATGATTAGATAATCCCCTTCCCTTTTCGCGGCCTCAAAGAACTTTAAATGACCATAATGAATGACATCAAAAACGCCGCCAGCAAGAACAATTTTCTTGTCCTGTTGAACAGTTGTCATCCCTGGGTAAGAAGAAATAAGGGCATGATGAGATCGATAGTTGTGACATCCATACAGAGCCAAGCAAACGATAAAAGTGAGATATTTGGACATCCTGATTCTACGCACTCATCAATTCACGAATCATATACTGAAGAATACCGCCGTTCATAAAGTAATCAACTTCTGTTTCCGTATCGATTCGACAAACAAGTGAGATTGTCTCTTTATGATTGCCCGGACGATAGATGTGGGCTTTGACGCGCATCCTAGGTTGAAGACGATTTTCTTCAATGCCTTCAATTGAGATAATCTCATCCCCTTTCAGATTTAGACTTATCCGCGTTATGCCTTCCGTAAATGCAAGGGGAAGGATGCCCATACCAATCAAGTTGCTTCGATGAATGCGTTCAATACTCTCGGCAATGACAGCTTTGACACCCAATAAAAGGGGGCCTTTTGCCGCCCAATCACGAGAAGAACCCGTTCCATATTCTTTTCCTGCAACCACAACAAGAGGAACGCCTTCTTCTTGGTAGCGCATGGCAGCATCATAGATAGAAAGAACATCTCTACCGGGCATATGACGCGTCACTCCACCTGTAATGTCTGGTGTTATTTCGTTTCGTAATCTGACATTGGCAAATGTACCACGCATCATTACTTCATGATTCCCGCGACGAGATCCATAAGAGTTAAAGTCCCTCGGTTCAATACCATGTTCTTGTAGGTATAGTCCCGCTGGACTTGAAGGCTTTATACTTCCCGCAGGGGAAATATGATCGGTCGTTATGCTATCCCCTAAGAGTGCCAAAATCCTTGCATGCTTTATATCTGTCGGCTTTTTAGGCGTCTTGACCATTTGGTCAAAGTACGGGGGATGTTTTACGTATGTACTCATTTGGGGCCAATCATAGGTAAGGCCACCTTCAACCTTCATTTTCTTCCACTCTTGGTCTCCCTCAAAAACATTTGCATAGCGTTTGGTATACATTTCAGGGGTCATTGATGAATCAATCACATCCTGAATTTCTTTGTTCGTAGGCCAAATATCCTTTAGAAACACAGGCTTTCCGTTGGTGTCTTCTCCCAAAGAATCCTTATACAAATCAACTAATGTTGATCCCGCCAAAGCATAAGCCACTACAAGGGGTGGTGAGGCCAAGTAATTCATTTTTACCTGATGATGGATGCGGCCTTCAAAGTTGCGATTTCCAGATAGTACAGCTGCAACGGTCAAATCCTGATCATCCACAGCTTTTGCAATCTCATCAGGAAGGGGGCCTGAGTTACCAATACATGTTGTACATCCATAGCCTACAAGTTCAAAGCCAAGCGCATCAAGATCTTCCTGAAGCCCTGCTTTTTCATAATAATCTGTAACAACCTGACTTCCAGGAGCTAGAGAAGTTTTGACCCATGATTTAGATTGTAGCCCCTTTTTTCGAGCTTTACGGGCCAAAAGACCGGCCGCCACCATAACGGCCGGATTGGATGTATTGGTACAACTGGTAATCGCAGCGATTACTACATCCCCATTGCAGACAACACTCTCTTTTTGAATTCCATCTTTATCTTCATAAGCTAATGTATGCCGCGCAGAGGTCACCATATCCTTGAGAAGAATTTTATCTTGTGGACGCCTAGGTCCTGCCATGGTCGGTTCAACATCTGCAAGGTTCAAAAGGAGTGTTTCCGTGAAGACTGGTTCATGGCTATACCATAACCCTTGCTCTTTTGCATAAGCTTCAACGAGCTTCACACGATGGGGATCACGATTTGTAAATTCCAAGTATGAAATCGTTTCTTTATCGATTGGAAAAATACCGCATGTTGCACCGAATTCAGGAGACATGTTGCTGATGGTTGCTCGATCCGCAATAGTCAAATGAGAAAGCCCTGGCCCAAAGAATTCAACGAATTTCCCAACAACACCCTTTTCGCGAAGCATTTGTGTAATTGTTAGCACAAGATCCGTTGCTGTTGTTCCTTCTTTTAGCTTGCCTTCGAGGCGGAATCCAATCACATCTGGGATAACCATAGATATAGGTTGTCCCAACATTGCTGCTTCCGCCTCAATTCCCCCAACACCCCAGCCAAGAATACCAAGACCATTGATCATGGTCGTATGGCTATCTGTCCCCACAAGGGTGTCTGGGTAAGCCATAAGCTGACCATCCTTTTCATGAGTCCAAACAACTTGACCTAAATATTCAAGATTGACCTGATGGCATATCCCTGTACCGGGAGGCACAACACGAAAATTATTGAATGCTTTTTGTCCCCATTTCAAAAAGGCATACCGTTCATAGTTGCGCTCAACTTCTTGTTCAACATTGTACTGAAAAGCATCTTCAGTTCCAAATCGATCCACAATCACTGAATGGTCAATAATCAGGTCAACGGGTACTAAGGGGTTGATCTTTTTGGGATCACCTCCCAAATCTGACATGGCGTTACGCATAGTCGCAAGATCCACAATGGCAGGAACTCCTGTAAAGTCTTGCATCAATACGCGAGCGGGCGTAAAGGCAACTTCCTGAGTTGAAGTACGCGTTTTAACCCACTCTGCCAGAGCCTCTATATCTTGAGTTTTAACGGAAGCTTCGTCCTGAAAGCGAAGCATATTTTCAAGAAGGATCTTCAGGGAATAGGGTAACTTTGAAATATCGCCTAAATGTTTGGATGCTTCAGAAAGAGAAAAATAAGTATATTCCTTTCCATCAACCTTAAGAGTCTTTTTTGTTTTGAGATGATAGGACATAGCTGCAATCCCTGTCAGTTAAGGTTTATTGTCATTCCTGCGAATGCGGGAATCCAAGTATCTTTATAGATCCCCGCTTTCGCGGGTATGATACAGTATATTATGCAAGTGTACCATATCCCCAGCTAGTCTGCATATGGATTCTTCCCTGAGCGCACAAAGAGCCTGATAGGAACACCTTCCATTTTAAAAGCCTCTCGAAGACCATTTACAATATATTTTTCATAAGACCCTGGAAGTTCTTCTGATTTACTGCAAAATAATACAAATGTCGGAGGTCGTATCTTGATTTGAGTCAAATACTTGATCTTAATCCTTCTTCCTGCAACGAGTGGTGGTGGATGACGGGCAATAGCTTCCTCAAGCCATCTGTTCAATTTGGAAGTGGAAATTCGCCTGTTCCAAATCTCATACAGAGAAAGAGCTGCATCTAGTACTTTTTCTTTATGCTTGCCTGTTAGAGCTGACAACGGGATAAGAGGCACCCCACTCACTTGTGGTAGGGCAGTCGTCAAACGTGCCTTTAAGTGATTAAGAAGTTCTTGCTTATTGGTAATCAAATCCCATTTATTGAGGGCAAGAACAAGGCATCTGCCTTCATTAATAACTTGGCTAGCAATATGAAGGTCCTGCTTTTCAAGGGGTTGTGTTGCATCCAAAACAAGGACAACAACTTGGGCATATTGAATGGCGGAATAACTTTCTGATGTCGCTAGCCACTCTAATTTTTCAGTGACCTTTGCTCTTTTACGAAGCCCTGCTGTGTCTACCAGTCTGATGGGTTGTCCTTTATATTCCCAATCAATCGCAATGGCATCACGTGTCACTCCCGCTTCTGGTCCCGTCAAAACACGTTCATGATCCACAAGTTGATTTAATAATGTCGATTTGCCAACATTAGGGCGACCTACGATGGCCAACTGAAGGGGAGCTTCTTCCTCGTCATCAACCTCTTCTTCAAACGGTCCAGTATAAAACTGACGTAATCCGTCATATAAAGAGTCCAGGCCTTGTGCATGTTCAGCGGACAGGGCAAATGGTTCTCCAAAACCCAATCCCCAAGCTTCTGCAAGTCCTAACTCACCATCTTTTCCTTCACATTTGTTGGCTAATAAAATCACTGGCTTTTCCGCCTTTCTGAGAAGATTTGCAAAGGCTTCATCTAAAGGTGTGACACCTTCCCTCGCATCAATCATAAACAGAGCAACATCTGCATCCTTAAGAGCCGAGAGAACCTGACGTTGCATTTCTTGCATCAAAGGGTCTTCACTTTGCTCTTCGAGCCCCGCTGTATCAATTAGGTTTAGCGGAATGTCTCCCAGCTGACCAAAGGCTTCTTTCCGATCTCGAGTCACACCAGGGAGATCATGAACAATGGCCATTCGCTTTCCGCATAGGCGATTAAACAACGTTGACTTTCCCACATTAGGTCGTCCAACGATTGCAACCTTAAGTCCATGTTTTCTGCAAAAGGCTTCAGAGAGGTTCATTAAATTCGCTTTCCAGTTTACTAAAATAAACATATGCTGTTTTTATGCAGCGTTAATGACTATTCGTCTAGTCTGTTTCTCATTATCATTTGTTTGACATTTTATTTCCAATGAGATACAGGAATGTCATGGTTAAATATATTGTTCATTTGTTAGCATTTCTTACACTTTTTTTATTCGATTCTTCATCCTTTGCAATGGACGAATCGTATGAAAGTGCAGATCAGCCTCAGACTTCCACGATACATATGCAAACTTGTGATGACTTCCGTATACTTGATGAAAAAAAACAAGTGAAAATATTAAGTGATTTATATCATCAAATTAAAAGGCTGCAGTTTGCAAATTCTATCGAATTTTTCAAAACACATCCCAGTGTTGCTGGGTGTAGTCAAGAAGTTCGTTGCCTATACAATATTGTACAAGGCGTCCTGTGCTATACAGCTTTGAGCTGCGATATGGACCCCATGATTGCAGGACCTAATCCCTATGACTATGCTAAAAGATGTCTACAACGTGCATTAGAATGTGAATTCAAACTATCTTGGGAAACGTTTGTTGCCTTACAGGGTTATCTTGCCTCAATTTCCATAGAAACTGATGATACACGTGAGACGGCACTTCATCACTTGAGGATTGCTTTAATAAATGTACCATCAGATAGAACTGATATAATTGTAAATATCAATTATATTTTGGGATACTACTATATGCTTAATGGTGAACATGTCTTGGCAGTTAGTTCTTTTAATAGTATAATTAATACTCTTCGTACCACCACGAGGCAGCGTAAAACTGTGTTTGGGCACGAGGCGGATCGAAAGCTACAAGAGAAAATCCTAAAATTCATAGGAAATTGACTATCCGTAAAAAAGTACTTCAAAAATAATTTTGCCCCCCTAAGAAAAATTCCCTATTAACTCTTTTTTAACGTTTCTCATTTAAATTACTCCTTCTTTATGAGGGAAATTAAATGATCACTGCATCTATCAGCCTATTTATCATCGCCGCTGGATTTGGACTTGTTGTCTTGACATCCATCTTACAAAACAAACCAACACCAAAATTCTTTGTATACGCCCATGGTGCCATAGCAGGACTCGCTTTACTGATTCTGCTTTATTATATGGCCACTCATCCAAGCAACTCACCCATTGTCAGCTTGCTCTTTTTCCTCGTCGCAGCATTCGGGGGGTTTATTATGTATTTTATTGATATCCAAGGAAAACCCGTACCCAAGTGGTTAGCTCTCATCCATCCCGTCATTGCTTTAGTGGCATTGTTTAGCTTGGGAATCTTTGCAATCAGCGTTGTCTAGAGTTTAGTCCTCTAGGCTTTTGATGATCTCCTCACACATCTTCTTGGCATCCCCAAAAAGCATCAATGTGTTATCGCGGTAAAAGAGTTCATTATCAACACCCGCATAGCCTGGTGACATAGATCTTTTAACAAAAAGAACCGTCTTCGCCTTTTCAACATCCAAAATAGGCATGCCATAAATGGGACTTTTCGGATCCGTCTTTGCAATCGGGTTTGTGACATCATTCGCACCAATAACGAACGCTACATCCGTTTGACCAAAGTCTCGGTTGATATCTTCAAGTTCCAACACGCTTTCATAGGGAACATTAGCTTCCGCCAACAATACGTTCATGTGACCCGGCATACGCCCAGCCACAGGATGAATGGCATAACGTACCTGCACTCCTTCGCGGGTCAGAATATCAGCCATTTCGCGAAGGGCAAACTGGGCCTGCGCTACAGCCATACCGTATCCAGGCACGATAATCACCGACTTGGCATTTTTCATTATAAAACCAGCATCTTCTGAACTACCAGCTTTATAAGGACGCATTTCCTTACCGCCTTGAGCTGTGGTTAGATCCGTGTCACCCCCAAAGCCTCCGAGGATAATATTAAATATAGAACGATTCATTCCCTTACACATAATGTAACTGAGGATAGCACCCGATGCACCGACCAGAGCTCCTGTGATAATTAATAGACTGTTAGCCAAGGTAAATCCAATACCGGCTGCAGCCCACCCAGAGTAAGAATTCAGCATGGAAATCACGACAGGCATGTCTGCTCCACCAATAGGCAAAATCAGGAGGAACCCTAATAACAGAGCTACAAAAGTAATTGCCCAGAACAACGTATGAGATTCACTCATCGCAAAAAGGGCAATCATAATGACTAATCCAACTCCTAAAAGGGCATTGAGGGCATGCTGTCCTGTAAAGATAAGCGGATTACCTGATACAAGTCCTTGAAGTTTTGCAAAGGCAACAACTGATCCCGTAAAGGTAATCGCACCAATGGCGACACCTAATCCCATTTCAACCAATGAACCTGCGGCGATAAATCCTACTTGTCCGATATTAAATGATGATGGCTCATACAAAGCCGTCGCAGCGACGCAGACGGCTGCCAAACCAACAAGGCTGTGAAAGGCTGCCACTAACTGGGGCAGCGCCGTCATCTGGATTTTTTTTGCAATAATGGTACCGATAACGCCACCCGCAATCACACCGGCAATAATCCACCCATAACTTCCCACAATCGGAGACAAAAGAGTTGTTCCCACAGCCAAGAGCATACCGATGATACCAAGGGTTAACCCACGCTGTGAAGTTTTAGCAGATGAAAGCCCTTGTAAGGAAAGGATAAAACAAACGGCTGAGACAAGATAAGCAATAGCTGAAAGATTTGCATTCACGAGATCATTCCTATTTTTTCTTATTGAACATTTCAAGCATACGGCGTGTCACGAAGAAACCGCCGAAGATATTAACAGAGGCCAAGAGAACAGCCACCCCTCCTAAAATTTGGGTGAATAAATCTTGGGCTGACCCAGCAGCTAACACAGCACCAACAATAATCACACTTGAAATAGCATTTGTAACAGCCATGAGAGGTGAGTGGAGCGCGGGTGTAACTTTCCATACGACATAATATCCCACAAAAACAGCGAGAATAAAGACCGTTAGCCCGAGGACAAAAGGTGAGATCATTTCCATTTGTTAGGTTCCTTTCTGGGATTGCAAGGATTTACCATCATGGGTCAAGGCAACACCTTTGATGATTTCATCATCCCAATTAATGTTTAATGCTTTTTTCTCTTTCTCAACACATAGGGTCAATAAATTGAGAACATTTCGAGCATAAAAAGCACTAGCATCCGTTGGAATCCGTCCTGGCATATTGGCATATCCAATGATTTTAACGCCATTCTTTTCAACAACTTTTCCAAGCTCACTACCTTCACAGTTTCCACCAGATTCAACAGCCAAGTCAACAATAACCGAGCTTGGCTTCATCACTTCAACCATGTCCTTGGTAATCAACCGTGGAGCTGGCTTGCCAGGGATCAACGCGGTCGTAATGGCGATATCTGATTTTTGAAGCGTTTCCTTAATCTTAGCGGCTTGCTTCGCTTGATAGTCTTTGCTCATTTCTTTGGCATACCCACCAGTTGCTTCACCTGCTTCTTCGGATTCAACTTGAACGAAGGTTGCCCCAAGGCTTTCCACTTGCTCTTTTGCGGCCGCTCGTACGTCAAACGCGCTCACAATCGCTCCCAGACGCTTAGCGGTTGCGATAGCTTGTAGACCTGCTACACCTGCACCCAAGATCAAAACACGCGCAGGAGCAATCGTTCCTGCAGCTGTCATCATCATCGGAAACGCACGCTCAAAAGCATTGGCTGCCTCAATCACCGCCCGATAACCAGCAAGGTTACTTTGAGATGATAAGACGTCCATGGACTGGGCTCGGGTGATCCGTGGAACCAATTCCAAAGAAAAGCTTGTAATTTTGCTTTTGTTATAAGCCTCCAGCAAATCAACCTTGGAATGAGGCTGTAATATACCAATGAGCAATGATCCTTTCGGCAGGAGAGAGACTTCGTCTTCTCCTCCATCATTTTTTGTCATGGGGGGTTGAACTTTTAGAACAACGTCAGCTTTTTCAACTGTTTTTTCAGGCGTCGCTCCAATCTTTGCGCCTGCAGCTTTGTAGGCCTCATCCGTATAGTGTGATGCGACCCCTGCTCCTTTTTCGACGGTGACGTCAAATCCAAGGGCGATTAATTTTTTGATGGTTTCAGGGGTGGAAGAGACGCGGGTTTCAAATGGCCTTCGTTCTTTTAAAACAGCAAGCTGCATCCTAATATTTTCCTTACTTTTTGGTTATTAGGACCTGAACCTAGCACACTCTTTTCCATTTGTGGAGAGGGGTCTTGAAAAGATCTCTTTCCACAAAGAGGGAATCTGCTTAGCATTAACAAAAAACCTTGATTGCGAGGGGAGCGAAGCAATCTATCTTTATTGTCATTCCCATCCTTCTTTTGTCATCCCCGCGGAGGCGGGGATCCATCTATCAACTTTTCTCCTGGATCCCC
>CAYRHD010000021.1:0-2070 GCA_964424065.1 uncultured Alphaproteobacteria bacterium
CTAAATCAGAAACTGACCGTCTCGAGGCCTTTAAAACTGCCAGAGAGACGGCATCGCTCACAGCCGCTGCTGATGCACTCGCTGCTTCTCTACTGAGAGAACAAACTGAAAATGCTCGTACCGATGCGGATCTCGATGCTGCAGCCCGCAAAGCAGCTAAATCAGAAACTGACCGTCTCGAGGCCTTTAAAACTGCCAGAGAGACGGCATCGCTCACAGCCGCTGCTGATGCACTCGCTGCTTCTCAATTACATGAAGCAACAGAAAATGCTCGTACCGATGCGGATCTCGATGCAGTTGCTGAAGCTGCACGAAAAGCTAAGGAAGAAGCAAGTCGCAAAGCCACTGAGGAAGCTGCAGCGCGTCTAAGAGTTGAACAGGAAGCTGCAAGAAAAACCAAAGAAGAAATCGACCGCAAAGCTGCTAATACGGCTGCAGCGACAGATGATAAAGAAAACCAAACAGCAAGTGCCTCTCAGAGCTCCTCCACTTCTCCAGTTCGCATTGTCCTGGTGGCAAAACCTCAAGCAAAGAAAAGCGAAGGCGAAAGATATATCAATTTGTCCGATGCATTGAAACCAGTGCTTTCGGATTCTAATCGCAGCGTCTCCTTAGCAGAACGCCAACAGCGTGCTCAACAAATCTTCAAAAGCGAAATTGCTGCAGCGGCGGCTAAGATTAAGACTGAGAGTGACAAGGAGAATCCCTTTGTATTTGATCTAAGCCAAGTGCCTCCTCAACATGTTCAAGTTTACAGAGTTCTTGTGCCACACCAAATGGGTGGTCAACCCACGTCCGTACTTACTAAGGAAAGGCCTGAATTTGATACTAAGGTAAAGCCTGAATTTGATGACTCAAAGCTTGATGGTAAAGTGTTAGATCCGTTACACGTTGTCGACATCGTCACTCCGCAAGAAGAAGAAGAATGGGATAAACTGAGTAACTTGTTAGAGTCTTCTTCCGAGGATTCCAGATCACTTACCTCTTCTGACGAAGAAGGATATGAAGATGAGACAACGGAAACTGTAGATGCAATTCCTTCTATCCTTGCAGAAAAAGAGGATGAAACAACTGTGCAGGATGCAGCAAAAGAGAGCGCTCCGGTTGATGTGGCACCTCCGTCGATTTTACCTGCTCAGTTACCTAGCGCAGATGGCAACGCACCTCCACCCCTAACTGCAGGTACTAGATCTCATGTTCAAAACCGTGAAAAACCTAAGCCCAACTTTCGTAATTTTAACCAAGATGACTCACTAACTGCACTCCAAGATTCCATTGCACGTCCCATCGCGAGCGAGTGGGATGTAGATGATGATTGGTTGACAGACAAAGCTGATTCACGTGAATCTGTGAAAGTCGAGCAACTAGCACCAGAGTCCACAGTGACAGTTGAAGATGCATTACCCGAAGATGATTTGCCTTCTCTAACGTACCCACCAGTGAATACGGAATGGAAAGAAGATCTTTCCCGTGCTCTGATTCCATGGGTTGACGAGCTTCAGGCACGTGAGACGTATGTATGGGCTCCAGCGAGAAAACTACTGAAATTGAGACATGATCGTCTTGGGCTTTATGAGACACTGGGTCTTCATTGGACAGCATCAGACGAAGAAATTAAAGCAGTCTATAGACGGCTTTGTCTATCATATCATCCCGATAAACGAGGAGAAGAAGAATCGTTTAAAGATATAGGAAAAGCTTATAATGTTTTGGGCGATCCTGCCTCACGTCAATACTATGATACGACAGGAGATTTACCTCCGACAGGTTATAAAGGAGGGAAAGGGAGACAAAGATCTTTAAGTGCGGGCTCATTATCTCCTTCCAAAAACGGACTCGGATCAGGGATATCACCACAAGCTGATTCTCCATCCGGAGCTGGGTTTGGATTTGGGCCTTCTACACCTAATGGCTCTCCATCCGGAGCTGGGTTTGCCAAAAGAACTTCTCTAAATGCTGATTCTCCATCCGGAGCTGGGTTTGGATTTGGGCCTTCTACACCTAATGGCTCTCCATCCGGAGCTGGGTTTGCCAAAAGAACTTCTCTAAATGCTGATTCTCCATCCGGAG
>CAYRHD010000021.1:2170-27236 GCA_964424065.1 uncultured Alphaproteobacteria bacterium
CCATCCGGAGCTGGGTTTGGATTCGGGCCTTCTGCAACTTCGGGTTCACCATCCGGAGCTGGGTTTGGATTCGGGCCTTCTGCAACTTCGGGTTCACCATCCGGAGCTGGGTTTTCAACAAGGGTTTCTTCAAATGCTGATTCTCCCTCGGGTGCTGGATTTGGAAATTCGGCCACTGCACCTTCAACCAAATCTATAGTGGCTCAAGATGACAAAGAGAATCAAGAGGAGCATCGCAAAAGATCAAAATCAGAGCCAGAAAAGCCACAGCCACAGAAAGGTTTCTGGGGTTCACTGGCAGCTAAAATAAGACCATGGTGAGTAAAATAAATATTATGTTGCACTTCATGGGCAAGAACAGTATAAACTTGGATAATTCAGTTTGATGGTTTTCTAAGTTGTACACGACAGGAGTTTTTATGAGTCTTAACAAGTTTTTATTCTTATCATTTATCGTCACGATTACACCCATTTATCAATGTATCGCTGGGAGTACGGTTTCTAAACTCGTTTATGGTGATGATCAAAGAACAACAACGCGACCACAACCATCTGTACCTGAAAATCCCGGCAATAGATCACCTCAAAGATCTAGCACATCAACTGTTTCGTCGGCACGTACTTCTCCAGATGAGCAGCTTAGACATCTATCGGCACAATCATCTGTTTCTCCAAACTCTGCAAGTAGCAGCTCTAGTCAATCTCATTCCACACAAATGCAAATGGGGCCTGTTCAAGATGATGCTCAAAAAATGGGACAAGTCCTTGACCTCAGAACTTTCCATTTTCATGGTATGAAATTTTATGCACCACCCAGTTTAGATGAGTTTGAAGTAGTTGATGGGACATTATTCGGTGGAGATGAAAAACTCGTTTCGTATAAATATTATGATATGAGATCTCCTGAATTTTTAGATGTAACTAGTAAACTAAGAGAGCTTCACTTTAAACTTGGAAACAATAGTGTTAATTTTGCTCACTATCCCTTCGATGCTTGTCTTTCGCAGATCTTTGATGATCTTAGAACTACTGCAAAGCTATTAGATACAAAATACCCTCGAAATCTGCCTACTGAAAATCAAAAGGGTGGTACTGAAAAGGCCAAGACTGTAGAAAAGAGCGATCCGGTTGATTACACTCCTGAAGAGTTGAAAAAAGATGCTCCTAAGACGCGTGCAAGTTATGAAATGATTGCTGAAGAATCAATAGCAGCCCTCAATAAAATAATTGAAGAACAAGGATTTAGAACTCATTTGGCAAATGTTAAGTTACAGCGTAGTCAAACAACGTTTGAGTGCAGAATGCGTTTAGATCTTGTAGACCCTGCAACGCGTGAAGATTTCTTTATGCTTTTAGTTATTAAACCTCGCCTTCTAGAAACTATGAAACAATAACAAACAACCTAACTTCCCTTCTGTCGCTTTTAAGCGACGAGGGAGAGAAGTGGTGGTTTGTAACTTTTATTTCTTTCTTACAAACTCCCTCAACCTCTCCAAAGCATCAGCCATGTTCTTCCGTCCAAAGCCAATGCGGAAATGGTTCCCTGAGAAATCATAAATCGACCCAGGCAAGAGTAACACACCCTTTTCCTTAACCAGATTCGCACAAAGCTTCTCAACAGGTTCAGGGCTGTGATATTTTACCCATCCCACACATCCGCCTTGAGGCCGCACCCAAGAAAAGAGAGATTGGTGTTCCTGAAAGAAATCATCCAATAAGGCTAAATTTTGGGTTACGATCTCATTGTTACGCGCCAAAATTGTGTCCATATTTTTGAGGGCAATCAAGCTGATCACCTCCGCAGGAGCACTGTTACAAATAGAAGTGTAATGCTTGAGTTGGCACATTTTGGTTAGTAAGTCTGTATCCTGACAGGCAAGCCAGCCAATTCTGAGGCCCGCCATACCAAAAGCTTTACTCATAACACCAAGGGAGAGAGCTTTAGGATAGGCTTCCGCGGCGGGCTGTGCCCACGGTTCGTGAGGGTTGCCCAGCAGGCGGTAGACTTCATCGGAAAAGAGCCAAATTCCATGAGCTTCACAAATCTTTACCAATGCATCCAATTCAGACTGTGTGATCACTTGGCCCGTTGGATTGTGAGGAAAATTCATTACCAACACCTTAGTGTGGGGTTTGATGGCTCGTTTGACTTCCTCCAGATCAATCCGCCACTGGTTGTCTTCCCGTAACTCCAGAAGGGTCATCTCACATCCCAGTGATTTCGGTATTTCCATCAGGGATTGATAACAGGGTGTGAATACAATCACATGGTCTGATGGCTCACATAGGACATTGAGGGCACAGTAGATCCCTTCCTCCGCCCCTGCAAAGCACAGTATATTCTCCGATTTTAACTGGGGATAGAGACTTGTTGCGATTTGCTCACGCAGGGCCGGCAACCCAAAGGTTTCCGTGTAGGATAAGACCAAGTTATTCCAAAGCTCTAAATCCTTGTGCTCAGCCAGCGCCAGGATGTCCTGCATTTTGAAGCTTTCCGCATCGGAACAACACAAAAGATAGGGTGCTGTAAATTCATATTTGCTGAGGTACTCTTCAAGTTTAAAAATGTTCATCGTGTTCTCCATTCCTTGAGATAGTTAAAGATGGTTGCCCTTCCCATATTGAGTGCACTAGCCACATAATCTGCTGCATGCTTTTCAGCAAAAGCACCAATTTGAAACAAGTGATGAGCCACCTCTTTTTTTTGCCGTCCTGTTAAATATTGATAGTTCCATGATTTTTCTTTGAGATAGGCATGAATGGCTACATGCAGCCGTTCTTGCCAGTCATTCTTGAACAAGCTTTCTGGGCATTTTTCTGGGATCATTCTTAAAAACTGTTGGGTAATGACTTCCATTTGACCAAAAACGGACACGTCACAATTGATACAAACAAGCCACTTTTTGTCGATGGGGACAGAAATAGATTTAATTAGACGGCCATCGTGGCTAAGTTTCGGATAGACAATTCTATCCAGATTTTCTTCAAGTTCTTGTGAATCTAAAAGAGAGGGGTCCCCCACTTTTCGCATGGATATGTCTCCATTTATATAAGCAATGGTTTCTGCATCTAAGTCATGGATAACGATTTCCACCAAGGGCTTCATCAAAAGAATGAAAGCATTACAAAACTGTGTGAGTGTTGAAAATTCCATTTTATACCTTTTTATCTATTAATTAATTATATATAGACTTTAAAGTATATATTGTCAAGAGTGAAAGCTTTCCTCCGCTATCCATGGAAGTCATTCCTTTGTTGTGAGCAATCACCGTAGGAGAACCAATAAAAACAGAACAGGAATACTACTTTGCACAAAGAAAGAGAGTTAAGAGTATTTCCCTCTTCCCATTGAATTGATGCCTAAGATTGAGCACCTCATCAAAGGGAAGAAGAATAAAGAGAGATTCTTGCTAAAGTTTGGCAGGAAGCTTACTTTTACTTACTAATCTTCTAACTATAATTGTCATATCACCCTCTGCATGTGGATGAAGACAAAGTGTTAAGCGCCTTTGTTCTTCACTTGGTAATCCACGATGATACTCTTTCAGTAAATCAAAATCCGCATCCTCCGTATCACTAAATTCTGAGGCATCGAGAGATAGATATTTAAGGTTAGGTAACTTAGGCAAATACTTAATAATAACTTGTATCCCTTCCGGATTTAAACCCATAACACCATGCAAAGTGAGAAATTGTAAAGATTGAGGCAAGTGCCTAAAAAGAAGATCTAAATTCTCTGGAGTTGCTTCAAACGCCCCGGACAAATCAAGTATTTTAAGGCTTTTAAATGACAACAATTTAGGAAATAGATAATCTCTCAGAAAGGGCCAGAGTTCTCTTGTATATCTATCCTGATTAGCGAAACTTATGATTTCTACATCTGGATTTTCTTCTAGATAATTTTTAATCCTTGGGGTGAAAACCTGAGGATCTTCATGAGGGCGATATTGTCCTTCTCCTGGAAAACCAAAGCAAAGAGAACCCACTTCTCTTTCCCAAACCATTGCTTTAATAGTGTGCCCTACTTGCCTTGTACTTTTTCCATTTCCATCGAGTTCATCATCGTTGTGTAATGCATATGAAGAAGAACTAAGCATTCCTACCACTCCCACATAATACAATATAACTGCAAATTTACTAAATTTATTCATGAAAATGCTCCTTACAAATCGGATTGCAGTTTTGATAATTTGCCCAAATGGGCCTTCATTAACTGACTAAACAGTTGTGGATTATTCCAAACAAAGGAATGATCTTCGCCTTCAACAACCTGAATTTCAATATGTGAGGGTAAACCCAAACCTTGAACATATTCATAGTTTACGAAGGCGTCATTTGCACCTCCGAGGCAAAGCACAGGGATTGACGCAGTTCTTAAGGTTTCGACTTCATCAACGCGTTGATTGGCAAGAGCCGACTTAAACATTAATGCTCGGGCTTGGCCGTCTGTTCCTCTTGCGATTTCTATCCATTTTGAGTCATCAGGTTTTAGTCCATTGGCTGTCAAATATAATACTGCATCCTCAAATGTGAATGCTTCTCCCTTGCCTGAAAGAGCCCCTGCAGAGTGAGGCTTAAATGCTGTTCCAAGAACTCTTCCCATATGGTCTTGATCTGTAAATAGAGGAAGATAAGGAGTTCCTGATGTTACTAGACTATCAAAGCGACTTGGAGCTTGGGCATAAACATGGATTGCTTCGTGTCCTCCTTTTGAAATACCAAGGAGACACGCTACTCTTTCTATTTTTAGTTCATCTAAGCCTTGAAGATAGGCAGTGGCACAACCTGGGAAAGAGTAGACCTTTTCAGCGTCAAGCTCACTTGCTCTGAAGCTATGTCTATGACCTGGGGCATCAAAAGCAATAAACCGCATATCTGGGTTTTCTCGCATCAATCTCTTAAACAAACGGTTACTTGTTGAGTTTCCATGAAGGCATAAGCCAACTGGCCCCTCTCCACCAGAGTCGCGATAAAACAGCTCTCCATATTGAGTCATAACCTTACCTTTTTTTATTTTTCTTTGAACACTCGCGGTTTTATCAGAGACTTCCTCCATTGCCCACAAGGGACCAGCAGAAACAAAAAGCGACACTGCAAGTGATATAATACGTGTATAATTTTTCATATTTACTCTCTTTTGATATTAGATATAATAAATATATTATTTATTTTTGAATATTCAACTCTTTTTTAAAAATTTAAAACGTAGCTTGTAGCCTTCAAAATAATCTGTGATAGTTAAAAATGGGTTTATTATAAGGAAGTAATTCGCATGCGCCAAACTGCTCTCTCTTTTCAAGTTTTGCCCGAACAGTTTGTTTATCTTGAAGATATTGATCCGACCATTCTGCAGGAAGTCCGCTATGCGATGCATCACAATTTTGTTGGGCGCCCCATTCCTTCTTATAACGCGCCTCGCATTATTGTAACAGAGGCAGTGGCTCGCGCCCTCAAAGCTGTTCAGGAAGAACTGAAAGCCTTCCAAATGACCCTTAAAGTCTATGATGGCTATCGTCCTCAAGATGCCGTCGATGCTTTTTCAAAATGGTCTGAAGATCTCAATGATCAAGCTATGAAAGCTGAATTCTATCCTACTCTTGAGAAACCAGATTTGTTTAATGGCTATATTGCAAAAAGATCAACCCACTCCCGGGGAGGAGCTGTTGATCTGACCATCGTTCCGCTCCCTATCCCGGATCAACCGACATGGAAACCAGGCGATCCTGTCCTCGATGGCAGACTTCCCAAAGGTCAACGCTTTCCAGATAATTCTATTGATATGGGAACATCCTTTGATTGTTTGGATGAACTCTCCCATACTGCGAATCAAAAGCTTCCCTTAGAGGTAAGAGTCAATCGCTTGATGTTAAAATCTCTCATGGAGAAACATGGTTTTGAGAACTATTGGCGAGAGTGGTGGCATTTTGGGTTCATTAATGAACCTTACCCTGAAACTTACTTTAATTTTCCAGTAGCCTAACCGTCATTGCGCCAGAAAAACAAACAAATTTTTAAAAAAGTCTCATAAATTCGTTGACTTTATCTTGCCCACAGCTTACCACCAACACAGTGTTAACTAATTTGTAAGGTTTTCTGTATGTTTTTTAAACTGACTACCACTTCATCTGTCATATCACTATTTTTCTTCGCACCTGTACAAGCAATGGAAGATGAGCTCATGCCCGTAGAGCCAAGCCATTTTGCACGACTAACTCCTATGAAGCAAAACGAGCTGGTTTTCTCTACCCTCCACCTCGAACCCTTAAGTCATCAACTAGTGCGCAATTTGCATCGTACTTATATACAACTTCAGCAAAACTTCGATGCATTAGAAGAGTTTTTTAAATCAACTAGTTTTTCACATTCTTTGTGGCGTCAGAAAGAATTCTTTTTTGCTTATAGTCAAGTTTCCACAAGTTGTTCTGTCAGCCTCAACGCGTCTGGAAATCTTAATTCTGATGATTCAGTTTCTGAAACCCCTCTTTATCAATTACTGTTGGATCTCTTTGGTGATCATATACCAACACTTCAAAATCTCATTCACTCAACACTCAAAAAAATAGAGAATGAAAGAAACGGAAAATTTAATACCTTTACCGCAGAAACAAAAAGAATGATCTTGCAGAGAATAACAGATATTAGTTCGAGAGAACTTACCACAGAAAGCTTAGCCAAAGCTTTCGTAAAGGTTTTTAAAGAAGAGTTTCGCTCTGACTATCATCAATTTACATCATTTATCCTATCACAAGAATTTATCAACTTCTTAAAAGAACACCCTCATGAAAGCTCGGCTTTTAATTCAATGACAAACATACACATTCCTAGAGTCAACGCCATTGATGATGTAAATCGTTTGGATGGCCCATATAAAGGGTCCCTTTATCACATCCTTCAACATGCATTTAACGATAATTTTTATGACCTCCAAAGTATCCTACAAGGATCTATCAAAAAGAGTCAGTCGTAAAAAAGATAGATTTCGATAACCAGATTGTGTATGATTGTATAAAGTGTCAAGGCTTGGGGGGATATGGCCAAGGTTTTATTCGTTGATGACGAACTCGATATAGAATTTCTCACAAAACAAAAGTTTCGAAAGCAAATTGAAAGTGGCACTTTTGAACTTCTTTTTGCCCCCAATGGTCAAAAGGCGCTAGATCTAGTTGAAAAAGAAGGCCCCATCGCCGTTGTTGTATCCGATGTTAATATGCCCGAAATGGACGGCCTGACTCTCCTGGATAAACTCAAAGAAATCAGCCCTGAAACAAAAACAATTGTGGTTTCAGCCTATGGGGATACGAAAACTTTACGCTCGGCCATGAATAAAGGGGCTTATGATTTTGTCACAAAACCTGTTGATTTTAAAGATCTTGAAGAAGCTATTCTAAGGACACTGACCCTCTATAAACTCACATCTTCTCCTCTATATACATATCAAAAATCACTTGCAGCCAATTTTCCTCAACAAGTGAGCCTCGACCATTCCCCTCTAAAAGGGGATATCTTATGGGACGCCTTCTCTGATAAAAGTGAATCTCTCATCCTGCTCGGTATTTCTATACTCCCTTCTTCAATTCCACTGGAAATTGGCATGGGAATCGCTCATCAGAGTGCTAAATCTAGGTTGCTTGAAAACAAGGATTTTTCTTTAGAACAACTGCAAAAAGATATTTCTCAGAATAATTTCGGGCTTATGTCTGACTTTACGGTCGGCTGTTATCAGCCTGATACAAAAGTTTTTTCTTATTCAACACTTGGAACCTTTCATGCCCATTTCATCAGCGCCAATGGAAAAAAAGAGTTAAAGCCAAATGAGACGATCCTCTTATCAACAGGGGATATTGCAATCCTTGAATATCCCCCATCAAACTCTCACATCTTATTGAAATGCCTGAAATAAATTAGGATTCCACAAGCTCCTTTTTAAATACAACCTCATGACGTAGTTTCCAAATCCCCAAAAGGTTTGTTAGCATTAATAGTCCTCCCGAAAGACTCATCACAATCATCACATTGCATTGATCTAAAAAGGAGAATGCCACGAAGGCAAAGGCTGCATAGACAAAGTAGATTTGTCGACCCCAGCGGGGAACGATGTATTTCATGGCTTTTTCACCAACAGCCAAATATGCAATCACTGTCGTATACCCTGCAACAAAAATAAGAATCGCCATAAAGAAATTAATATAAGGGAAAAAATTTCCAAAGGCTGTAGCAACCGCAAGGTGCGCTTCGACTCCTTCTTGCCAAATCCCTGTCACAAGAACCACAAGAATACTCATGGTACAAACGACCGAATCGGTAGCAACACCAAAAATAGACAGGCACGCTTGAGTTGCGGGATCCTTTGCTTTCGACTCACTTTGGATGATCGAATCATAGCCAATACCCAGATCTCCGGAATAGACAGCCCGCGCTGTTCCCAATTGAAGAGCCATCATCATAGTACTTCCAGCAAATCCCCCAACGGCTGCATGACCTGTAAAGGCTGAGGTAAAAACACTTCCCAATATTGAAAAGAGTTCGGGCAAGTGCATAGCGATAAGGTAAAGAGATAGAGCAATATAACCAATGATAAAAGGCGGCATCATAGCTGTTGAGATATTTGCCAAGCGCCGAATCCCTCCAAATCCACCATACAAGGTAACAAAGAGAACTGATCCCAAAACAACCCATCTGGAAAGAGACGATACATCGGTTAATACATCTGTTATGACGACAAATTGATAGACCTCAACACCATAAATCGCGAGCAATATACAATAAATCATTGGAATAACTTTTGATAACAGAGGGCTCTGAAAAGCAGTTCTTAAATAAACCATTGGACCACCATGGTGTCCTTGATGGTCATCATTGATTCGAAACTTCATCCCCAAATAGATCTCGGCATACTTGATTAACATGCCACAAATAGATGCAATCCACAGCCAGAACAATGCGCCTGGCCCACCAACCTGAACCGCGGTCACAACACCCACAATGTTTCCCAAACCAACCATACCGCCAACTGATGCAAAATACACGCGAAAGGGACTTATTCCTTCACCGCCTTTGGAAGATTTTTGAACAGCTTTAATGGTACGAATAGGATGGGCAAGGACTTTCAGTTGATAAAATCCGGAGCGAATTGAAAAATATAGGCCTGCGATAATGACAACCGCAAAACCTATGTAGCCCCAATAAAAATCTTCTAGGAGCCCGAGTAGATAAAATAATGAATTAACGTCACACATGACTTTGCTTTCTTAAAATAGGTTATGGAAAATTAAAAAATGGGGATGAAAAAGGGATGTCGCAGCTTAGCTGCGCTTTTTAAGAAAAGCAACTTTGGAGACAGATAGGGATAGGTAAATACTCAAGTTTTCTCCACAAAGTGTTTACAAGTTTAAGGCATAATAGTTGGAGTTACAAAATAAAGTCAAGAATAAAAGGATATCACCTAGTTTTTCTTCATCGCCTCTGTCAAAGAGCCTAAATTAAAAGCCATCATCTTGAGATAGGTATCAGCTTCTGTTCCAGGATCAGACAACGCGTCGGAATAAAGGACTCCTCCGATTGTAGTACCTGTTTCACTAGTAATTTGATTTAGCAACCGTGGGTTTGAAATGTTTTCAACGAATACGGCATGAATTTTTTCTTGCTTAATCTTATTAATCAATTTGGCAACAGATTTTGCAGAGGGTTCGGCATCCGTACTAATACCCAAAGGGGAATAAAAGGTAATTCCATATTCATGACCCAAATAACCAAAAGCGTCATGGTTCGTTATAATTTTCCTTTTGTCAGCTGGCATAGTTTTCAGGGCATCCGAAACTTGTTGAGAAAGCCCATCTATTTTTTGTTTGTAAGCTTCACCCTGTTCCTTAAAAAAGTGAGCATCTTCTGGCAACAGGTCTGATAGTCCCTTTACAATATTATCCACATAAATTTTTGCATTGTTTAAACTATGCCATGCATGAGGATCAACGACTGACGATCCATCATCCTCGAGCATTAAGGGTGTAATGCCTGCGGTTGCAACAAGGATTTTGCCTTGAAAACCAGATGCTTCAATAAGGCGATCAAACCATCCTTCAAACCCGAGCCCATTTACCACAACCAAATCTGCGTTCACAAGATCTTTTGCATTTTGTGGACGAGGCTCAAACACATGAGTATCTTGATTCGCCCCCACAAGAGATTTTACCTCAATTTTATCCTGTCCGACTTGATGAACCATATCTCCCAAAATGCTAAAGCTTGCAACGACCAGAGGCTTGGCAAGCACTGAAGACGAAAATATCACCATACATAAGAAAGTTATGAATCGCATTAGGCCATCCCTTGTTGTTGTTTTACTGTTCCAAAGGGCGCTAAAATAAGCGACAACCCATAGATTAGTCCTGCAATCAAAATGATCGAAGGCCCTGAAGGCCAATCATAGTGATAGGATAAGAGAAGACCTAAATAACCTGAAAGGATGGCGAAACAAATCGAGAGAAGGAAAAGCGACCAAACATGACGAGCCCACAGACGTGCAGACACCGCAGGAAGCATCATGATCCCTAAGGCCATTAATGTTCCTAAAGCTTGGAACGCCGCAACGAGATTTAGAGCGACAAGAATGAGAAAAATAAAATGGTAAAAACTGCCCCACCCGCCAATAACCCTTAGAAATCCTGGATCAAAGCATTCGATTAATAAGGGACGATAAATGATCGCAAGAACAAAAAGCGTAAACGTCGTAATCCCCATTACCATCAGCAAGGATATATTATCAACGGCAAGAACCGTTCCAAAAAGCATGTGCATCAAGTCAACTTTACTGCCCTCTAATGAGACAATAAGCACCCCAACAGCTAGGGATATTAGATAAAAACCTGCGAAGCTAGCATCCTCGTTTAGAATGGTCAGCCGTGATATCGCACCAGCGAGTAAAGAAACAAGGAAACCAACCAAAAACCCACCTAATCCCATGGCTGGAAGTGATAAGCCGCCTATCAAGAAGCCAATCGCTGCACCCGGAAGTATGGCATGGGCAAGAGCATCTCCCATCAAGCTCATCCGTCTCAGAACAAGGAGCACACCAACAGGACCACATCCAAAAGCAAGGGCGATGCAGGCCATAAGAGCCCGTCTCAAAAAACAGTAGTCACTAAAAGGGGCTATAAAGAAATCGATCATGCCTGTCCTACACGTTCTTCCCATTCTCTGGAGGCTGCGAGAGCAATCCGCATATTTTCTTTTGTTAACACATTTTTTGTCGGCCCACATTTATAAAACTGCCGGGCGAGAAGGAGTGTATCAGGGAAATGATCTTGAACTAAGTCTAAATCATGAAGGACTGCGATGACCAAGCGACCTTCTTTAACCCATTGTTTGATCAACTTCATCAGATCATTAATTGTTTTATTATCAACGCCTGTAAACGGTTCATCTAAAATGATAACGGGCGCATCCTGCAAGATAAGGCGTGCAAAAAGGACTCTCTGAAACTGCCCCCCTGACAAGGCCTGAAGTGGCGTCTTGGCAAAAGAAGATAACCCAACTTGCTCGAGGGCTTGTTGCATTTTACCCCTTTGTTCTTGTGAATACCGCTTAAAAATACCCACCTCACGAAAAAGCCCCATGGCAATCGTGTCCCCGACTGTTAAAGGAAATCGTCGATCCAACTGGTTTTGTTGAGCAAGGTAAGCCACATCACAGGGGCAAAATCCTTGGAAAACGATTTTCCCTCTACTGGGTTTTTGAAGTCCCAAAAGGGCTTTTAACAAGGTGCTTTTCCCCGCTCCATTAGGACCTGCAATCGCCCAAAGTGAAGGGGCTTTTAATTGACAGGAAAGATCGGATATGACCTTATTGTTCACATATGAAATCATAAGATTATGGACTTCAATCTCTACGGGCCCTTGATCAATGTATTGAATCGTTAAATGACGATTCCGAAAGGGATTCCAAAAAGGAGGAAACTTATGGTTCATTTTCACGTAATCGCCCAATAAACACCCATCCACAGAACAACCAAGACCGTCATGATCATAAATAATCGATATAATGCCCCTTGGATTAAAGGATTTCTTATGCTGTTCATTTGTAAACCGTAGTATAATCAAGAATGATTCTTAATTTGATCGGTTCATTATGTTGTTGTAAATTCAAGAAAGTCAATGAAAAACTCTGAAGATCTAAGAAAGGTCACAACAAAACTTGCTGTGACCCAACTTATTAGATAAAAAGTTTTACTCTTTACTTAGATGGTTTATCCTCAACCTGAAACTTCACATCCTTTACAATGAACGTTCCAGGATTATTTTTAATAACCAAATCAGGTGTTACTTTAACACCACCTTGAGGAGCGGTATAGGTCAGAGTATACGTTCCATCCTGTCGAATAACTTGTACTCCTAGTTGTTTGTAAGCATCTGAGACCAAAGCAAAATCCATATATCCCTTGAGATTTTCTATTCTGAGAGTAACTCTCAAAGTCTCACCTTCTTTGAGATCGACCGGTTGAATGAGGTGCCCCCTGCCTGTGAGTGCAGGTACGCCTTTATCAAACAGCCAAAGGCGAGATGTGCCTGCAGGTGCTTGAACAGATACATCACCGTCGACTTCTGTCGCAGTCAGTCCATCAGCAAAGTAAGGGGATTTTTGATCGACAGGAGCATCTTCAATATCAACTTTAATGTTCGTTACCTTAAATGCTGGAGCATTCGTTTTACAGACGATATCCGGTGTGACTTCCATATCTTCTGTGGCTACATAGGTTAATGTATAACTTCCATTTGTTAGGATAGAAGTCATCGCTAATTGTCTATACGCCTTGTGAACAAGAGCCAATTCCAAACCTTTTTCCAAGTCGGAAACATCTACAGTCATTGTAAATCTTTCGCCCTTCTTAAGAGACCAAGGCTGAACAAGATATCCTTTATCCTTAACATCACCCAAAGAATCTTTATGGAACCAGAAGCGGGCCGCACCTGTGGATGGAGATTTCAACTGATAACCATCTTTAAACTGAACGACCTCAAAGCCTTCAGATGTATAAGCTTGAGGTACAAAACGTGCATGTCCTTCAGGAATAACATCCGCCCCTTGCAATGTATCTGGTTTGGAAGCTGTCCCAAATGCAGCAATGCTTTCTTGACGAACAAGACGTGATCTATTCTCTTTAGGCATTTTCTTTCGTTCTTCTCTCCTTGCTTCACGTTCTTTTCTTTCCTTAGAAAGTTGTTCTCTGAGAGCGTCAAAATCGTCAGCAATTTGTGTGGAGTGTGTTGGAACTACCTGAGCAGCAATGGGTTCTTCTTGGTCGAGAGGTCTAAAAAGCTCGGATCTCATTCTTCCATTTTCTTTCATAAGCTTACGACGTTGATGCCTTTTTCCCCTCTTTACGGGAGCAGCTTTTAAACCTTCTGCTTTCATAGCAACAGAATTATTTGCATCTTCGTAGTACGCACTTCTCAGTACGAAGAGCAAATCTCTTACGTCGTTAAGAAGTTTCTCAAGGACCTTGGGATCTCCGCCTTCTTCCAAAGTTTGTAAAATAGATTCTTGAGTTTCACCATCTAGTGTTTCAAACTTTGATTCTTCAAGCCAAGCAGTAGCTTGATCCACAGGAACATATATTTTTGTTGCAGCTTCGATTATTTGTGCAACTTTCACCTTCAACCCTTGAAGCACGTTATCTTTGACCAGCTGAGCAAAAACGTCTCTCAATCTTGATTCACCGTTCACACTTGTTGTAAATACAAGCTGCTGTGGCAGCATTTTTTGCAAATTTTCGATAGACATCTCAAGTCGAGCGCTCAATGTTTTAGATAGCACATCGTACATTATTCTCGCTTTTTCTTCAGAAGTTTCATTGTCATCATTATTATCCTTAACACCCGAATCACTCGAAGAAGGACCTGCATCGTCCTTAATAACCATCGTATCAAATCCACTGGAAGAAGGGCCTCCATCTTCTTCCTTCTTAATTACCAAAGAGGCAGATCCATCTGAGGATTCTGAGTCAGTGCTATCACCCCTAATGACCATCGTACCAAATCCAGCTGCGGGAGCTCCATCTCCTCCTTCTTCATTACTTTTAGCAGCCTCACGTTTCCGAAGTGCAGCAAGCAAAGAGAGATGTTGTCTATCGAAATCTTCTTTTACTCTCAGACAGGTTCTTGGCTCTTGTGTTTCAATAGATTGAATTAGAATATTTCTAAACGCTTCTCGCAACTTCTTTTTCTGTTTCTTGCTTAAAGGCGAGTGAGAATTTCCAGTTTTTACAGGGTGCAAAATAGGAGCCTTAAGGCTTTGAACAGCTGGTAACGGAACATTTTCCTTACTTCCAACTTCAAGCAATCTTGCTGCGAAAACTTCTCGCGGCGTTGCATCCGACGTTAATAGATTTGAAAAGTGTGAGCCCTTTAATAATACAAATTTTTCTGATTTTGCCTTTGGATCAAAATGAGCATGAGAAAGAGACAAACTTTTGGAATCATTCTCTGCTTCAAAGATGAAAAGAGAGAATCCATACTTACGCGCGACACTTAAGAGGAATGGTGTGTCTAATAATACCCCATGCTTGTTAATATACTTGCTGGAAATAAATTCTCTAAACTCGTCTGGTGACGGAATAGAACCGTCATGATTGACAAAACGACCTTGAGCACTCGCAAACTCCGTAGCAAACAGTTTTCTTACTTCCTCACTATTCGCAAGAGAAATAACATCTGCAATAATGGTGGCTCGGCTTAGATGAAGGGCAAAAGCTCCCGAATCAACTCCATAAGGAACGTCAAAGTTAAAAAGGGATGCCCCTTTCATTGCACTTTTAAAGCGTTCCTTTAGTGGATCTGTTGCTGTTGCTACTGTTTTCACTTTATTTCGTGATACGGTAAACCGACGTTTGCCTTCATCTGAAGGTTCAACCCATGCGGGAAGAGATACGCTTGTACGAGTAGTTTCTTCATCTGAACTCAAGGCATATGAAGGCGTGACATTCAAAACCGCAGCTGACAACAGAAAAGCAACCGTTAAATTACGATAAGTTGATGATTTCATAAAAATAATCTCCAAAAATCACTAAATTAATATAATTAATATAATTATTGTTTTCTTAATTGCAAGTTTTCATTAGCTAAAATTTCCAATGATAAATGTCTAAAATGCATTTTCACACTAAATTAAAGATAACATTTTCTTCAAGAAAAATATAGTATAGTAAATGCCCATTCTTGACAAAAGTTATTATATCAACTTACCTTTAAGTTATGAAATCTGATCCACAGCTTGACCATTTAAAGCAAAAAATCGAATCCGCTCAAACGCGGTTACACTTTCACCACACCAAAAAATCATCTGCGAAGACCCAATCGGGAAAATTCTTTAATGTCGGTGTTGAGCTGATCGCAGGTGTTCTCATTGGCTCAGGGCTTGGTCTTCTGATTGATTGGCTTTTCAAAATTTCTCCGTGGGGACTGATTACCTTCTTTATCCTGGGCTCGGTAGCTGGTATGATGAACGTCTATAGAGCCGTAACGCCCCAAAAGCCAAAGGATAAGAAAAAGGACCACGGACATGGACCCACTCCATCAGTTTGAAATTCATACGCTGATACCTTTGCATATCAATGGTTTGGACGTTTCTTTCACCAATGCCTCCCTTTACATGGCTTTGGCGGTGTTACTGACCACCATCTTTCTTTCAGGCGGTATGATTCGCTCCCAACTGATCCCTGGTCGCTGGCAAGCGATGACGGAAATGACCTATGGATTCGTGGCAAATTTACTCGATGAAACCGTTGGGCTACGTGGACAAAAGTATTTTCCTTTTATTTTCAGTCTGTTCATGTTTATTCTCATGGGCAATTTGATTGGTATGATTCCCTATAACTTTACCTTCACCAGTCATATCATTGTCACTTTTGGATTGGCCATGATTGCTTTTACGGTTGCAACACTGATTGGCTTTATCCGCCATGGGCTTCACTACTTTACTCTTTTCGTGCCCCAAGGTGCTCCCGTTTATATGTTGCCTTTGATTGTTCCCATTGAAATTTTGTCTTATCTTTCAAGGCCTATCAGCCTTTCCATCCGTCTGTTTGCTAACATGATGGCGGGACATACGATGCTGAAAGTCTTTGCTGGTTTTACAGTTTTGTTGGGACTCTTCGGTGTTGCACCGCTTGCGGTTATTGCCGTCTTAACAGCCTTTGAAATTTTGGTGGCTGTTTTACAAGCCTATGTTTTTACGATTTTAACGTGTATATACTTACATGATGCCATTCACTTACATTAGAAAAGGAGAATAAATATGGAAGTTGAATCCGCAAGAATGATTGGTGCAGGCCTTGCCATGGTTGCCCTGGCAGGTGTAGGCCTCGGTATTGGATTGATCTTTTCATCCCTCATCAGTTCTGTTTCACGCAATCCTTCTTCACGGGAACAAGTCTTCCCGATCGGTATTTTAGGATTTGCGTTGACGGAAGCGGTGGCTCTTTTCGCCCTACTGATCGCCTTTTTGATCTTGTTTGTCTAATAGATACAAGGGCTAAGAAGCATGCCACAGTTGGATCCATCCACCTACGTTTCACAACTATTTTGGTTGGGACTTTGCTTTTTAGCCCTTTATCTTATCCTCAGTTATTGGGCTCTTCCGCGCATTTCGCGAACCCTCGAAAAGCGAGATAAAACCATTACGGATTACCTCAATAAAGCCAGCACTTCCCGCGAGCGAGCAGAAGATCTATTAGCTGAATACGAGAAAATTCTGCAAGAAGCACGGGAAACCGCCCAAGCCAAATCCAAGTCCTCAGTTCAAGCTATCCAAAGCGATATTGAAACTCAAAAGCGCCAATTTTTGGAAAAACTTAATGATCGCCTCCGTCTCAGCGAGCAAGAACTCTATCGAAATCGGGTTAATGTCGGCAAAGATATCACCTCACTTTCAAAAGATATCGCGGATATGCTGTTGGAAAAGTTGACGGGCGAAAAATTTGCTGAGAAAAATGCAACAGCAAAAAGGAAAAAAGTCTGATGTTTACGACGCCAGAGTTTTGGGTTTTCATCGCTTTTCTTTGCTTCCTGGGAATTTTTGGGAAAAAGGCCTATGGCTTTATGATTCACGCCCTAGATGATCACCGAGACAAGGTGGCTCATCAATTGGAAGAAGCCCAGCGTCTCCAAGCTGAGGCCGAAAACCTTTTAGCATCTTATAAAATGAAGCATAAGGACGCGGTAGAGCAATCCAAAAAAATCATTGCCTTTGCAGAGGCTGAAGCCACAGAATTCAAGAAAGCCAGTCAAGTTGAATTTGAACGCTTTATGGCCAGCAAGGAAAAAACGCTTCTTGAACGAATGGCCGTTGAGAAAGAAGAAACAATTGCTCACCTTCGTGCACAGGCGTTGGATGAAGCCATTGGGCTTGTTGAGAAATTCCTTGCAAAAAACCCAAAGGAAAAGAAAAAGCGAACGGACGCTTCCTTGAAAGAGATTTCGCAACTTTCTCTTAAACCGCAAAAGAAGAGCTAGGTGTTATTTTCTTTTAAGTTGCAATTTTCTGTTCAAACGTTCAAGGTTCTCCTCGCAACACATTAATTAAGGAATTGTTATGAATAAGATGACTTTTGTTTGTTCCACACTATTTATGATGCTCTATGCAAGTCTTTCTTATGGCGCTACTCAACATGCCATCGCTCTTCATGGAGAGCCAAAGTACAAAGAAGGCTTTACCCATTTTGATGGGGTTAATCCCGAGGCGCCCAAAGGTGGTGATTTAAAGATCGCTGTGGTTGGAGGGTTTGATACGATGAATCCCTTCATCCTTAAAGGAACACCGCCAGCTGGCATCAGAGACGTTATGTTTGAAAGTCTTCTTAAAAGATCCCCCGAAGAACCCTTTAGTCTTTATGGGCTGATTGCTGAAAGTCTTGAGGTTGCCCCTGATCGATCTTGGGTTATTTTTAACATTAACCCAAAAGCCAAATGGCAAGATGGAACGCCTATCACAGCGAAAGATGTCGCTTTTTCACATAAAACATTTTTAGAGACCGGAACACCGGCACAACAAATGTATTATAAAAAAGTGGAGAATGTGGACATTCTTGGTGACCGAAAAATAAAATTCACGTTTAAAAAGATCGATGGGAAGTATGACCGTGAAATGCCCATGATCATAGGCGTTATGGCAGTTATCCCTGAACATTTTTTTAAGGGCAAAGACTTTGAGAAAACGGGCATGACCCCCCTTCTTTCCAGCGGTCCTTATAAAGTGGTGAAGATTGAACCAGGAAGAGCTGTCATTTATCAGAGAGACCCAAACCATTGGAGTCAGGATTTGCCCGTCAACAAAGGGTATTACAACTTTGATACCGTGCGCTTTGATTATTATAAAAATACAGCGGTTGCCTTTGAAGCCTTTAAAGCAGGAGAAGCCTATACTCGCGAAGAAGCTGATGCCGGAAAATGGTTCCGCGGCTATGATTTCCCTGCCATCCAAAATGGAGAAGTCAAAAAGCTTGCCATTCCTCATCAACATCAAGTCGGCATGCAAGCGTTTGCCTTTAATACACGTCGTGAACTGTTCCAAGATCCTCGCGTTCGTCGGGCCCTTGCTTATATTTTTGATTTTGATTGGGTCAATAAAAACATGTTCTTTGGGGAACTCACACGCACAACAAGTTTCTTTGATAACACAGAACTTGCCGCCAAAAACCTTCCCGAAGGAAAAGAACTCGCTCTTCTGGAACCTTTCCGAAATCAATTGTCTAAGGAGATCTTCGAAGAAGCCTATACTCTTCCCACTTTCGGAGCAAATAAAAGGGAAAACCTTCGTATCGCCAAAAACCTTTTGAAAGAAGCGGGTTGGGAATTGAAAAATGGAACGCTCGTCAACGGAAAAACTGGGCAATCTTTTACATTTGAAATTCTGCTCAAAGTACCTGAACTTGAAAAACTGGCTCTTGCTTTTGCACGTGACCTCAGACAGCTTGGTATTCAAGCCAATGTTCGTACTGTTGATACGGCCCAATATGAAAATCGCACCATCAATATGGATTTTGACATGATTCTTCATACCTGGGGCCATTCTCTTTCTCCAGGCAATGAGCAATCCTTTTATTGGTCTTCCAAAGCGGCTGATGAACCGGGAACACGAAACTACCCAGGTATTAAATCACCTGCCATTGATGCTTTATGCAACCAAGTAACAAGCGTTCATGATCGTGAAGACCTTGTTGCCACAATTCGTGCTCTGGACCGCACGCTTCTATGGGGTCATTATGTCATTCCTATTGGCCACCGCACAAAGGATTATATAGCTTACCGGACATTCATAGAGCATCCTCCACTGGGTCCAATGGGACTTCCAAGTATTCACACATTTTGGACAAAACCTGAAAATCAAAAGAAAAAGGTAAACTATGAGCAGTGATAAGAAAAACCATCCCTATCATATTGTAACACCAAGTCCCTGGCCCTTTGTTGGATCTATTGGGGCGCTTGTTTCAATGATTGGGCTTGTTCTTTTTATGCATAACTATGGCCTGTACGTTATGATCATGGGACTGTTGATCGTTATTGCGACAATGGCTGGGTGGTGGCGAGATGTTATCAAAGAATCGCAAGATAAAGAAGTTTACACAACACCTGTTCAATTCGGCCTTAAAACGGGAATGGCTCTTTTTATTACGTCTGAGATCATGTTTTTTGTGGCTTTTTTCTGGGCCTTTTTTAATGCAAGCCTTTTTCCAACAGAATCAATGGGAAGCGTCTGGCCGCCCAAAGGAATTGAACCCTTAAACCCTTTTGATTATCCCTACTTTAACACCCTGATCCTTCTGCTCTCAGCAACGGCCATCACGTGGGCTCATCACACAATGCTTCGCAATCATATGGAGGCTGTCCTCAAAGGGATTTCAGCAACTGTTTTCTTGGGCCTTCTTTTCACCTCTCTTCAAGCTTATGAATATGCCCATGCCACATTTGGCTTTAAAGAGGGGATTTATTCTTCCACCTTTTATATGGCAACGGGTTTTCATGGCGCCCATGTCATTGTGGGAACGATCTTTTTGATGGTGTGTTGGGTACGAGCCTATCTAGGACAATTCACAGCTGAGCGTCATATCGGCTTTGAAGCCGCCGCCTGGTATTGGCATTTTGTCGATGTTGTCTGGCTGTTTCTGTTTGTCAGTATTTATTGGTGGGGATCGGGTTTATAGGTGTCTCGTTCCTTTAACCTTTTCTCTTTCTTCTTCATCATTGTTCTTGTTGGGTTAGGAACATGGCAACTCCACCGAAAGACTGAGAAAGAAGCCCTCCTCAATACCCTCCATCTCAATCAATACAAACCTCCTCAAAATGTGGATAATCTTAAATCATTAGAGCCCTTTACTCCACTTACGGCACACGGACAATTTATTCCCAATAAAACTATTTACCTGCAATCCAAAACCCATCAGGGGAAAAATGGTGTTTATGTTTTGGATGTTTTTCAAACTAAACAAGGACAATATCTTCTCGTCCAAAGAGGATGGTCCACAAAAGAACAAACGAATGTTCCTAATGGATCACTTAAGATTGAAGGTATAGGACGATATCCTTCTCAACCCAACTTCTTTCAACCCCGTAATCAACCTCCAACCTATTTCTGGATTGATTTAAAAAGTCTCGGAGAAAATCTCAAAGTTCCTCTTCTTCCTTATTACATAGTTGCGAAAGACTCTTTTGACCCTGGAATTTTTCCAACGGATGCGATTCCACGCCCTCCAAATAATCATCTTGAATATGCCATCACGTGGTATTTACTTGCATTTCTTATTGGAATCATGCTTCTTTGGAAGAATAGACTTAATCGACTAAAGGACAAACCGTGACTGTTCGCATTTCAACGCTAGATAATGGCCTTAGGGTCATCACTGATAATCTTCCCGGTATCCATTCCGCCGCATTGGGGTTATGGGTCGAGGTTGGCGCTCGCTCAGAAGCATCCGAGATCAACGGTATTTCCCACTTTTTAGAGCATATGGCTTTTAAAGGAACAACCACGCGTTCAGCACAACAAATTGTTGAAGAAATCGAATCCGTTGGGGGGCACCTCAACGCCTATACATCCCGTGAGAACACAGCCTATCATGCTCGGGTATTAGCGGCTGATGTGCCTCTGGCCCTTGAAATTATTGCGGATATTATCCAAAACTCTACTTTCGAGCCTGAAGAAGTAAATCGAGAACGAGACGTTATCCTACAAGAAATTGGCCAGGCATTTGATACACCGGATGATATTATTTTCGATTATTTTCAACGAACTGCATTTCCCAATCAACCTGTTGGAAGACCAATATTAGGCCCACCAGAGATTGTTAAAAAAATTACGCGCGACGATCTAAAAGCATATATCCAAAAGGAGTACGCTGCTTCACGTATGATTTTTGCAGCCACTGGTGGTGTGGATCATGACCAAGTCGTGGATCTTTGCCAAAAGCATTTTACTAAGCTTTCAACCCATATTCCTGAACCGTTTGAAAAAGCAACCTATCATGGTGGTCAAACCTTTGAACAGAGGAAACTCGAACAGGTTCATCTACTCATTGGGTTTGAATCTTGTCCCTATGGTCATCCTGATCATTTTCCTCTTTCCGTGTTTTCAAGCCTATTAGGCGGCGGCATGTCCTCCCGTCTCTTTCAAGAAGTTCGCGAAAAGCGGGGTCTAGTCTATTCAATTTACTCTTTCAACTCACTTTTCAGAGACTCTGGCTTATTTGGCATTTACGCCGGAACGGGTGAGCATCAAGTTGCAGAGTTATTACCGACAGTTCAAGAGATTCTGTCCAATTTTTCTGACTCACTCAAAGAGAATGAAATTGAGCGCAGCAAAGCTCAGCTCAAAGCCGGGACATTGATGTCTCTCGAAAGTACATCATCCCGTTGCGAGCAACTGGCTCAACAGATGATGATTTACAAACGACCCATTACCCCTGAAGAAATTATCCAAAAAATTGATGCGGTTTCACGGGATGATGTCATGCGTGCACTGTCAAATTTACTCTCGAAAAAGCCAACGTTTACGGCTCTTGGCCCTGGTCAGGAAATTAAGTGGATAGATTAAAATTTGTTGGGAGAGTATTTCATTAGCTTTACTTTTTCAGTGCTTCCTACTTCCCTTAAAATATGGTTGTGAATAGAGATTTCCTTATCTATAACAAACAATAAATCATTGTCTGGAAAAAGATTCTTAAAATTTGTCAAAGTTTCTTCAGAAAGTTCATTGGTTTCTCTTACACTTTTAATATTAGCAATAATGTCCTTAATACGATTTTTTGTTCCTCTGTCTGTCCTAATCAAAAAATGTTGTAATAAATATTTTAAGACAGATTCAAAATATAATTTTTGATGTGGCAGCTTGATGTTCAAAATGTATGGTTCAACTCTGTTTCTAGGCTGTGAACTAAGAAATATCACAGCTTGATTATCCATTTTCTCGACGTTCATAGAAATTAAATTAAAGCATTCAATTACAGGAGAAAAAAAGCTATCAAAATACTCATATGACATTTTATGATTATTTTTATATAAATATTTTACCCTGGAATAGTTTTGATAAAAATCAATAAAGCGGTAGCCTAATAGAGAAACTGCTAAGATGAGCAAAATAAATATCTTTTTGTCTTTTTTAACTAATGAATCTTTTAAAATATGATATGTTCCGCTGGCTCCAAATATACCAAATATAATAAACACATAGTGATAAAACGTATAATGACTTGCTCCGGGTGCTTCTGTAAAATTCCAAAAAATAATACCTGTTATGGCACATAACAACAGGATCAGCTCAATAAAGCTTATACTGTTTTTGAACCACTTATAGATTTGATAAATAAAACCGACGAGAAGATAACTGGGAGCTATTAACAAATGAAAGAGCGCTGTAAGAGAAAATGGAAAAAATGGATGGTTTTCTGAAAAGACTGGTAACAAATTTGAAATAAATTCTTTCACTTGGTTTGAACCAAGAAATTTTGTGTTTTGTGGCACAATTTTTAAAAACGATGCACTTGAGTGCGATGAGAAATAGCCATAAACAATGGCAAGAGTGACAAGGAAAGCAAACCCAAGCAATGCTCCTATTTTTATTGTTTTTATTAATACATCTTTATTTCTATGTTTTATAATATCTAATATGCTAAAAATAAATAAGCCTCCTCCTAAAATCAAAGGGTAGGCAGAGCGAATAATAGACCCGATAAAAAAAAGGAAAAAAAGAAAAATAAAGTTTGAAGGGCTTGGTCTCTTTTTCAAATACACTTCATTTATGATACTTATTGATAGAAAAAAACAAAGCATACCAAACGCTGGAGACGTTGTTAATGTCATCGAACTGGTTATACCCATTATGTGCCACTTAGAAAAAAGTACGCTCGTACAGAAAACACTGATCAACAAAAGGATCCCGCTAATTATTTTTCCCTCTATATGTTCCCTACAGAATGAAAATACAGTCGCTATCAAAAGATAATAGACATAGAGCGGGTATATACGTCCCACTAATCTTACGATATCAATGCCGGTTACAAAATGACAAGCGGCAACCTCAAGGTGATAACCATAATTATAGAACAATGAAATTTCAGGAAATTGTAGAAAAGTATATGGGTAAGCATTGTATGCAACAGCTGAAGTTATAGCACCTTGAAATAAGAAATGATCTTCAAAAGGCTGAAAATAGTTTTGAGTCATTCCATATATTAATGGAACAAGCATCATCAATATTATTAACATTTCTTGAAAAATTGATTTTTCTTGAATATCATTGAATAATTCGAAATTCTTTTTTCCCGATATTTTTTCCTTTATAATACTTATCAGAAAAAGAAAAAGTGGATTAAGTATTACATATTCTTGCAGATTAAATATACTAACAGAGAATAAAGATATCATGTTATATCCCATTCCACATAGTAATACTAATGGGATCCACATATTGCCTTTTATATCTTGATTAAATATCCTTAATACTAACACACCATTAACCACCTGATATATTGAGACATAGAGCATAAATTTAAAAATATCTAAAAGTGGTACACCAAATGTGCTTAGTAAAACTGAAGGAATAACTATGAAAAAAAATAAAACAAATATATTTTTCCATAAATTAATGTAAGATAATTTCGTATGACTTATAAGAAGTTGTAAAAAATCTGAGCTATTAAAAAATCTGATGATAACATACTTTTCCATATGTTAAATACTTTCTTCTCAAGAATGTAAAAGTTTAAATATATGAAGTGTTTCTTGTTCATTCATCATTTCTCACAAATACTAACGAAGCAAGCATTCGACTGTCAAGTAAATAAAATATACATTAAGAGCATTGAAGCTTCCCGGAATTTTTGTTATTTATGTAATGATGACCCTACCACTTTTCAATCTTTGCTCTGACTTTTCCCCTGCGGGAGATCAACCGCACGCCATCAAATCTCTTTTAGAAGGACTAATGACGGGTGAAAAAGATCAGGTTCTCTTGGGAGTCACAGGATCAGGGAAAACTTTTACCATGGCTCAAATCATAGCCGCTGAAGGGCGACCTGCTCTCATTATGGCACCGAACAAAACCTTGGCAGCTCAACTGTATGAGGAAATGAAAGCCTTTTTCCCCCACAATGCCGTTGAGTATTTTGTTTCCTACTACGACTATTACCAACCTGAAGCTTATGTCCCCCGCACGGATACCTATATCGAAAAAGAAGCCACCATCAATGAACAGATTGATAGAATGCGCCACGCTGCCACCCGCGCCCTTTTAGAACGTCGCGATGTTATTATCGTTGCCAGTGTTTCTTGTATTTATGGTATTGGATCCGTTGAAACATATAGCCAAATGGTTATCCCCATCAAATGCGGGGATCACATTGAACGCAATGAACTTTTGCGCCAACTAGTGGCTCTGCAATATAAACGCAATGATATCGACTTTTATCGCGGGTCCTTCCGCGCGAAAGGAGATATCATTGAAATATTTCCCTCCCACTACGAAGATCGCGCTTGGAAAATATCCATGTTTGGGGATGAAATTGAAGCCATCACGGAAGTTGATC
>CAYRHD010000022.1:0-25595 GCA_964424065.1 uncultured Alphaproteobacteria bacterium
TTAAAAAACCACTTTGAGTGGTCCAAGCGAAGCGTTACATACCTCCACCTCTGGTAGGAGATATTGACGAAAAACGTGAAACATGGATCCCCGTTTTTACGGGGATGACAATGTGGGAGAGTGGAAATAGGAAAATAGTCGAAAAGACAAAAATCTTTCAATTTTGATAACATAGTTGATGACACGAATTTTTTGTCATCTTTTAAGCAACAGCGTTATTCTGCAGAGACCCCGGGTTGTAAACGCTTATAGTCCGATCTATGTGCCTCATCAGCTACATGACAACTAGTGCACTCTGCTGTGTTGTAATCTTTTAGGTTTGCCGCTTCAAAATCACTCAAACTCATTGCTTGTGTGCCTTCAGGACAATTTCCAGTAGCCTGGGTTACTTTCTTGCTATTGTGATCAACACAAAGATTAGGGTGTGGTTTTTTAGCCAAACTTGCTTGGTTCATACCTGCGTATGCGGTTGCTGCTAAGATCGCAAGTGTAAAGTATTTCATAAAATCCTCCTGTTTATACTGTTATTGATTATGGTTAGTTGGCTTTCGGCGTGCATACCCAATCGCCTTTTGTAGAAGTGAGGTCTGTTGCTTTTATTTCCGTACTACCTTCTTTACAATCACCATCTGTTATGACGATTTCGTTGTCTGAAATTTTGCAATGTTTTTTTGCTTCACCGTTGCTGAACATGAATATATAAGTTGTAATAAGACACATAAATGTAATGTAGTTTTTCATGAGAGTCTCCCTTATTTCACTTTTTGTTATTGGTGATTAATGGTATCTTATCCATGAGTTGTTCACAAGAAATATGATTGCCCTTTTGTGAAACCCAGATATTAATAACTTTCTAACAGTGTTGATCCATAAACATAACTATTTGCCTCTTTCCGTTTATACGATCACTAGAGAGGATTCTCAAGAATCCTGTTTGACATTCTTTTGATCTGGGTTATATAAGGTTTTGAGTATGAAAAAGGAGTACATAGATGCCAAAGATGACGTTTATTAAAGCCGACGGAGATCGGGTTGAAGTTGAGGCACCCAACGGACTCTCGATTCTTGAAATTGCCCACCAAAATAGTGACAAGCTTTTCTTGGAAGGGGCTTGTGAAGGATCCCTTGCGTGTTCGACCTGTCATGTTGTCGTTGATCCTGAATGGTACGAATTATTGCACACGGCCACAGAAGATGAAGAAGATATGCTGGATTTAGCCTTTGGTCTGACCCAAACGTCCCGTCTGGGGTGTCAAATCATTATGCGCCCAGAGTTGGATGGTATTGTGGTGCGCTTGCCTTCTGCGACTCGAAATATGATGGTTTAAAAGTCTACTCAATCCACTCTTTAGGTGGAAGGCCGAGGGCCCAATCATAGAACTGCATACTTAATCGAAACGGTAATCCTTCTTCCGCATTCTGTAGAATCACGATGCCTAAACGCTCTTCGGGGATGAAGGATACGATCGAGCTGATGCCACGAATCCAGCCCCCATGAAACACCAAATGGCGTCCCCCAAAAGTCATTGTCCGCCATCCAAGCCCGTAATGGGTTTCTGTAATACGATCTCGATGTTTTTGAGAACGTAACCATTGGTCAGGGGTATGAACAAGAGGTTTGATAAAATCTGCTAAATCTTGCTGAGAAATGATATCAGGATTGGCGCCCAATACAGCCGCCAAGAAATGGGCCATATCACGAATGCTGCTGCTGCAACCAGCCGCTGCTGGGAAGTTGTTATAGTCTTTCCGAAAAGATGCATTCAGAATTTGTTTGTTATTATGTCTTCCTTTTTTTTCTTTAAGCAATTTAAAGATATGGACAGAGGCCCGATTGGCTCTTGTGGCAAAGGCATTCCAGGTTGACGATGTTTCAGTCATGCCTAGAGGTTTCAAAAGCCGTGTTTGAAGAACGTTCTCAAAAGAAATGCCTGTTTTACACTCAATAATGCTGCCGATTAAACTATAGATAACATTGTGGTAAGAAAATGTTTCACCTGGTTTGCTTTCAGGGATTGTTTCTTTGATTCTTTTATAGATTTCAGTCGGGTGGGTGCCGTTTTCAATCAGTGCATTGAACCCTTTAGACGCGATGCCCGTTGTATGGGTTAAGAGATGGGTTAAGGTTGCGCTCGGAATGATGTCCACGGGATGCTCAAGGGAGATGGTTTTGTCCCGATTGAGGATGGCCACTAAAACGGAGGTTATGGCTTTGGAAGTGGAGCCAATTTGAAAAACGGTGCGAGTATTAATAGGTTCGGCGCTTCCCAGCTTACGAACGCCGAAACCTTTCATGTAAATAACTTTTCCATCCTTAACAATGGCGACGGCCATCCCGGGTATCTTTTTATCACGCATCGATTTTTTAATGAGGGTTTCAAATTTAGGAAGTAGGGTATTGATTTGAAGGGGTGGTGTGGCTTGAGAATAGGTTCCTAGAATAAGGGCAAAAAGAAAGACGGCAAATTTCATGAAGACCTCGCGTTATATCGTAGGTTATTAAAAAGTAAGGAGAGAAGGTTGTCTATTGAAAGTTGTAGGGATCCGTGTGAATGATGAATAGCTGCAAAATGAAATCCAAGGATATACATCATGCAATACGCTCTCTTAAGACTTCTGATCATTCTTCTCTTTGTTGTCGTTGGACTGATTTATTCAGAAATTCAGGCTAGATCTGAGGACAAACCGGTTTCTTTCGATACCCTTACGCTTCCTCCTGCATCTGGTCAAAAACCTACATCCATCGTTGTTCTATTTCATGGTTATGGAGACAATAACGAGAACTTTATTTTCTTGGGAGCCATGTTGGCTGAATTTCTTCCGGATACTCTTTTTGTAGCCCTTGATGGCCCCATAGCCTGCAAAACCATTCCATCAGGCAGACAATGGGTCAGTGCTTCTCAAAAAGATAAAAAGAAGCTTTTAAAAGAAATCAATGAACTCACGCCATCCTTGAATGCTTATTTGAATAATTTGTTGAAATTCTACAATTTGCCGCCTGAAAAAATGGCTTTTCTAGGATTTTCCCAAGGGGCCAGGATTGCCCTGCACATTGGGCTTCGTCGCCCGAAGTGTGCAGCAATCGTTGCTATGTCAGGTTCCTATCTGAAAGATCCGTCAGCTAAAGATCTTTCCAATCCACCTATTCTGCTCATGCACGGTGATGCGGATCAAAAAGCACCTGTGTCTTATGCCCGGCAATCTTATAAAGACCTAAAAATCTTCAACAAGGACGTAACATTGATGCTGTTACCCGGCATTGCGCATGACATTGATCTCCAAGGAGTGATGATCGCCAGTGAGTTTATGAAGGAGTGTTTCGCAGACAAGTGAAAGTGCTGTTGGGGCAATTAATATTAAAACGAAGAGATTCTTTCTTTATGAATCTTTTTCTGCTTCGAATAAACCATAACTGCCTTTTTTATCTAACTCATTTATACATTCTGTATAGAAATCTATATAGGGTTCATAGTTCATTGCACCAAACCTTTCAATAAATGGGCGTTTTATTTCTGGTTTTTCTAAGTGAGTGAGAATATCTCGCCAATAAGTTCTTTGTTTATCAGCTCGATCAGTAAATCTGACGTTAATAAATGTTTGAAAACTCATTTGATCTCGATTTTTAAAACATTGTAGATTATGCCTGATAGTCATTTTTATGAATATTCATGAATATACCATAAGAATGGTTGTCGACATGCTAATAGGAAAAGAGAAAAATTTGACCCCTAATCACTAACCCCTTCTCACCTGCTGTGACATTCGCTTTTCTCTTTGATTGCTTTGAAAATGCCATAACGATAGCTCTGCAAGTCTTTTAAATTGTCATTATAGACATCCACGATATCTTGGTATTGATCTTCATCAAATTTTCTAACAATATCATTTTTCACTTTAGAATTTTTTAAGTGTCTAAGTATATCCTTCCAATATTTTTTCTGTTTAAGCGATCGATCAGTAAATGTGATGTTGGTGAATCCAATTTTTGCTAGCATGGATTTGTAATCCTTACAATCTTCAAGCCATTCATCAATTACCACTCTTCCACCCGGTCTGAGAATACGGTAAAATTCTTGAAGTGAAGCTTCTCTGTCTTTAGGATCCATGATCATGAAAACACCCTTTGCTAAAATCAAATCAAAAGATTCATCGTCAAAGGGGAGTCGATGGTTAGAGTGGATGAGTTGAAATAAAATTTTATTCTTGCTCTCTTTGGGTGCATTTTGTTTTGATATTTCAATCGCTATTGGGCTTAGATCAACACCTACTATTTGCACTTTATGTTTTGAAGCCAGATAGTAAGAAACGCCTCCAATTCCAGAACCAAAATCTAACACACTTTTCCCACCCAAGTCTTGAGATCCGATCATAAAATCTATCGCTTTTTCTCCACCTTCAGACATCATATTTTTTCCATATACCATTTCTAATATTTCGCAGTCTTCTCTTGTATATGTTTGTATAGGAGACTGCTCTTGAAGCGCTGAACATAAGACTTTGTCTGAGGTAGTCTTTGATGATGAAGAATCAGGGTTACCTTTGTAATTAATAATGACTAGGCATACTATGCTGGCTAACAGAACAAAAAATAGAGATGAAAGAAGGTAGATATGCAAGTACTTTTTATAATTCATGCTGTCATTTTTTCTAGAATATTGCGCCTTAAACCCGAAGGTTCATGATATAATTCATCATTTAGGCACCATTAGCACATTTTGTGATTTATTCAAATGCATGTGAAATTAATTTATAATACACCTTTAATCGCTAATCCATTCTCACCTGCTGTGACGTTGACTTTTTCTCCATCCTTGATTTTTCCTTCAAGTATCATCACGGCGAGAGGGTTCTGGAGTTCCCGCTGAATCACCCGCTTGAGAGGTCGTGCGCCGTAAGTCGGGTCATAGCCTTTGTCACCCAACCAAGTGAGGGCCAGATCGTCTATAGCAAGCGTGATCTTGCGGTCTTTTAAGAGGTTCAACAGGTGCTTGAGCTGGATTTTGACAATGCCATTCATGTCTTCGCGGGATAGCCTACGGAAGAGCAGAATCTCATCCACACGATTTAAGAATTCAGGACGGAAGGAAGCACGAACCACTTCCATCACTTCATTCCTGACGGTTTCAGAAGGCGCGCCTTGATGTTCCGCAAGGATATGGCTTCCCAGGTTCGATGTCAGAATAATGAGTGTATTTCTGAAATCAACGGTGCGCCCTTGGCCATCAGTGAGGCGTCCTTCATCAAGGACTTGCAGAAGGACGTTAAATACATCCGGATGGGCTTTTTCAACTTCATCAAAAAGGATGACTTGATAGGGACGCCGGCGAACAGACTCGGTTAGTGTGCCACCTTCCTCGTAGCCAACATAGCCAGGAGGCGCCCCAATTAGGCGCGCAACAGAATGCTTTTCCATAAATTCAGACATATCAATGCGGGTCATGGCCGCATCATCATCAAAAAGAAACTGAGCGAGTGCTTTGGTGAGTTCCGTCTTTCCCACACCCGTTGGGCCTAAGAACATAAAAGAACCAATGGGGCGGTTTGTATCCTGAAGTCCAGCACGTGCACGGCGAACGGCTTGGCTAATAGCAACAACAGCTTCCTCTTGTCCAACAACGCGGTTCTTTAGGTTTTCTTCCATCTTCAACAGCTTTTCTCGTTCACCTTCAAGCATCTTATCAACGGGAATTCCTGTCCAACGAGAGACAATGGAGGCAATATCGTCTTGAGTTACTTCCTCGCGAATCATAGACTCAGGGGCTTCCTTTTCTGCCTCTTTCAGCTTTTTCTCAAGACCAGGAATAACGCCATACATGAGCTCTCCTGCGCGAGAGAGATCGCCTCGGCGTTGGGCCATCTCAAGCTCACCCCGGGCTTGGTCTAGTTGTTCCTTAATTTTTTGTGATCCTGCGAGCTTTTCCTTTTCTGTCGTCCAAGTGGCAGTGAGAGCATTTGCTTTGGATTCAAGGTCAGCCAGCTCTTTTTCAAGCTTTTGCAAACGATCAATTGAAGCTTGGTCTTTTTCCTTTTTCAAAGCTTCTCGCTCAATTTTAAGCTGTATAATACGCCTGTCCAGTTCATCAATTTCTTCTGGCTTAGAATCCACTTCCATGCGCAGGCGGCTCGCGGCTTCGTCCATCAAGTCAATAGCTTTATCAGGCAGGAAACGATCTGAAATGTAGCGGTTGGACAATGTCGCCGCGGCGACAATTGCTCCATCAGTAATGCGAATTCCATGGTGGAGTTCGTATTTTTCCTTGAGTCCTCTGAGGATGGAAATGGTATCTTCGACGGTCGGCTCACCCACAAAAACCGGCTGGAAGCGGCGAGCGAGGGCTGCATCTTTTTCAATATGTTTGCGATATTCATCAAGGGTGGTTGCGCCCACACAATGGAGTTCTCCGCGAGCAAGTGCTGGCTTGAGCATGTTGGAGGCATCCATCGCACCATCAGCTTTTCCAGCACCAACCAGGGTGTGAAGTTCATCAATAAATAGGACGATTTCGCCTTCTGCATGGGTAATTTCGGAGAGAACCGCTTTGAGGCGTTCTTCAAATTCCCCTCGGTACTTTGCGCCAGCAATTAATGCACCCAAATCTAGGGACATGAGTTGAATATTGCGCAAGGTTTCGGGCACATCTCCCTTTACGATACGGTGGGCTAGGCCTTCGGCAATGGCTGTTTTACCCACACCTGGTTCTCCAATCAGAACAGGGTTGTTTTTCGTGCGACGAGAGAGGACTTGAATGGTACGGCGGATTTCTTCATCCCGGCCAATGACGGGATCCAGTTTGTTCCTGCGTGCAAGGGTTGTCAAGTCGGTGGCATACTTTTTAAGGGCATCGTATTGGGATTCAGCTGAAGTTGTGTCGGCTTTGCGTCCCTTTCGCATGGTCTCAATCGCAAGTTTCAGCTTGTCTGCATTCACGCCGGCATCTTGCAATATTTTTCCCGCATCAAGCTCTTTAGACATAGCAAGGGCGATGAGAAGCATTTCAACGGTAACATAGGAATCGCCAAATTTCTTGGCTTCTTTTTCAGCAAGATCAAACACTTTGCTCAACTCTTGGGACAGGTAGATTTGGCCAGATCCTTCGCCGCCCACAATGGGAATGCTATTCAAAGCTTCTGTAGTCAGCTCAAGGGCTTTTTCCGGGATGCCACCAGCTGTCTTAATGAGACTTGCACAAAAGCCTTCTTCATCATCCAATACAACCTTTAGCAAATGGATGGGAAGTATGCGTTGGTGACCTTCGCGTTGGGCAAGAGTTTGGGCAGATTGGATAAAACCTTGGGAACGTTCAGTGTACTGATTTAAATTCATTTTTATTCTCTTTGTCGTCTTTGATAGCGTAAGAACTGAGGATCTATGCCCTCATAATTAATATATAGTAAGGAGTATAACCTGAAAAAAGGTACGAGATAAAAAAATTAAAATTATAAAGCTTTTAGTTAATTAGTTCACCCTTGCGTGCCTTTTCTAAGTTGGCTTTAGCCCGTTCTAAATTAGATGCATCTAGAGGATATATGTTGTAATCGAGCATACTCATTTCAAGCTTTTTTAAATTCACCAGTGTTTTATAACGCTTAATAGCATCTTCGAATTGACCCGCTCTGTGAAAATATTCAGCTGTATCAAGTACGAACTCTGCCGGATACGCAATTGTTCCATACCTATCAGAGGCAAAAAATTGCCAGCCAGGAAAAGCCCGTTCCTGTTTAAGCCAAAATACCAGAGCCATTTGATGCTTGCCGTCAGCTCTATAGGCGAGGGCAATATTTTGAAAGATGAGTTCATGCTTTAGGCAATTTGGTCCATCTCTTTCTAGCCTGTCAATATGCGTAAAGGCCCTTAATAAATGAGGGAGTGCCTCAGCAGGTTTTTCTTGTTTGTATAGCACCAAACCCAGTTGGTTTTCACAGAGACAGGTCGTTATCTTATCAATGCCTTTTATACTCAGTGCTTCCGTCAATGCTCTAGCAGCACCTTCAAGATCTCCCGCTTTTTCAAGAGCGAAGCCCTTTTGATACAGAGCTTCAGCCCTGTTGGTACCTTTAAGGGCATCATCTCCTTTTCTTGTTTTCACGTCAAGGGCAAGATTATAGTGCTTTTTGTCATAGAGAACCTGGGCAAGCCGGGGACCTGTAAGAAGCCTTTGATTATGAACAGCAGTGTTTCTGGCTTTGTCAATCTGCCCAGATGCCAAATCTTGAACTGCTTCTTTCAAAAGGGCAGAGGGGACATTTTGCGCTCTGAACGCATTAAGTAATGCTGTGGTTTTTGGTGTTAAGGTCGGATCACTTTGAAAATGCCAAAAAAGGGTGCTTATATAGGATACCCAATTTAGCTGCTCAGCTTCTTCAAATGCACTAAGGAGTATCTTCCCTAAATGGGGTATGTCGTTGAATCTTTTTTTCCAAATCGTCACATTGCGTGAAGTGAAGCTGTATCGATCTTTCCATATATCTGAGAGAAGAACATAGAATGGGCCTGTTTTGTAATATGCAACAGGTGTAGTGCCTTCCAAAAAATGGGATAATTCATCTTCTGAGGGAGTATTAGAGCCGAAGCTATTAGCGAAGTCTTTTGTTTGAAACAAGGAAAACATAAGTTGAAGACTCAAATATCTGGCTAAAAAGCCCTTTATTACTTTCTCTTCGTTGCTACTTTTTTCTCCTGTGGGGCGAGCAACTTGGAGGACGTGTTGGGCCACATGATAAGCGATCTCTGGTGCATGAAGTGCTGTGTGAGATGGCGTACCTTGAGCGACCCTTCTTGGAAAATAGCCTAAGGTTAAATGGCCCCCCTCCTCATCATAAGTATAAGATCCTTTTTCATCTTTTCCTGAAAAGCTCACTCTAACCCTTAAGGCCATATCTATGTTTATCTCTCCACCTGTTGCAGCCGTGTAAAGAGATAGCAATTTCTCTGTGAAATAATTGACCCAATGCAAGACATTTTTGACGATATCTTCAGGCTTCAAAGTTGAGTTTGCATCTGTGACTATTGGGCCGGCTTCAACTTTATCTTCTTCATCCTCTTGACAATATGATTTTCCACTTGGTTTGATCTGAGCTGTTTTTAAGGGAGTTATTGTAAATATCAGATCGACGGAATCCTTTGTGTCTGCTTGAGTCAATGAGATTGTAAAAAAGAAAGAGAATAAAAAGAAAACGAAATAATAATGAAAACTTTTGAGTATCAACGCTTGCCTCCCTTATTGCGTGCTGAACTCAGAAGAGTATTAAATATTTTTATGAACTTGTCAAAGCAGTGGTGTTAGGAATTCTTTTAACAATCACTGAGGCTATTGGGTGACCGCCGGAGCTTCTTCAGCTTTTGGTTCTGGAAGGTCCTGGGGTATCTCTCTTCCTTCCTGATCGTCCTGCTTTTTCAAGTGATGGCGGGGGCGGGGAGGACGATTAGCCATTGCCATGCGATAATAATGATCAGCATATTGATAGTAGTTTTCCGCAGATATAGGATCTCCTGAGGAAGCTGCATCTCGCGCGAGAGTAAGATACTTTTCAACAAATTGTTGAGGGTTACCTCTAACTTTTGTTTCCTTTGTTTCATTGTAAGAATGTCTTTGAGCTTGTCTATGACGCTCTGATGAACGACCCTGTGGTCGCTTGGAATAACCAGCTTGTTTCATTAATAAATCTTCACTTTTGATGTTTAAAAATTAAATCTTTCCAACGTGGGAGATTTAAGTATTAGATTTGAAAGACCTGCTTTCTCCTATATACTTAATCAAGATGTTTCATTTTGCAACTCTTTTTTTGCGAAAAATTTCCGATCACTAGGAAAAGCCTTAAAAAAAATGTATAATATCAGTGTGTTGAAGTGAATCTCAATATTGAAACTACACTGACAAATTCCAATTTCCGCTAATTTAGATGAAGTTGCAAATTTAACTCAGTGGAAGAATGGTTGTATGTAAGCTGTCCATTTTTTTGCTTTATAAGATAGTGAATAAGATAACAAGGAACATTTCGTGGTGTTATTTCTTCCAGAGAAGCTTTCCCTTCAAGAGCCTCTAAGGTTCCTTGATGGATGATAATTGGGCTTGCGGAGAGCTTGAAGGTTAGAGAGAGCTCGTTTTCCTTTGGCACAGTGACAGATATTCTTCCGCCTCTTGGGGCACATTCCCCAAGCCATAGGATGGCATTTAAAAGAACTCTTCCCCACCCCTGAAGAGAAAGTTCATTCTCAAAAGGATCCTGCCAACTAAACTCTAATTTTGACCTTTGAAAGTAGTTATCAATCAATTGTCTAGCTTCTCCAAGAGAAATTCTTCCACCTGTGGATCCAAAAGCAACCCGAAAAAAACTTATCCGAGCTGATGCAGTTTGGCCACTATGAGATATAAGATTTAAAATTTCTTGTGATTCATTTAATTGTTCTGGTGATGTTTCTTGAAAAAGTTCAAGCCCCGTATTAATGGCTCCAATAGGTGTTACAAGGTCGTGGCATAGGCGAGATATAAGAAGTTCGGATAAGCGAAGGGGGAAATCTGTGTTCATTTTATTTATCCAAAAAATTTTAGCATCTTGTTAATATATTGTTTGTTAAGGTAATAAGATATATCATGATTTATAAAATTTTAAGCACATTTTAGATCGAGACTTAAAAAATGAAGACATATCAAAAGGTTATAATAGCAATCGTTATCTGCGCAATTGGGCTGGGGCTTGTTTTGTGGTTAACACGAACCAATAAGGGGCCTGAGCTTCCTGTTAAAGAACCGACTCCGGTAGAAGCAGCGGTGGCAAAAAATGGGACAATTTTAAGACGCGTCAGCACAGTTGGCACTTTAAAAGCCATTCAATCTGTGTCTCTGCGTCCAGAAGTTAGCGGTAAAATTGCAAAGATTCATTTTGAAGAAGGACAAGAGGTAAAGGCCGGAGATCCTTTATACAAAATTGAAGATGATATGTATAAAGCCAAAGTTAAAGAAACAGAGGCAAGGCTTGCACTTGATCGCACAGAATATAGTCGAGCGGTTAAGCTTTTGGAGAAAAATTTTGGTACGGTTCAACAGAAAGACAAAGCTTACGCTTCAATGTCAATCAGTGAAGCTAATCTTGAGGAAGCCAAAATTCGTTTGGACAACACTGTTGTTAAGGCCCCCTTTGATGGAGTAATGGGTCTTAGTAACGTCAGTGTTGGAGCAACAGTTTCTGAGTCTGTTGAGCTTGCCAATATCGTTGATTTTGACCCTATTTACGTCGATTTTAGTGTTCCAGAGTCTTATTTGCCTTTTGTGCATGTGGGTGACGTTGTGGATGTAACAATCGAAGATTTTGATATTTTGCCTGTAGAAGCGACAATTAAAGCAATTGCTCCTGAAATTGATGAAGCGACGCGAACCATTACGATTCGAGCCATTATGGATAATAAAGAATTAGCTTATCGCCCAAATGAATTTGCTCGTGTTTTAGTTTTAGCTGGAAAAATTGAAAATGCGGTTTTAATTCCGGAAACAGCCATTGAAAGAGAAGGCGACGAAGAATTCGTGAATTTGATTGTTGATAACGTTGGCGTCAGAACAACCGTTAGTACGGGCATGCGAGATGGCAGTGAAGTTGAAATTACTCATGGAGTGAAAGCAGGTGATATTGTGATCACTGCGGGTCAATTCAAGGTTAGAGACGGAGACGAAGTTAAAATCGAGAATGAGGGTGAAATGCTAGGAGGAGAAAGTAAAAAGGACCAGCCTCCTGGAGAAAAGCAGGATGAAGATAGCGAAGATGGTGATTCACAACCAGAAATAGAAGAAGGTAAGTAGGGCACAGCTCATGAAATTGATCGAAGTTCTTATTCGTAGGCCAGTTCTTGCATCCGTTATGACAATTATCATCATAATGGTTGGTGCTGTTGCGTATACTCGCCTTTCTTTGCGTCAGTTTCCAGAAGTTGATAAACCAATTATCAGCGTCACAACGACTCTTGAGGGAGCCAGCCCTAAGATTATAGAGGCTCAGCTAACACGTCCGCTTGAAGAAGCATTGGGAGCAATTGAAGGTCTCGATTACATGACCTCGCGCAGCGAGACTGAAAATAGCGTCGTTAAGCTCTTCTTTAAAGTAGACCGTGATATTGACTTGGCCGCTGCAGATGTTCGAGATCGCCTTCAAAAAGTTCGAAATCAGTTGCCAGATGATGCGCAAGATCCTGAAATTAAAAAAGCGGACGCGGATGCACTGCCGCTTATTTATTTATCTTTATTTAGCGATAAAAAGACTGTCCAAGACTTAGCCGATTATGCCCATCGCCATTTGGAAAGCGAATTAGAAACAATTAAGGGTGTAGCCAGCGTTGATATTTTCGGTGGTGGTAGCATTGAAATGCATCTTGTATTAGACCCCGTTCGCCTAAACGCTTATAAAATTACAGCAACGGATGTGGCAGCGGCACTGAAACGCCAAAACATTAAAAAGCCTGCAGGTCGGATCACGGGAGAAGAAAGAGAATTTACAGTCACAACCGTATCTCCACTTTCTACGCCTTCACAATTCGATAATATGATTCTTGCTGAAAGGGAAGGTCGAATCATTCGATTGAAAGACGTAGGTTATGCTGAGCTCAACTCAGAAGATAAGCGTTTTTCTTCACGTTATAATGATAAAAATGCTGTTAGCATTGGTATTATTAAAAAATCAGTTGCAAACCCATTGGAAGTTAAAGCGGGTATCGAAAGCAAGATAAAAGAAGTCAGTGAACGTTTGCCGGCAGGAACACATATTGAGATTTCGTCAGACAAAACAATCTTTATTGAAAGATCCATTAATCACGTCTATAGAACTATTTGGGAAGCAACGATCCTTGTTGTGTTTGTGGTATTTATATTCTTAAGGTCTATGCGGGCGTCCCTTATCCCTCTTGTGACCATTCCCGTATCCTTGATTGGAACCTTTGCGTTGATGTTTGTCTTTGGTTTTACAATCAATATATTAACTCTTCTGGCTCTTGTTTTGGCGATTGGTTTGGTCGTGGATGACGCAATTGTCGTTCTTGAAAATATTTATCGTTATATTGAGGACGGAATGAAACCCATCCCTGCTGCCATCAAAGGAGCAAAAGAAATTAGCTTTGCTGTGATTGCGATGACCTTGACCCTTGCTGCAGTTTACGCGCCTATCGCTCTATTTGGAGGTATTACAGGTAAATTGTTTACGGAATTTGCTTTAACTCTTGCCGGTGCCGTTATCATTTCAGGGTTCGTGGCGTTAACGTTGACGCCTATGATGTGTTCTCGTTTGTTGCTTTCTCACAGCCAAGAAAAACACCATACGGGAGGCTTTCTTGCTTATTATGATATGTTCGGAGACAAGGTTGGCGTTTGGCTTGATAAACTTGATAATGCTTATGATAGGTTGCTGAGGTGGACCCTTGATAAAAGAATGTGGGTGGGGCTCGCTGGTCTATTTGTGTTTTTAGTTGGACTTTACCTGGCCTTCTATCAATTAAGGCGTGAGCTGACACCGGAAGAGGATCAAGGTGTTCTCTTGACAACGGCTGATCCGCCTTATGGCGCTACTCTCAAGTATCTTGAAAAATATGCGCGCCAAATGGATCAAATTTTGGCTTCTGTTCCGGAGCTTATAAAGCGTATGACCATTGTACAGGTGGGAGACTATACCTACTCACAAAATACAATGGTACCATGGGAAGAAAGAAAGCGCAGTTGTAATGATGTTAAAGAAGCAATTACTCCCGAGCTAGATAAAATTATTGGTCTTCAAGTGAGAGCAAAGTGTCAAAAGCGTTCAGCGATTGGCGGTGGTAAAGGTTTCGATCTTTCATTCGTTGTGCAGACAACTCGCTCTTACGAGGATCTAGAACAACAAATGCAGAAATTGTGGCTTGCTATGCTCAGGCATCCCGGTGTTTCTTTCGCACAACCCGATATGGGGGCCGCTGGACAAGAGTATAAAGTGGAAGTCGATGTTGAGAAAGCAGCAACTTTGGGTGTTGAACCTGATATTATTGCTCAAACCCTTGATACGTTAATTGGCGGGCGACGTTCTACCACCTTTGAACGTGAAAGCAAGCAATATCCTGTCCGCGTTTGGGTGGGTGAACAATTCCGTAAATCCCCTCAAGATGTTCTCGAAATGACCGTTAGGGGATCCAGAGGTGGTAAAGAAACATTGGTGCCATTGTCTGATCTTGTCAAAATTTTAGCTGTTACGACAACACCTGAAATTCTTCACTTTGATGGACTCAGATCAGTAACCTTTGATATTAACTTGAACCAAGGATTTGGTGTTGGACAGGTGCTTGAGCAGCTTAAAGCCATCTCATCTAAAATCCTTCCGGATGGATATTTAACGACTGTTTCAGCTGAGACACGCGACTTTCTGAGTGAATCCTATACACTTTATGCCATTTTTGGTTTAGCAATTGCCTTCATTTTCCTTGTGATGGCTGCTCAGTTTGAGAGTTTTGTGGATCCTTTTATCATCATCTTGAGTGTCCCATTATCACTTGCTGGAGCTATTTTTACGCTTTGGATTTTCCCAAATGGTTCACTCAACATTTATAGTCAGATTGGTCTGGTAACCCTGATTGGTTTGATCACGAAACACGGTATTCTTATTGTTGATTTTGCCAATAAATTACAAGAAGAAGGGATGTCTCCTTTCGATGCCGTAGTTGATGCTGCTCGTTTGAGGTTAAGGCCTATCTTAATGACAACCTTTGCGATGGTATTTGGTGCCGTTCCGTTAGCATTTTCATCGGGCGCTGGTGCAGAAACTCGTGAGCAAATTGGTCTTGTAATTGTGGGTGGAATGAGCGTGGGTACGTTGTTTACCCTCTTCGTCATACCTGTGGTATACACTTATCTTAGTCGTAAACGTAAAGAGATTGAGATACATTAATCTCTAGAGAAGGCTGAGAAGAGAGCAAAATCTTTTCTTGGGCCTTTGACGATGAATCTGACAGTAAACTGATCATTATTCACAAAATCATATTGAGCCTCATAAAGATCTTTTTGACAAATGTGTTGAGCAATCGCTGTTTGGTCAGAAATAAACTTCAAGGTGAGAAAATGTCCCTGTTTCTGTTTTAGCGAAGCAAAAAATATTTCAATTCCCCTTTCTGTTAGAGAAAAAAAATATTCTTTATAGAAAATATTTTCTGTCTCAAGATTTTCTCCTTCTTCATAGTAAGAATATGAGGGAAACACTGACTTGACAGCACAAAAAGAAGCCTTCCCTCTCATAAGCAATAAGTCATTGACTGAGCGTTCGAAAACCCAGCTTCCTCTAAGCGTTTTGAAGTGTTGATCACATTTAAGCATTATTTATCTAAAAAGCCATACGTAAAGGGTTTTTCAATCTTTCCCTAGAAGAATATTAACTCTCTTTTGGTACACTATGTAAAGAATGAAACAACAGAAGAGGGAAGTTATCAAATGGCCGACATTATTGATTTTGCATTCTATCGCAAGTTTAGAATCATACTTCCCGTTAGGCCACAAAAAGCTGCAAAGGCCAAGTTGTATGATGATGTTGAACGGAGCCCGCGACCTTATCGTCGTCGTCGTCGACTCGAAGAAACAAAAAGTAAAACACAACAAAAAGATAAATCCAAGCGATAAGCTTTGCATTATTTAAAACAACCTGATATAAGAACTATAAGACTATAATTAAGGGTTCTTATTTTCTTGATGTTTCAAAAATCACTGTCATTTTTTACTTTGCCCCAAAAATGGCAAGATAATGCTGTTCGTGGTGCTTTTTTTAAAATCATGTCGTGTCTTGCGTTTGCTGGCATTTATTCTTGTGTTCGCCATCTTTCTTTAATGTCAAAAGAACTCGGAACGATTCCAATTTCTGCACCGGAAATAGCATTTTTCCAAACCATTTTCGGGTTGTTCTTTCTCCTTCCATGGGTTTTAAAAAGAGGGCCCTCAGCTTTTTTTATGACGAAGCCATCTCTGTATCTTGCGCGAGCTATATTCCTTGCTCTCGGTATGATTTTTTGGTTTATGGCTCTCGCTAAAATGCCCATGATTCATGTTATTTCTTTTAAATATACAACACCTGTCTTCACCTTATTGGCTGCAAAAATATTCTTGAAAGAGACATGTGGATGGGGCAGAGGGCTGTCGATTCTCGCTGCTTTTCTGGGAGCCCTACTCATTGTGGGACATGAATTTTTTTCGGGAACCTTGGAGTTGGCTGAGTTGAGCTTTTTAGTCGCCCTTCCTTTAGGAGCCACAATTTGCCATGCTATTGTTGCGGTATTGGGTAAAAAACAAGCTAAAAACGATTCTCCTCAAACGATCTCTCTCTATCTCATCGTTCTTACAATGCCCATCTTAGGAGCTGCTTCAATGTTTGACTGGGTTCAACCAGACCTTTGGCAATGGCCATGGTTTGTGACAATGGGTGGGTTGCTGGCCTGTGGATACATGTTTTTAAGCTATGCTTATGTGGGAGCCGATATTATTTATTTAATTCCTGCCAGTTTTACGCGACTTGCGGCGGCTACTATTCTTGGAATTCTATTTTTTAATGAATGGCCGTCGTCCTGGGCGTGGCTAGGAATTCTTTTGATTTCAGGGGCAACAATTGCTCTCTGCCAATATGAGTCTCAAAAAGAAAAGCTTAGAAACATTCTAGTGCCTGAAGTTGCAGCTTGAGTTTTCAAAGTATGACATAAATAGGAATTTATATCATAATATTCATAGAGTCTCCGTCTTAAGGCAATGTACAATGTTTGAAATGTGGACAAAAATTGAGGCTGGAGGAAGAGTCATCATTCCCTCAGCCATGAGAAAAAAAGCTCCACCTATCTATTGGCGATGAAGTTGCTCTTCCTATAAAAGATGATGAATTGCGGATTGCTACCAGTGATCAAGCTCTGCTTCATCTTCAAGAGAAAGTGAGAAAATTCAATAAGGGTAAACTTTCATTGGTTGATGATTTGTTGGTACAGCATCATAAAGAAGCGCTCGATGAGTAAGAAGGTTATCTTCGATGCATCAGCACTGTTGGCTCTTATTCAAGAAGAGAAAGGTGCTGAAATTGTTAAGCCTTTATTGAAGGACTCAATAATGTTGACGATTAATGTTGCGGAGGTTCTGACAACGTTGCAAAACGTGGGTATTCCTCCTGATGACGCGACTGAATACATTTCTCTCTTTATCAGTGAGCTAGTTGATTTTGATCTTGAGCAGGCAAGAGCAGTAGCAAACCTTTATCCACAGGTCAAAACCAAAAGCTTATCCTTGGGAGATCGTGCCTGCCTTACCTTGGGAGCAATGTATAAAGCACCTATTTATACGACAGATAAGGCTTGGAATGAACTTGAATCTCTTTTAGAAATCCACCTGATTCGTTAAGTACGCTTGCTTAATTGTCTTGACATTCTCCTAAGCACAGCCTATCGTCCAAACAAATTCATCACGTCAGTCCACGCGTTGCGTGCACTGGCGTTTTTGTGCTAGGAAGCGAATGTTTGATACACTCACAGGTCGACTGTCCTCGATCCTTGATAAACTCAAGGGAAGAGGAGCCCTAACGGAAGCGGATGTTAAGTCTGCTTTGCGTGAGGTTCGCGTTGCCCTTTTAGAGGCAGACGTTGCTCTTCCCGTGGTTAAAGATTTCATCGCCCAAGTCCAAGAAAAAGCAGTCGGTCAAGAAGTATTACATAGCTTGAGTGCAGGTCAGCTGGTAGTCAAAATCGTTCATGATGCACTTGTTGACTTTTTGGGCCAAGAAGTGGTGGACATTGAACTGAATGCGACCCCACCGGTTGTGATCCTGATGGTTGGTTTGCAAGGATCGGGTAAGACCTCCATGACCTCCAAGTTGGGTAACTATTTGGCCAAGAAGCAAAAGCGTAAAGTGTTAATGGCCTCCCTTGACGTTTATCGTCCCGCAGCTAGAGAACAGCTTGAAACTCTTGGAAATCAATGCCAGATTGACACGCTTCCGATTATTGCTGTTGAAAAGCCTCTTGCGATTACGGATCGTGCCCTTCAAAAGGCACGCCTTGAAGGATACGATGTCCTCATTTTAGACACAGCCGGTCGTTTGCACGTTGATCAAGAGTTGATGAATGAAGTTGTAGCTGTGCGAAAGAAAGCCAACCCTGCAGAAGTAATACTTGTTGCAGATGCCATGACCGGTCAGGATGCTGTGACGATCGCGAAAGAATTCGATGAAAAGGTCGGTTTAACAGCTATTGCTCTCTCACGTATTGATGGTGATGCACGAGGCGGTGCGGCTCTTTCAATGCGGGCTGTGACCGGAAAGCCTTTGAAATTACTCGGAACGGGTGAAAAGCCAGACCAACTGGAGCTATTTCACCCTGACCGGATTGCTCCCCGTATTTTGGGAATGGGGGATGTGGTTACCCTTGTTGAAAAAGCAATGGAAACTGTGGATCAGGAAGAAGCCGAAAAGATGGCTCTTCAGATGCAAAAGGGAAATTTTGATTTGAACTCAATGGAAACTCAGCTTCTTCAAATGAACAAAATGGGTGGGTTTTCCAGTTTGATGGGAATGATTCCTGGACTCAATAAATTCCAGGATAAAATTTCTGCTGCAGGGGTTGATGATGGAATGATTCAAAAACAAATTGCAATTATTCGATCCATGACTCAAAAAGAGCGGAAAGATGCGCGTCTCATAAATGGGTCACGTAAACGCAGAATTGCTTTGGGAAGTGGCACATCTGTACCGGATGTGAATAAGCTTTTGAAGCAGTTTCGCGACATGAGTGACATGATGAAACGCATGAAAAAACTTGGCAAAAAAGGATTGATGCGCCAAGGATTACAGGGGTTAATGCCCCATAGGAAACCTTAAAGGAGGAAAGAAAGTTACATGGCTTTAAAAATACGTCTTGCACGGGGTGGTGCTAAAAAACGCCCATTTTACCATATTGTTATAGCGGATGCTCGCTCCCCACGGGATGGTCGCTTTGTTGAGAAGGTAGGGTCTTATAACCCCATGCTCCCTCAAGATAGTCAAGATCGCATTCGTTTAAATGATGATCGCATTAAATATTGGCTTTCCGTTGGTGCACAACCGACAGATCGTGTTTCTTTATTTTTAGGAAAAGCAAAAATCATCACAATGCCTGAGATTCGTGAAACCCCAAAGAAATCTTTGCCTAAAGCGAAAGCGCAGGAAAGATTAAGAGAAGCTGAGGAAGCGGAAAAAGCAAAAGCAGAGGCCGCTGCAGCTCCAACTCCAGCTCCAGAACCTGAAGTTGAAGCGCCAGCTGAAGCGCCTGCCGAAGAAGCATCTGAAGGGTAAGCTAAGGAATATCCATGACCCCTGAATCTTCCCCAAAATCATCACTTTTTTGTGCTGCCGTAGTTACATCTGCTCATGGTGTGGCTGGTCACGTCAAAGTGAAATGTTTTTTGGAAGATCCCAGCCATCTTAAAACTTTTTCACCTTTTTTAAATGAAAACGGTGAAGAAGCTTACGCGGTGGCTAAAGTCATATCCCAGGATCAAGATGTTCTGATCGTCACCCTTCAGGGGGTTGCGGATCGGAATCAAGCGGAAAGTCTTAAAGGGGCAAAGCTTATGCTTTCGCCAGATAGGCTTCCTGAACTTTCTGAAGATACATACTACCATAAGGATTTGATTGGACTGTCGGTGAAATCCTTTAAAGGTCAATCTTTGGGGCATGTTCAAGCCGTCTATAACTTTGGGGCCGGAGAACTTTTGGAAGTTAGGACCGATCAAGGAAAATTAGAAATGTTACCGTTTACGAAAGAAAATGTTTCTGAAATTGTAAAGGAAGAGGGAGCTCTTGTCCTGAGCCATGATGGAGAATCGTTTTTGAAGGGAGAGTTCTATGTTTCCTAAAGTAACAGTCTTGACCCTATTCCCTGAAATGTTCCCTGGTCCTCTTGGTCATTCCTTAATTGGAAAGGCGCTTGAGAAGAAAATCTGGGAACTGGATATCGTTGATATCAGGGACTTTGCTGAGGACAAACACCAAACCGTCGATGATACGGCGTTCGGTGGTGGACCTGGCATGGTTATGCGACCTGATGTGATCGACAAGGCTTTGTCTTCCGTTATGGAAAAAGGGAAGGGGAGACTGATTCACTTGTCACCCCGTGGGCAAGTCTTTCATCAAGCGAAGGCTCAAGAAATGGCGTACTCTGATCGTCCACTCGTATTCTTATGTGGACGATACGAAGGCATTGACCAACGTGTGCTTGAAGCTTGGGATGCAGAAGATGTCAGCTTAGGCGATTTTATCTTAACAGGTGGTGAACTTGCCGCGATGACCATTTTAGATGCGGTTGTTCGGTTAGTTCCTGGTGTTATCGGAGACGAAACTTCCCTTGAAGAAGAAAGCTTTTCTCAAGGGCTTTTAGAATATCCCCAATACACCCGCCCTCGCGAGTGGCAAGGTCGTATGGTTCCAGAAGTGTTACTTTCTGGTAATCACGAAAAGATCGCATCATGGAGAAAACAGCAAGCAGAAACAATTACCCGGGACAGACGCCCGGATTTATGGAATCAATATACACAACAACATCATTAAACTTAAGGAGAAGAGAGATGAATATTTTACAAACATTTGAGCAAGAGCAGCTCAAGAAACTGACAGAAAATAAAAAAATCCCAGATTTTAGGCCTGGCGATACGGTCAAGGTCATGGTGAAAGTGGTTGAAGGAACTCGTGAGCGTGTGCAGGCATTCGAAGGTCTTTGTATTGCGCGAAAGAATGCAGGTATTAACTCATCCTTTACGGTTCGCAAGATTTCCTACGGTGAAGGTGTGGAGCGTGTTTTCCCGCTTTATTCACCCAATATTGAAATCATCCTTGTTCGCCAAGGTATCGTGCGTCGTGCGAAGCTTTATTACCTTCGTGGTCTTACCGGGAAGAAGGCTAGAATCGCTGAGAAAATTGTTAAAAAAACAGGTGCTCAAATGTCCGTTAAAGAGCAAGAGCCTATTATTCCTGCTGAACCTTTGACTGAACAAGAGACTCTAAGAGCTCAAGCGCAAGAAGAAACCAAAGCGCCAAAGAAAGAAAAGTCAGCTAAGTCGGAAGAAAAGAAAAAGTAAGTCTTTTCAGGCTTGAGATTTTTATCTTAGGACATAATGGATTGCCATGGCGCTTTTGGCGGCTCGCGAGGACAGGAATACAATGAAAACTGTCATTGCGATCGGAGCGAAGCAATCCACTTCCATTCTCATTCCCGTCCCCGCGAAAGCGGGGAACACGGAAATGCAAGAAAAAACTTAAAAATGGATCTCCCTACACCAGGAGGTTGTTAGTTTCATTTTCATCGCTCTGGTTTTTATAGAATAATATTACTATTTCATATATGTAAAATTTATGAAAAAAAGAAATTTTGTATTAAAAAAATAATAACAAATCATGTAAAAAAGACATAAAATAATGTGTTTTTTGTAGGATATTTAAAAAAGATTCGACAATGGCCAAAAAATGGTCTACAAACACTCAATCTTAACTAGAGGAGCCTCATCTCATGGATCAAAACCTCGTTAATGAGGATCTTTCCCCCGTTTCTCAAAATCAAAAAACATGGACTTCATTCAACTTTTTTACCTTATGGGTGGGCATGTCCGTTCAAATTCCTACCTATATGATGGCCTCATCTTTGATTGGGGGAGGAATGGACTGGCTCCAGGCTCTTTTCACCATTCTATTGGGGAACTTGATTGTCCTTGTGCCCATGATCTTGAATGGGCATGTGGGTGTAAAATATGGCATTCCTTACCCCGTCTTTACGCGAGCCAGCTTTGGTATCTTGGGTTCTAACATTCCAGCCCTCCTTCGAGCACTTGTGGCCTGTGGATGGTTTGGTATCCAAACCTGGATTGGCGGAACGGCCATCTATACCCTTATCTTGATGGTTTGGCCTGAGGCTGATTCGGTTCCTGGACAGATTTTGGACGTTGGCATAGTTCCTTTTGCGTGTTTTATGACCTTTTGGTTTATGAATCTTTTCTTTGTATGGAAAGGGGTCGACTCCATTAAATGGCTCGAGACACTCTCTGCACCTTTCTTGATTTTAGGAGGAGTTGCTTTGTTGTATTGGGCATACATCAGTGCGGACGGTATTTCGCAAATCTTCCAAACCACTTCCAAGTTTGAAACAACAAGTGATTTCTTGAGTTTCTTTTTTCCAGCTCTCACAGGAATCATCGGATTTTGGGCTACACTTAGCTTAAACATTCCGGATTTCACGCGCTTTGCAAAAGATCAAAAATCACAAATCTTAGGTCAAGCTTTGGGGCTTCCCACAACTATGACCCTCTTTGCTTTTATTGGTGTGGCCGTAACCAGCACAACCCTTGTTGTCTATGGGGAAGCGATTTGGGATCCTATTATCTTGGTTCAAAAATTTGATAACCTCTTTGTGGTGGCCTTTTCAGTTGTGGCGATTTTGCTTGCCACACTTACAACAAACGTAGCCGCAAACATTGTCAGCCCTGCAAATGATTTTTCAAACTTGGCCCCTAAATATATCAACTTTAAACGCGGTGGGCTGATTACAGGGATTTTGGGTATTTTGATGATGCCTTGGAAACTCTTGGCCGATCCATCAGGTTATATCTTTACTTGGCTTGTGGGATACTCTGCACTCTTGGGACCAATTGCTGGAATTCTTCTGGTAGATTACTACATTGTCCGCAAGACCAAACTGAACGTTGATGCCCTCTACGAACGCAATGGAATCTATAGCTACTCTAATGGATATAATACAAAAGCACTAATAGCTCTGGGACTTGGTATTTTGCCGAACATTCCTGGATTCCTTGTGCAAATTCAGGTTTGTAGCTCTGATTCGATTTTTGGTTACTTTGCACCCTTTTACCACTATGCGTGGTTTATCGGATTGACGATATCAGCTATAAGCTATGGGCTATTGATGGGGACAAAGCAACCCACAGAGACATTCTTGGAAGCAAAACCAGCCTTGGGTTAGTCGAATTTAGTCCTCGTCGGACGTATCTTCAGGCCGTTGAAAAGGAATGCCACCTAAAGGTATTTGTAATGGCATATTTAAGCTAATTAAATCGGGTGGTATGGTTGTGAGAACAGCAATGATTGTATCCTCCAGGCCTTGCCGTAATTGAATCGCTAGGGATGTTGCCTCTTCACTCACAGAGAATAGTGGTTTCGATCTACCAGTGTCGCTTGTTGTAGCAGAGCATATGTATATTTTGAGGTGCTCATCATCAACAGTGACGTCTTCTAGTCCAATTCCAAGGGAATTGCGTATTCCTATATATCTTCCTGAAACAACCTCTCCTCGGTTAGGCGTTTGAAGCTCAAGATCATGAAGAGTATTCGATACAGCAGCGGACCTCATCACAATTTGAGGAACCTTTGCTGGATCCAAATCAATATTCGTTATGTTGATGGCAAGAGGGCCAGCTGCATGCATGTGCTTAATAAAGAAGCAAGAAGTCAATAAAATCAACGAGGAAGTATATTTGAGCATCATAAAAAAACTCTTTTAAATATGTATAAATTACTATTAGTACACAATAATCTAAATTGCAAATAAAAATCTCAATCAATAGAAATGGAGCTTTGATTTCCTGTTGGCAACTCAAAAAGAAAAATTTATGATTATTGACATGATGAAATAGATGCCTTCTTTTTTTCTTACAATGCTATTGGCTTACATAGAGCCAGCTTCAACTTTGACCTTGCGAGAAATGCTTGACTATGAAATTGAGCCAGAACGTAAACATAGTTCATATGTTTTCTGGTTAAAATTGCGTAAGGATGAGCCAGATAAACAGCGATTACTGGAACTCTCTAACAGAGCATTCGTAGCTATTAATAATCTGTCGTCTGAATGGCATAAGAAACACTATCGTTTAAAGCTAGCCTGCAATGCTTATGATGCAGGACTGACGAGTTTTGCAAGTCGACAGGCGCACGATATTATTCAAGGTCTAATATCTCCTGCGGATCTTACCAAAGCAGCTACGCGCTTTAGTAAACATGGAATGCGGTTTTATGCGCGTATGGCAGCGCTTAAGGCTATCAGATGTATGAAGAGTCCAGAAGAGGAGTTTGAATTATATAGTTTGCAAAAGCTCCTTACGGAAATGAAAGAATATGATGCTTTGGAGCGTGTGCTCCTTCACAGAGCGACTCAAGAAAACCGGTGTTTCATTACTCTTGAGCGTCTACACGCAGATCTTTATGCCATTGGAAAAGTTGAATCAGCAAAGCATATCGCTCAAAAAATAATAAGCGTTATTCAGAAGGAGTTTCCCCAAGGAGCCGGGTGGTACCATCACATAGCTCGGAAAATGTTTGAACGGGGTGCGAGGAATCACGCACGCCTCCTGATGGATCGAGCTTTTCTAGGGGAAAATATGCGTTTGGTTTATCAAATGAGTTGGCTGATTCAGCATATCGTTTCTGCGGAGAAGATGGGTTTTGCTGATCTAGCAACCAAGGGGCGAAAAGCTTATTTGGGTTACTTTTCTGAGAGACCCACATTGGAACGTCTTAGATCCCATCTTCGAATAGTCTTAGAGAGCGGCGAAGTTGCATTGGCTGGGAAAATGTGTGCAGCAGCTTTAGAGAAACCTATTGAATTTATAAGTTTTTCCTATGGAATTGAAGTTGTTGATCTTCTCAAAACACATGATTTAGATAATTGGGCGCGTCGGGTATTTCGAAAAGTTCAGCAATCTTGCGTTCCTACCGAATTCATGGCACTGGTTTTCTGTCTCAAAGGATTGGGTTCATTTATTCCCACAGAAGCTTTGGTTTGTCTTACACTCCTTGCCAATGGAAATGGCTGGGCTGACGAGGAAGAATCGTGTGCACAAGCAAGCGCTGCATCCGTTTTGCATTATCCATTTTTTGAGTCCTGTAAACATTTTACAGGAGTTCTGGATTGGCTGGCGGGTCATCTGTCCCGCTTGGGTTATGATGCTGAAGAGTTCAGAGTTAGAAATTTCATGCGTGAAGCTCAAGCTCCTTCACCTCCTCGTTCCCTAAATTCTCGGTATTCTGTTGGACAAATTATTTGGTATGAAAATGAAGTTGCTGAAGGGTCTGAAATTAAGAAAAAAAGACCGTGGCTCATTGTTGCAAATCCAACCTCTTATGGACGTAGAGAAGTAGTTAGAGTTGTTCCTATGTCCACTCAAAAAAAGCCGGAAGTTCCTCGAATGGTCCTCTTTGTTGATGGTGTTACGACAAAGGGAGAACCTGTCGATGTAACTCATCAAGAGTTACGCTTTGATCAGATTCGGACGATTAGTGTTACGCAAATCCAAGGTTTGTTTGGAAGTCTTTCCACTCATGAAACACTAAGAGCAATTTTGCTCTTAAAAGATTCATTTTAAAGAATTCAGAAGCGAGTGTTGCTCTAATGATTCCCAAAAGTTAAATCCGCAGGAAACGGTGGTGCGTCTGGAATACCGTTGACTGGCACTTGTTCAACAGCTTGTGCTTCATTGACCCAACCAGCGACTTCAGCTGGAGAGGGTGCTGGCGGTGCGTCTGGAATACCGTTGACTGGTACTTGTTCAATAGCTTGTGCTTCATTGACCCAACCAGCGACTTCAGCTGGAGAGGGTGCTGGCGGT
>CAYRHD010000023.1:0-6809 GCA_964424065.1 uncultured Alphaproteobacteria bacterium
GGATCACTGGTTACACTTAATGCAGAACCAGACGAGGAGAGTGCGAGCTCTGAAGATGCCTCTTCAACTGCAGGATCACTGGATACACTTAATGTAGAACCAAATGAGGAGAGATCAACCTCTGAAGGTGTTTCTTCAACTGTAGAATCACTGGATACACTTAATGCAGAGCTAGACGAAGGGAGAGCAAACTCTGAAAATCCTTCTTCACCTGCAAAATCACTGGATACTCTTGATGCAGAATAAAACACAGGGAACGCGAATTCTGAAAATTCTTCTTCAGCTGCAAGATCACTGCCCCCCCATAAGACCAAGGAAAGACTTGAGCGTAAAGCTCCTTTTCCTGAAGCCGAAGCAAAAGATGGTGATGAGGTAGCTTTAGATTGTGGATGAAGCATCAAAGAAGAAGAGAAAACTATCTCATCTAAATTGAGCGCAAAAGATTTCGCTCTGTTTCCATTCACTCCAAAGAAACCAGTGCTCATTTTTGCTATATTCCATGAATTTGGATTCCATTCAAATGGCACATTTCCTTTAGAAACAAGAGAAGGAAAGGACACATCTAACCATGGTATGCGTTTAAAATGACTTGCTAGAGAAAAGTTTTGGGAAGGATCAGTTCCTTCTTCCACATTCCCATTTGCTAACGCCTTTTCAGAACAATTCCACTCAAGACCTAAATTTCTTTCTTGAAATAATGGCTCGTGATGTAAATCAGCATATGTTCCACTCCACACGAAACTTCTTTTTTCCTTGGTATTTCTAACGTTATCCGAAAGACTTTCTCCTCCCTCAGTTCCAAAACCTAATGTCAACTTAGGCTTTTTTGACTTTGTCAGATTTTGAAAACCCTCAGGAACAAATCCCTTTTTCACAGACGAAATGGATAGTAACAAAGCTAATGCTACTGACAATCTCGAGAGTTTATTTTTTGAAAAAGCGTAATTTGCCATAAAAAACAATAAATAATAACAATTTGATCATATGATATGTATTTAATGAGTGTGATAGTAATTTTCAATAGTCTGAAATATTTTATTTGAAATCTATAAAAATTTCTAAAGTGTCATTATTTCTACGTATCTTTAACGATACCTCTCAATATAAGAATACACCTCTGTAGCACTATCATGGATTGTCCTGCCCCCTTAAAAGTCCTCAGAATGATTCTCTTGTCTTTCATAGTTGCAAGGAGCTTATTCAATCCATTGAAAAGTAAATCTCTATCATTACTCAGGAAATAGAGATGATTATTAAAGAAAATCTTGTCGCAAATGAGAAAAAGAAAATGGTCGCTCTCACTGCTCTCATGCGTAAAATTATTGTCACTGCCAATGCCAAACTTAAGTGTTTGAACTTCCATTCCCTTGATATGAAAAATAGTTGATGACAAAAGGGGAGCGGAAAAGAGGATGCTTCGCAGCGCTCGCAATTGTAAAGGTCAGCATTCGCTAGGATGGTAAACGAGGGATTTTAATTAATGCTGCATTAATTCCTTCTTCATAAAGCATGCTTTTATGCGACCTGCTTATCACTCTCAACGATCATTGGACTATAACGTTCAACATCTTCTGGCGTGCTGATATGATACCATTCTCCATTGTGGACATAGCCATATAAACGTCCCTCGGTAAGAGCTTGATCCCATAAAAGGTTCATTGAATAAATACCTTCTGGTACATCATTAAACAGGCGTGGATGAATATATTGAACACCAATGTAAACATAAGAGGCACTTTCGCCCTCTTTTGGGCGGGTTAAGCGTCCATCAGGTAAAAGATGAAAATCCCCATTTCCTGTATATCCGTGCGCCCTTTCATGAGGAATCAGAAGAAGGAGCACATCCATCTTTGCTTCATCCCATAACTTCTTCATGTCTTTGAGGCTATCTGGTCCCGTCCATACACTATCACCGTTTAAAACGAAAAAGGGCTCATGACCAAGGAGAGGCAAAGCTTTTTTAATGCCTCCTCCTGTTTCGAGAAGGGTTTCTTCATGGGAAATTTGAGCGTGGGGGCAGTGCATTCCAACAAAATCATGAAGTTGAGAAGCTAAATAATGTGTATTCAAGACAAGAGATTGAATACCAGCCCTATCAAGGTGTTCGAGAGTTCGCGTCAACATGGATTTCCCGGCAATTGGAATCAGTGGCTTTGGCAGGTGATCCGTCAAGGGACGCATGCGTTTGCCATAGCCTGCTGCTAAAATCATAGCTTTCTGGCTCATGGTAGAACCATTTGAAACCAATGATTCAATTCAGCCAATTGAGGATGCTCAAGATCTCTTCTCAGAATATCCCACAGCCTTGGAAGGTGAGAAAGATATTGTTGCTTGCCATCCCTTTTCGCTAATCGATAAAAAACTCCTAATATTCTTGTAGTTCGCTGTGCTCCCCATAATGAGTAGCTTGCCCAAAAATCATCCTGAGCAATCTCTGGAAAATGGCTGAAATAGATTTTAACCATTTCTTTTGCAAAACCAGGAGAGATATCCCGGCGAGCATCTTCAAGCAAGGAAACAAGATCATAAGACACCGGCCCCCAATGAGCATCTTGAAAATCCAAAAAGCCAGAGCGTTTATAGCCCTGTCTTGAGGGCAGCCATATGAGGTTATCCACCATCACATCTCTTAAAAGCAACGATTTTGGCAACTGAGGCTGATGCTTATAGGCTTCTTTCCACAGGTCCATAAATGTCACCTTGTCTTGTTCCGAAAACGGAAACTCAACCCAATCAATAAACAAACTAGCCTTTTCAAGAAAAAGGCCTAGATCATAGGCAGGAATACCTTTTGAATTGACAGTTATTTGTCTGTGAAGATGAGCTAAGGCTTGAACCGTTTCAGTGTAAAGAACCTTCTCTGAAATTCCTTCAGCCATGGCTTTCCGATAGGATAAAATGCCGAGATCTTCTAACCACATGAATCCATTTTCATGGTCCGTCGCAAAAATTATCGGCACTGATAGACCGGCTTTATCTAGAATTTCCGCAACTTGATGAAAAGCTCTCGTATTTTCCTCAGGTGGTGGAGCATCCATAATGATTCCTTTAGAACAGCGAAAATATCGCCTAAAGGATGCATCTGAGGGCAAAGCCGTAAATGTCTGTGTTTCAAGTCCATGAAGTTTCAAAAATTGATGTCGTAAATGAACTCTATCCTCTTCAAAGGGACTTATCTTCCCAACCGGTAATGCAGAGGATTCGTTCATTCTCATGGGCTCCATATCTAAATTTAATTTCAATTGCCCGCGGAGGAATTTGATCGCCCATCCGCTCAGGCCACTCAATAAGGGATACACCGTTATTATAGGCTTCTTCAATCCCCAATTCATAAACTTCTTCCGGTTGGGTTAATCGATAGAGGTCAAAATGCCACAGCGTAAAGCTGGACGCATCATAGGTCTGGACTAGTGTAAAGGTTGGACTGGGGACTTCTGTTTCTGCCCCACATAAAGCTTGGATTAACGCGCGAGCAAAGGTTGATTTGCCTGCACCTAAATCTCCTTTCAATAAAAGAATATCGCCGCGGCATAAAGAATGTGCCATCTCTTGAGCAATTTGGGCCATTTTCTCAGGCGAATCGCAAATTTGTGTTTTTTCCTGTTGCATGTTTAAAGTTATGCCATTAATTTCTGGATATCTTCAAGGGGTCATAGCTCAGTTGGGAGAGCGCTACAATGGCATTGTAGAGGTCGGGGGTTCGATTCCCCCTGGCTCCACCATTTAACCTAAATGTTCTTAAAACCAAAGAATTTCCATAGAGGTGATTGCTTTTTTTCCCACTCTCCCTCTCGCAGATTATTTTCCTTTATCAAAAGAAGCAAACCAAAGGCAACAAGAATGAACACAGGTATGACAATCAAGGCATACATATAACTCTCAGGAACATAATGCCTGACATTATCAACCATTTGACCTTTCCATTGTAAGTCAAGAAGCCAGCCAATAAAGGGTTGTAAAAGAGCTCCTCCCACCATATTCATGGCATTTCCAAAGCCCATAGCCGTTCCCAAATGATGGTAGTTATGTTGGTTACGAATAATTGTCATAAAGGGCAGAAAGCCTGCTGAAAAAAGGCCAAATGAAAACCATAGGATGGAAAGAGCTGTTAAAGACCACGAGTGAACAAAAATCAACAAACACATAGCTACAAACGCCATTGTTGTTCCAATATACATTGTGACTTTACAGCGACCGAAGTAATTGGTGAGAACACCTGAAAGAGGACTACCCACAACCCAGCCAAAGAAAAGGAACGATACAATGTTTGCAGCGGTTGTTTGATCGAGGTGATAGTATGAAATCATCCATGACACGCCCCACAGCGCTCCCAGAGCTGTGGTTGGAGCGAACATAAGTCCACCGTATATAGAGGTTAACCAAGTCTGACGACAAGAGAGAACAGTTGCAATACTTATTTTGAGATCATATGTGTGTTTGGGGTGAAGTTCTTCAGACCCTTCAGGACGGTCTCTGACGATGCTCCATATGAGAAAGGCAAGACCACAGCCCAAAACTGCAAAACCAAGCATTGTAGACCGCCAACCGATTTGTTCTGTCACCCATGAAAGCGGGCCTTCTCCAAAAATAGCTCCGAGCATACCCGTCATGACTGTAAGACCTGTAATAATTCCGAAGATCCGGGGAGGAAACCATGCCGTCGCAAGTTTAAAACAACTGATGACGGCCGAAGCTGAACCAATCCCAATGATTAAACGACTCATTTCGGCGTGCAAAAGTTCGGTGGACTGTGAAAAGAGATAACAACCTATGGCGCAAACGATGCTTGAAGCCACCAATAACCTTCTGGGGCCCCACCGATCAAGAATGACGCCAACAACCAATTGCATGAGAGCATAAGAATAAAAGAAATATGCGGACAAATTTCCAAGGCTAGTCGCATTAATATTGAAGTCACTCATTAAGCTTTTCGCCATAACTCCTGGCGACACCTGAATCATAAATTCGTAAAAATAAAATGAAACAGCGAAAAAAAGCATGATACATGCACGCATTTCGACTTTTTCAACGGAACCATGAAATTTTTTCATCAATAAATCCTCTTCGTATTCATATAGCCATGTTTGGTTACATTTCCATATTTTTTAAAAGCTTAGACAAATGAAGGTTCACTTTTAAAACACTTTGATAAGAAATGGAAAGCCTAATTTGATTTTTTTATAGCTCGATAGGAGACAAGTCGCTTTCATTGTCACTTCACTGTCGAATATATCCAACGAGCGATGTTATCCAGATGGACTGCAATTGATGTAGTCCCATCCTCAGCAGAACCGACAGTTTCAAATGTATATTTTCCTTGTTCCCCGGAATACTCGTGAAACACATTAAGTGTCGCTTGGTGCTGCTGGAAAATGTAAGGATTATTAGAAATAGCTAAATAACGACCTTGTGGGGGACGCATTAAAAGCCAAGCATTTATTGTGTCCTCTCTTGAGGGACGTCGTATCTTTCCGGTTTGAAGATCCTTTATCATGGGACAGAACACATAATGAACTTTCCTAGATCGCAAATCATCATTTGTGACAACTTGATCCCACACAAAGGGCGCAGCCTCTGCCTCAGTTGTGGGCGTGGTCATTGATGCCTTCCAGCCAGGGCGAAAGCGGACATCAGATTGGTCCTGATGATAAAGTCTTTCTTCACTTTCAAGCTTAGGATCTAAGGGCCGTTCTCCAGCCAAAAAAACAATCTCATCAGCCCTAATCCCTTGCGACCACAAATCGTCTAAAAACTTTACGCGTGTGCGCATTCTGCCCACTGTTGCACCATGAATAAGGATAGTGTCGTAATGTTTCTCTTTTGGATACACTGCATCAAAAACGCCCAACTTCTCTAAAAGAGGAAGGATTTGTTCCCTCTTTTCTTCAAACACATCTTCCATTTCCCAGCGTTCTTGTCCAGGCTTTCTTAAAAATTCCTTTTGAAAGATCGCATTGATAGTTGAAAGCGTCCCATCATGCTTGATGTCGAGAACAGAGAGTAAGGTGAGGAGTTCCCGAGGCGGAGGATCTAAAGACACTGCTTTCAGGGTAGAAAGAGTGAGAACAAATAAAAGAGCTAAAATTGTTTGTTTCATAAGTCACATTGAGGTGTTGAATGTTTGCACTAATAGCATTTTGCTTATGAAATAACAACCAGTTACATCCCCTCTAGGCAATTGAAAGATTTCCTTGTAGCATACGGTCAGTTATAACAATGAAAAGGCAACTTATGTCACAGAAACCTCATATTATCGTTCTTGGAAACGAAAAAGGTGGAACAGGGAAATCTACTGTTAGCATGCACGTTACTGTTAGTCTTCTTCGTATGGGTTTTGATGTTGGAACCATTGATGTGGACGCTCGCCAAGGAACCTTGAGTCGCTATATGGAAAACCGGAAAATAACATCTGATTCCATGAATAAACCTCTTCCCCTTTCAACTCACATCCCCATTCTCCTCAGCCAAAACACCAATCGGGAAGACGCTATTGCTGAAGATAAAGAAAATCTAGAAAAGGCCGTCACTCAACTTTCATCCAAACGTTTCATCCTTATTGATACACCAGGAAGTGATTCATCACTATCACGTGCTGCACACGCGATGGCGGACACACTGATCACACCTCTTAATGACAGTTTCATTGACCTGGACATGCTCGTGCGCTTAAAAAGCGATACCCTTGATATCGTTCGTCCAAGTACCTATGCGGAAATGGTTTGGGAACAAAAGAAACAAAGAGCTATTAGAGACAAAGGATCCATCGAATGGTTCGTTCTTAGAAACCGTCTGAGTAACATCTCGGCACG
>CAYRHD010000023.1:6819-25172 GCA_964424065.1 uncultured Alphaproteobacteria bacterium
AACAAAGAACAAATGGAAACAGTCATTCTTGCGCTCGCAAAACGCATTGGATTCCATTATATTTCAGGATTTAGTGAGCGTGTTATCTTCCGTGAGCTTTTCTTGAAAGGCTTAACGGTGTTAGACTTAGAAGATTGTAAGATCCCCCTCTCTCTGTCCCATGTAGGAGCAAAGCAAGAGCTTCGGAATCTTATTCAAATGCTGAATTTTCCTGGAGTCGAGAAACTCGCAGCATAAAGGGGTCATCAGGTGGCTGAACTCTTCCTCATTCTGTTAGGACTTGTTCTTGTGGTTCTTTTTGTTCAAAAGCTTGAAACAGCAGAAACCAGGGTTATCTTACAGACATTGAAATGGACAGTTGTAAGCGTGCTGGTGCTTGCAGTCATATATTTCACGCTCTTCGGGCGACTTCTTCATGTTGCTGCAATCATCATATTACTTGTCCTGTTGCTCAGAAAAGACATTCGTGGGTGGTTTCATAAGCCCCCCTCTCCCCTGCCCTTACCCAAACCATTGACACGAAAAGAAGCCGCACGCATACTAAAAGTCAATGAAAAAGCAACCCCTGCAGAGATTGAAGAGGCCTTCCTGGAACTGAAGGCAAAGGACTCAACCGAGAGAGATCTTTTTGAGCAAGCACGCAATAAATTATTAAGCAAGAAATAAGGATATAAAATGAAAGAACTTGACCAACTGCATGAATTTATTAAAAGCAAAAAAGAGGAAACGAAGAAACCGAAGAAGGCAACCTCATATTACTTATCTATGTTTAAAGCTTATGACGGTTTTCCCCGATTTGCCAGTTGGAACTGGCCTGCCTTCCTCTTTGGCGGAGTCTGGATGATTTATCGTAAGATGTATTGGTACGGTTTCTTTGCTCTTTTGTATAGTTTCTTTGAAATCGCAAGCCCCATTCTGAGACGTAACACTGACATTTCTAGTCCTGGCATTATTGGATGGGTAGTGGCTATATTATTTGGATTGTTTGGAAACTCAATCTACAGATACCATCTTAGAAAAAGAGTTTCTTCTAACAGTAGCACAAAAGGAACAAATACTTTTGGTGCCGTTGTTGCAGCAATTATTGTGCTTGCGATTATCGTGTCAATTATAATACTCAGCATAGCCTCTGGCCTTAGAAATTTTGAGATTCCACATTAACAAAGTGGTTATCTAAAATTTTATTTGTCAATACCTCCACCAGAGGTGGAGGTATGTAACCATTCGCTTGGATCACTCAAAGTGGTTTTTTTTAATTAATTTTCGCTTATGCATATCATCCCTTGTTTTTTTGTCATTCCCGTGAAAGCGGGAATCCGGGAATTAGTTGAAGTATGGATTCCCGCCTACGTGTATAGTCCTATCCCTCCATATTCATGATGATCGTTTTTTTATGAGTAAAATGCTCGAGCATAGCTTCAAGAGAGGCTTCCTTCCCGATGCCTGACGATTTAACACCCCCATAGGAAAGACCTGGCTGCACAACAATATTCTGGTTCACTTGCACGAATCCCGCTTCCAATTGATGAACACCTTTCAAAGCCCGATTCAAATCGTTCGTCCATAAGGTTGCTGCAAGGCCATACTGACTATCATTCGCTTGCCGGATCACATCATCGAAATCCTTCCATGGCATCAACGCAGTCACAGGACCAAAGATTTCCTCCTGGGCAATGGGATGAGCATTATTAATTCCTGTAATAATGACGGGCCTCACAAACAAACCCTTGGCAAATTTTGGGTCTTTGGGAAGCTCAGACATTTCATGGACCGTCGCCCCGGCCGTATTCTTGCCTATTTCAATGTATTTCAAGACCTTTTGATGCTGCTCCGGCGAAATTACAGAACCTATATCTGTCTGCAAATCCATCGGATCACCAATCTTGAGCTTGTTGACTTTTTCTTTGAAAAGCTCAAGAAACGGATTAAAAATGGACTCATGGACAAAGATGCGGCTCGCTGCCGTGCAGCTTTGCCCCTGGCGGGTAAAACGCATGCTTGTAATCGCTCCATCAACGGCCTTGTTCAGATCAACGTCTTCGCAAACAATCATGGGACTTTTGCCACCCAACTCAAGGGTAACAGGAACAAGCTTTTCACTTGAATTCTTGTAAATCGTTTTTCCCGTCTCCACAGAGCCCGTAAAGGTTACTTTTGCAATATCGGGATGACGAACAAGAGCATCACCAGTTGTCGACCCATCCCCTGAAATCACATTCAAGACGCCAGGTGGAAGGATGGTATTCATGATTTCTGCCGCTCTCAGGACAACAAAAGGGGCTTGTTCAGCAGATTTCACAACAACTGTATTCCCAGCCACTAACGCGGGTGCCACCTTCAAGGACATGAGCAAAAGCGGGACATTCCAAGCAATGATGGCCCCAACAACTCCTAAAGGTTCGCGAAGAGTTAGGGTTAGCATAGAATCACTAAAGGGAATCGTCTCTCCCTTGAGCTCAAGACCTAACCCTCCGTAAAAATGAAAAGTATTGGCAAAAACTTTGGCTTCTACTTGGCTTTCAGTCCGCAACGCTTTCCCTGTTTCAAGAGTCATAAGCCGAGCCAATTCTTCTGCATGCTGTTCCAAAAGAGACCCGCAAGCAGAAATCAGCTGCCCTCTTTTGAGGGCATCCACATGTCCCCATTCTTTTTGTGCCTTTTGCGCGGCCTTGACGGCTACATCCACATCTGCTGCATGAGCTTCAGCTCCTTGACCAATGACTTCCATGGTTGCAGGATTGTGAATGTCAAATGACTTTTTGCTTAAAGGCTCCACAAGTCGACCGTTTATCAACAATTTATTATTGAGGTGTCGAATTAGGGCTAATGGGGTGAGATCACTCCCAGGAACTGTCGGTGACGAAGACATGAAATCCTCCATTTTCATTTTTGAATAATGTTGTATGATCACTATAAAAGAATAAAAAGTAAAGAGGCTGACTGTGTACGCGTTAAAAGCAACCAAGACCCAACCAAACTATAACCATGTCTTGACCCTTACCCAGGAAGGGCTTCAGAAAATGGCCTATGTGGAATGGGGCGAAAATGACAATCCTAATGTCATTTTCTGCATTCATGGTCTGACACGCAATGGCAGAGACTTTGATTTTCTGGCTAAGTCTCTTCAAAGCACCCATCGCATTATCTGCCCTGATCTGCTCGGTTGTGGTGCAAGTGGATACCTTGAAAGCGCGAGTTATACTTTTGCCCAATATATGAATGATATGATGACCTTAATGGGCCGAATAGGCTCAGAACAAATACATTGGGTCGGCACATCATTGGGTGGCATTTTGGGAATGATGCTGGCAGCACAACCCAATAGCCCGATTAAAAGCCTTGTATTGAACGATGTGGGGATGATTGTTCCCAGTATGGCTCTCAAGAAACAAGAAATTTACGCACGAAATGACAACGTCTTCCAAAGTCTTCATGAAGCCAAAAGCTATTTTCAAACGGTCATGGCCCCTTCATCTATCGCAGATCCATTGCTCTGGGAGCATATCACTCATTATGGGATAAAACGTGATGATGAAGGCAATTTCCGTTTGGCGCACGATCCAGCGATTGGTGCTCGCCTTTCTGAAACAATGGGTAATGCTCTTCACCTTGAATCTTACTGGAAGTCTATCAAATGCCCAGTCCTTATTATTCGTGGTGAAGACTCAGACTTTTTACCCGCTGAAGTTGTCACCAAAATGCTTTATCTTCAACCAAGAGCTACAGTTGTGACCATACCTGATTGTGGACATGCCCCATCTCTCATGACCCCTGACCAAATTGGAATTGTGAATAAGTGGATGGCAAGCATTTCGTAGTCAGCAGCTGCTCACTCTTCTTGGCATGCCTCCCTTCCAAAGGACGCCCCCGCTTCTCCATTGTCATCTCCGCGAAAGCGGAGATCCAGGAAAGCAGATTATATCCCAGCACCTGATTCAAATGAAACATGGATTTCTGCCTTCGGAGAAATGACAAGATTTTTGATAAATTTATATAATATTTTTTTCCTTAATCTCTTTATCTCGATTTTATGCTCCCTTACACATTGTTATATTTGAACATTTTTACTATACTTCAGTTTTTTGCAATATTTTAATTTCTGTGATATTATTCATTCTTGTTGATAGAATTACAAATGAATAGTAGGTTTTATGTTAAGATATATTATATTTATTTCTGTTTGCTTTTCTGCCTTTTGTCATTTTTCAAAGCCAGCACCCGCTTACATTCCCTGTCCACTCTCCGATGATCTTGGCGGTCGGTCTCATCGCGTTCAACCAGAGCAAATGTTTGAACTCGATGACCTTAAAATCGCCAATGACAGAACCAATCTTATCAAAAGCGCTGCTCAAGCTGCATCCGCTTCTTATAATGACACCTCTCTTGTTACCCTAAAAGGGCGCGCTCCCTTACGGTATCAGACAGGATTCAAAGATCGGAAAGAGATGTTAAATGACGGACATGATGTCGTCAGTTTTAGTGCTACCATCCCTGGACAAGGTCAAGTCCCAGCCGGAATTGTTACCTACAAAGATGGTGTAATTACTATATCTTATCACGGTAGCGAATGCATTGAAGATTTCACTGAAGCCAACCTCCGTCTTCGTCAAACGCTTAACGATTCCCTTGGACTCGGTGGTTATGTTCATAGCGGCTTTAACACACGCTTTTTACAAAGCCGCGAAGCATTAGATGACGTTATTTCAGATATGTTGGCCAGGCATGGCAAGACAGCAGGTGAGGTTAAATACGTTGTGACAGGTCATAGTTTGGGCGCTGCTATCGCAACTCTCAGTGCCGCACATCTTAAGAATAATATAGCTCCAGAGTCTGAAATCAACTTAGTAACTTTCTCTTCACCCCGGGTTCTTAATCATGCGGCTGCTGCCTCCCTTGAAAATAAGCTTGGAAAGAACCATATGCTCCGCATTTGGCGCGACAGAGACCCTGTTCCAGCTATAGTCCTTGGAATTCTTGGATACAAACATGCAGGGACATCCATCAAATTAAGAGCGGGCACATACTTTATGGATTTATCCAACCACGATCTGGGAAGTATTGTTCATGATGCGTTTAAGGTTGAAGAAGTTGAAGTCCAACCTCATGAAGGTCTTCGCCACAAAATTAACCGAATCGCTGGTAATATCGTGAAAGCTCCAGTCAATGCTGTTCAATCCGTTGTGAGCAAGATTGGTCGTTGGTTTAAAAGCTAAAGAGCAACGCTAAGATGGCTCAACAACATCCACACCATTGAGAAATAGAAGAAGAATCATTATTGGGAAAAAGATAACGGCCCAAAAGTAGAGCCATCCATAGCTTCCGTGATAGGAGAAGCAAATATATTGATCATTTTTAAGAATAGAAGCATTTTTGACAAATAGAACAGCAGCGATGGGCAAGAAAAAGATGATAAAAAAGATAAACCAAAACAAACTGCCCCGATATTTGAAAGGGTAGCGATTTTTTACTTTTTGTTTCTTTTTTGTTGCCATTTTTTCTTCTTATAAAATGAACTTCGACAGATCCGTATTTTTCGCCAAATCACCTACCGTTTCTCTGACATGTTCAGCAGTAATACGAACTTCTTGGCCAGCCTTGTCGGAAGCACTAAAGCTAATGTCCTCAAGAAGCTTTTCAAGGACCGTATGTAAACGCCGAGCCCCAATATTTTCAACATTCTGATTAATATCAGTTGCCAGTACCGCAATTTCCCGAATGGCTTCTTCATCAAAAACCAAGCTCACTTCCTCGGTCTTGAGGAGAGCTTGGTATTGCTTAATCAAATTCGCCTCCGGCTCTTTAAGAATACGAACAAAATCATCTTCGCTCAAGGCTTTGAGCTCCACACGATTAGGCAAACGACCCTGTAATTCCGGCAACATGTCCGCTGGCTTTGCCAAATGAAAAGCGCCAGACGCTATGAAGAGGATATGATCCGTATTCACCGTGCCATATTTAGTTGAAACCATTGTACCTTCTAGAAGAGGTAGTAAATCTCGCTGAACCCCTTCACGGCTCACATCCGGCCCCGAACGTTCAGAACGTGCTGTGATTTTATCGATCTCATCGATGAAGACAATCCCATTTTCTTCAACAGAACGAAGAGCTTCACTGACCACCTTGTCTTGATCCAATAATTTATCACTTTCTTCTGTAATCATGGCCTCATAAGCTTCAGAAATTTTGAGCTTGCGCTCCACCATCCGAGGAGCATTGCCACGTCCTAAAATGTCGCCAAGATTAATCATACCCATTTGAGCGCCTGGCATGCCAGGAATATCAATGGTTGGCATATTAGAGTTACTATTATCTGTCAGCTCTATTTCGATTTCACGCTCATTAAGCTCTTTTTCCCTAAATTTTTTACGGAATTTTTGACGTGTCTCTTCGCTGGCATTTTCACCAACCAAGGCATCAAGAATACGTTCTTCGGCTAAAATCTCAGCTTTTGCGGCTACCTCGCGACGCAAACGAGAGCGAGTCAAATTGAGGGACATTTCAACAAGATCACGAATGATTTGCTCAACATCGCGTCCCACATAACCTACTTCCGTAAACTTTGTGGCTTCAACTTTAATAAAGGGAGCCTCTGCAAGACGGGCTAACCGGCGAGCAATTTCTGTTTTTCCAACACCTGTAGGGCCAATCATGAGAATGTTCTTTGGTAATACTTCGTCACGGAGATGGTCATCCAGTTGCAGTCGACGCCACCGATTACGCAATGCAATAGCCACAGCGCGTTTCGCGTCATTTTGGCCCACAATGTATCGATCAAGTTCAGATACAATTTCTCTAGGGGTAAAATAGGATATTTTCATTCTCAACCCTTATATACTTTCAACAACAATATTATGATTTGTATAGACACAGATATCCGCAGCTATACTGATGGCTCGTTCGGCGATATCTCTTGCCGATAGATCACTTCCTTGCATCAAGGCACGCGCTGCTGCCAATGCATAAGGACCACCCGAACCTATTCCTATGAGGCCATCTTCAGGTTCAAGCACATCTCCTGCCCCTGTCAAAATAAGCGAATGTGTAGCATTCGCAACGGCCATCATCGCTTCAAGCTTTCGTAAGTATTTATCCCGACGCCAGTCTTTTGCCAAATCAACACAAGCTCGAACCAATTGGTGAGGATTTTGTTCAATCTTAGCTTCCAGTCTTTCAAAAAGAGCAAAGGCATCTGCTGTTGATCCTGCAAACCCAGCGATAACATCGCCTTTTCCTAATCGACGCACCTTCAAGGCGTTTGATTTTAAGATAAGGTTTCCCATGGAAACTTGGCCATCACCAGCAATAACGACTTCATTGCCCTTACGGACAGATACAATCGTGGTACCATGCCAGGATGGAGATTGACTATCAGTCATTGGTAAATCTTTCTAACATCTGTTAATATTAATGAAAACAATTTAACCTATAATGGGTATAACTGTCACCTCTTGATATGGAGAGAATATAGATGAATTATGATAAAAACAACATCTTTGCACGAATTCTACGGAAAGAAATCCCTGCATCTGTGGTTTACGAAGATGATGATGTCCTTGCCTTTCATGATATTAATCCCAAGGCTCCTGTGCATATTCTTGTAATCCCTAAGGGTGAGTTTGTTTCATTTTTTGATTTTGCTGAAAAAGCAACACCTGTACAAATGTCCAACTTTAACAAGGCTGTCCATAAAATTATTAAAGATCTGGAGCTCGAAAAAAAGGGATTTCGTATTCTTTCTAACCATGGAGATCATGGCGGACAAGAGGTCCCTCACTACCATGTACATTTATTTGGCGGACGTCCTCTTGGGAGAATGATACAACCCAGTCATGACAAAGATTAAGAAAAAAGAGCATTTTATTATTGGATGGCGAGAATGGGCTGGCTTGCCCGACCTTGGCATAGAAAACATTAAAGTGAAGATAGATACGGGAGCTAAAACATCCTCCATTCATGCCTTTGATATTACACCCTTGACCCACATGGGTAGAGATCTTGTCAAATTTGATATCCATCCGATACAAGACAATGATTCAGACATTCACACCTGCATCTATCCTATTCATGATTATAGATGGATTACAAGTTCTACCGGCCACAGTCAAAAAAGAGTTATTATTCAAACAAAACTGCAAATTGGCGATTTCACAAACACAATTGAGCTATCCCTCGCTAAGCGTGATGAAATGGGTTTTCGCATGCTTGTAGGTCGAAAAGCCCTAACTAATAGAGTTCTAGTGGATCCAAACCACTCTTTTCTTCTCACTCAGATGAATTTATTAACGAAAAAGTAAATTTCTTTTGTCACAATAGACAACATGAAGATAGTCATGATGTCCAGAAACCCAAAACTCTATTCTCACAGACGACTCGCTGAGGCGGCTGCTGCGCGGGGACATAGCCTTGACATTATAGATACTCTTCAAGTCTATATGAACATTGCAACACACCATCCACAAATAAAATATAAGGGAGAACCCCTCGGTCGTTATGATGTTGTTATTCCTCGGATAGGAGCTTCTATTACCATGTATGGTCTGGCTGTATTGCGGCAACTCGAAAGCATGGGTGTCTGGTCACTTAACAACTCAGTCGCAATTGGGAAATCACGAGATAAACTGCGATGTATGCAAATCTTGTCGCGCAAGGGCGTAGGTCTTCCTATCACTGCCTTTGCTCATTCAACAAAATATACAGATGATATCATCGAGATGGTTGAAGGTGCTCCTGTCGTCATAAAACTCCTTGAAGGATCACAAGGACTCGGCGTCGTCCTGGGAGAAACTCAAAAATCTGCTCGCAGTACGATTGAAGCTTTTCGACAAGCTAACATTAACATACTCGTTCAAGAATATATCAAGGAATCGAATGGTGCAGATATCCGCTGTTTTGTTATTGGTGGAAAGGTTGTTGCTGCGATGCGAAGGCAAGGCCCTCCAGGGGATTTTCGAGCGAATCTCCATAGAGGAGGATCGGCAATAAAAACAAAAATAAGCCCAGAAGAACGAGCTATTGCTGTTCGAAGTGCCTCCATCATTGGTTTAAATGTGTGTGGCGTCGATGTACTTAGAACGTCACATGGTCCCGTTGTCCTCGAAATTAACTCTTCCCCTGGACTTGAAGGGATTGAAAAAGCAACAGGGCTTGATATTGCGTCTCAAATAATTGAATTCATTGAAGTACATGCAAAACCGAATATGAGATCAACAAAATCAACGGAATAATAAGAATGAAATGCTTAGCTATCTTAGGTATGCTTCTTTTGCTCACATCAAATCAGCTCAGGGCTAAAAATCCTTACTATAAATGCCTCTCATTGCACACTTTTTGTACATTGAACAACCAAATTAACTTCATTATTCAAGGTCATGACAACACAGGAAGAAAAATCATTCTCTTCGAGAGTCAAGCGAATAGTGTTGAAAAGACTCGGAATATGAGAGATACTTTATCAAGAAAATACAATATACAAGGTGCTAAAGATTTTTCCTGCAAGGATCATATTGTGTACTGCCAATAAGATAAATTAGAAATATAGAATGACAAAAAATAATAAGAATAGTTCAAGAGACAATTTTATAAATATTAAGAACCTCAAAGAATTCTGGGATGCAGACGAAGCTCTAAATTACATCACTCACATCTATAACAAAAATGTTGCTTTGATCCGTGAAACTTTTCTAAAAATAGCATCAGCAGAGCGTCTTCCCAAGAAACCTCCCAATTTAACAGATGCAACCTACCCTTATGCAGGCATTAGAGTAACTCCCTCAAATCTTAATGTTGATCATAGCATTGCTTTTGGGGCCGTCCTCGAAGCAGGGTCTTATGGCACAACTCTCACCAGGCCTGACCTTTTTGGTGAATATTATCGCAATCAAATGAACCTCTTGATCAGTCATCATAAAACACCCATTCTTGTCGGTGAAAGTGATTGGCCAATCCCTCTTCCTTTTGTTGATGAATGGGATATGAATGATCTAAAGCCTGAACAACTCTGGCAAAGCCCTATAGAATTTGCACTGCCAAATCTTAGCATTGTTGATGATAGTATAGTCAATGGGACCTATAAGGCAAAAAAAGGGTATCCTCGTCCTTTGGCGCTTTTTAGCGCTGAACGAGTCGATTTTTCTATAGGCCGCTTGCATCATTATTGCGGCACTTCAAGTAAGTATTTTCAAAAATTCATTCTGCTGACGAACTATCAGCGTTACATTAATGAATTTGTTGAATATGCGCATAAATGTATGGAAGAAAGTGATGACTTTGTCGCCCTTGTAGAGCCGGGCGATGTTATCACTTATAATCCACGATTACAAAATCCTAAAGAAAAAGAAATTCACAAGAACACAATATTGTCTCAAATGCCAGCCTATCACCTCATCCAAAAAGGTGGGAGAGGAATTACATTTATAAATATTGGTGTGGGCCCAACGAATGCAAAAACCATAACGGATCATCTAGCTGTGTTACGTCCCCATTGTTGGCTCATGTTAGGACATTGTGCTGGTCTTAGGCGAAGCCAACGCCTGGGTGACTATGTGCTTGCGCATGCTTATGTCCGAGAGGATCATGTTCTGAATGACGACCTTCCTACCTGGATTCCTGTACCTCCTATTGCAGAGATTCAAACAGCTCTTGAGCAAGCTGTTGAACATGTGACAGGTGAAACCGGTCGAAACTTAAAAGGAAGAATGCGTACAGGTACTGTTGTCTCTACGGATAACCGCAACTGGGAACTTCGTTCTCAAGAAATGAGTGAACGTTTCCGCCAAAGCCGCGCCATTGCATTAGACATGGAATCTGCAACTATCGCAGCAAATGGCTTTCGGATGCGCATACCTTATGGAACCCTTCTTTGTGTTTCAGATAAACCCATCCATGGAGAACTAAAGTTACGAGGTATGGCTCATAATTTTTACAAAGACAGTATAGCTCAACACTTATCCATTGGGATAGAAACCATCCGCATTATTCAAGAAGAGCTGATGAAAGGTGAATTTGCCATCCACTCTCGTAAACTTCGTAACTTTGACGAACCTCCGTTTAGATGAAGTTCTCACTCTAGTGTTTTTACGCCCTAGTTTTTGGTGATACCCTTGGGATTATGTGGATTGGGCCGCTCAGGATGACATACTATTCCATTTTCTGTATGACAACATAGCAATTTAAAGCACTTTATATTCGGCGCCCAGCGTGGACTAGTGTTCTGACCACTAGACGAACTTTTAGATTCCTTCTTTGTTGAAGGTGGTTCCAATGGTTGTATAGGCGCAGGGACAATATTTGTCTCCGGAGGAGCAAGCGGCACGGGTGTTGGGGGCACTACTTTCTCTAGAGCGGGACCAATAGGCATAGGTGCTGGCTCAACAGTGAGTGGCTTCAGTTCTGTCGCACTCCAAGCTAATGTAGTTTGAAGCATAAGCCCAATCGGTAACAGCAGATACAGCGCTTTCGCTTTCCTCATGTTCTCTCCTTCAGTCCTGTACTCATATACCAAGAGCGTAGCATTTATTATTTAAAAATAAATTAAGATTGATGAAGGAAGCGTGAATGCTTAAGTCGATTCTTTGGCAAATTTTTGTATATATTCTGTAAGTTGACCTTTCTTCCCTTTTTTCCAGAGTATAATGACATTCCCTAAAAGAATCAGTCCAATGCCCACAAAGATATGCGACTCCCAAACAAAATCCTCAAAAAAAGTTGAGAATATCAGGGCAACAATGGGCACCATAACCAAACCATAGGCTGCTTTGCTAGGGCCAATTCTCCCCAAAAGTGTGAGGTAACATCCAAATGCCATAATAGAGCCAAAAACACTGAGATAAAAAAGAGAAAGAATATAGGGCGTTTCAAAAGAAAATTCAAAAGTGGCATCACTCATCATTGCAACACCACACATAATCAAAGCTCCGTACCCCATCGCATAGGCATTGCTTTCAGTCACAGGTATTTTATTTTTTGAATTTCGACCTGAAATCATATTTCCAAATGAGGCCAAAATACCACCAAAAAGACTCAAAAGGACCCCGTAAAGACTATCATTCGTGAGATCAAAAGTCGCTAAGGCGGGCCAAAATGTCATAGCCATTCCTGCAAGCCCCATTGAAGCTCCCCAGACCACTGGCTTTGTAAGAGGCTCCCTATAAAATACATAGGAATTAACGATATTAAACAAAAGGACCATGGAAAATCCTATGGCATTCAAACCACTTTCAATATACAGTCCCGCTGTATAGGCTGCTATATAGTTCACGGAGAACATAAAAAGGCCTTGTGTGAAGAAAAAGAAGTGATTCTTTAAAGAGAACTTGAGTTTAAGCCTTTTAAAAAGACACCACCCAAAAAGAATCAAAGAAGCAAGAGCAAACCGATAGAAAATGGAATTAGCAATAGAGACAACGCCCAACTGAAAGGTGATTGCTAACCAAGTCGTCCCCCAAATGAGAACTGTCATCACATACAAGTAGAGATTCATCAACAGACTGCGATCAAGTAACATCTATATATATGTATACTATAATTAAATTATCTAGAGATTAATGAAATAAATTTTTTGTTTTGTTTTGTTTTATTTATTTTATTTTTGTTTCTTTAAACTCAACATGCTTACGTACTTTTGGGTCATACTTACGCATGACAAGCTTTTCAGTGAGTTTGCGGGGATTCTTTTTCTTGACGTAAAAAAATCCTGTTCCAGCTGTACTTTCCATTTTGATTGAAATTGTATTTTGCTTAGCCATTATCTTTTAATCCATTTTAGAAACTGCCTGCAGCATACTCTTTTCTAAAGGAGTGTCAAGCGAAATGCACAAAAGAAAGAATTCTTCAGTTTTATTCTGCGCTCAACAATTCAACCCGCTCTAAAACTCCGTGTATTTTCACATTTCCATCATTAAGCGTGTACTGCGTAAAAATCCCATTTGGCAAAAGATTTTGCGTAATAACATATTCGGGCTCATAATTTTGTTTACCAAGTCCATATATGGAAAAGCGAACGGGCCAGTAGGGTTGACCTTCAAAAGGATTCATTTCACTCTCTTCATCTGCAACACTATACGTTTTTTTAGCACCGATAAATGTATCCATTTCGCAAGGACCTTCCACTGAGCTCCCATCAAAAACGTGGCGAGGGTAGAGATGGTCTTCACTTTCTGCCGCGCTTAATACACCCTTTAAATGCTGAATAGGAAACAAGACAGTGCTTGATAAGGTCATTGTTTTGGGCTCGGGTTGTTTATATGTGACCTGAATACACTCTCTCTGTCGACGAGCAACTCCCGCTATGTCTTCCTCTACGACATCATTCACTTTTCTAAAAGTTCTAAACTTCAAAAGAGAATCATCTTCTGTTTCAAAAATCGTATGCCCCCAGCGTGTATGCTCTGACGAATCATCTGGAAAGTACTTCCATACTTCAGTTAAGTGTTGAACTGTCCAACCACCATCGACCTTATTGTATTCCACCATCATTGTGCCCCTTATATCAACCACATCTGAATGAATGGGAGATTTAGAACTCATCGAAATTGTATAATAAGCACGGTAAGGGTGCAAACCTTCAGAAACGGTCCCAGATTTTACAGGTTGGATAAAGAATATATAACTGGCCCATAAGACAATCCTTAGTGTGGAGTTTGCAAATATTGATGTTTGTGGCAGTACGTTTTTATCCATTTGACGCGCAACACGTTAGAAAATATACTCTTATCTAACATAAAACCTTTTAAGAAACCAATGATAAAAAATATAGGATCAAATATAAAATGACGCTCAAGATTGTTTTTCAAGAACCAAAACCTCATAAAATTCTTTGTTTAGGAGTATTTGAGGAAAATAAATTTACAGTGCCCGCACAAAATTGGGATAATAAGCTGAAGGGCTTTTTGAAAGAATCCATCAAAAATTCAAAGTTCAAAGGGAAACTGAACCAAGTCTTAACACTCTTCACAGCTGAAGGGACTAAAATTGTCCTTATTGGGCTTGGAAAAAACCAAGATCAAAGCCCACGACAATGGCAAAAGATTGGTGGTTCCATTACAACTGCTCTTAGCGCAAGCGGCACAGAAGAGGCGGCGATTGAAATTTATGATGACAAGGAAACGGATGACGAATTAGCCTCAAATCTGGCTTATGGAGCCATACTCAAGTCCTGGAGGTTTGAAAAATATTTTACAAAAAAAGCACCAGAGGAACTTTTCTCTCTTAAAAAACTGATCATTTGCACAAAACATTGCAACCTAGCCGAAAAAAAATACAAAGAATTGGCTTCCATCGTCGAAGGCGTTTTCTTAACACGCTCTTTGGTATCGGAACCAGCAAACGTTATTAATCCTGAAACATTAGCCAAAGAGGCACTTACCCTTAAAAAAGATGGCATTAAGGTCCAAGTCCTCGAGGAAAGAGATATGAGAAAACTCGGCATGAATGCCCTTTTAGGCGTTGGTCAAGGCAGTATCCATGAAAGTAAACTTGTCATTATGCAATGGCAAGGCGCTTCTAAGTCTACTCCCCCTCTTGCATTTATAGGAAAAGGCGTCACTTTTGATTCGGGAGGTCTGTCCCTCAAGCCTGCCGCAAACATGGAAGATATGAAATATGACATGGCTGGAGCAGCAACGGTTATGGGTGTCATGAAGGCGCTTGCGCTGAGAAAAGCAAAAGTCAATGCTGTTGGAGTTATTGGATTGGTTGAAAACATGCCCTCCGGTTCTGCTCAAAGACCGGGAGATGTCGTGAAATCAATGTCTGGCCAAACAATTGAAGTGCTTAATACAGACGCAGAAGGACGACTCTTACTGGCGGATGCTCTTTGGTATACACAAAGTAAATTCAAGCCAAAACTAATGGTTGATGTGGCCACGCTTACGGGCGCAATGATCATCTGCTTAGGTTCGGAAAGAGCTGGCCTTTTCTCTTCTGACAAAACCCTTGAGGATCACCTAATGGCAGCAGGAGATAATGTAGATGAAAAATTATGGCCGTTTCCTCTTGATGAAGCTTTTGATAGGCAAATTGATAGCGAAATCGCAGATGTCCGTAACACATCCACCGGCCGCGGTGGAGGCAGTATTACAGCAGCCAAGTTTTTGCAACGGTTTACGAACAATGTTCCTTGGGCACATCTTGATATTGCTGGTGTTGCTTGGACAGGCAAAGATCTCCCTTGCTGTGCAAAAGGAGCAACAGCTTTTGGTGTCAGATTGCTCGATAACTTCATCTCAAAAAACTATGAAGGAAAATAAGCCTCTCAATTTAATTTTAAAAAATGGACAACTCTCTTGGGGAAAACATACATTCCCATGTACTTGGGGCAAGAGCGGTATTATTGCCACTAAAATAGAAGGGGATGGAGCCACACCTATTGGCTCTTTCCCTTTTCTCAAAGTTTACTATCGACCTGATCGACTAGAAGCCCCTACGACTTGCTTACCTGTCGAAGCGCTGACACCCCATGATGGTTGGTGTGATGATCCCAATGATCCAAAATATAACCAATTTGTGTCCCTCCCTTATCCGGGAAGACATGAAAAACTTTGGCGAGAAGACCATGTGTATGACATCATCCTTGTCGTTAATTATAATATTGAACCGATTATAGAACACAAAGGGAGTGCGATTTTTGTTCACCTTTCAAAGCCAGACAACAGCCCCACAGCGGGATGTGTTGCTTTTAGACAAGAATATCTGTTACAAGTATTAGATGAAGCCTCACCTAAAAGTTGTCTCATTGTTGAAAATTAAGGAAATATAATGATTCCAAGCCGTTATCCTCAGAAACTTCCCAAAGCAATTTTATTTGACTGGGACAACACCCTCGTGGATACGTGGCAAGTGGCTTTCCATAGCATCAATATTGCTCGAGAAGCCTTGGGACTCAAAAAAATTACCATTGATGATTTTTGGAGTCGGCCCCATCATTCCATGAGAGACACCTCTCATGACCTTTTTGGCAAGCACCCAGAAGAAGGTGAGCGAATTTTTTATGACAACGTCAAAAAGCTTCACCTTAAGGAACTCCAACTCCTTGAAGGTGCCGAGGCTCTCATCAAAGACTTAACTGAACTGGATATTTATCTTGGCGTTGTAAGTAATAAGCACGGAGATTATCTCCGAAAAGAAGTGACCCATTTAGGCTGGGATTCTCATTTTACAAAAGTGATCGGGGCGCGTGACACAAAAGAGGACAAACCTTCCTCGATTCCTGTTCTTGCAGCTTTACATAAAAGTCAAATAGATCCAAGTCACGATGTTTGGTTTGTTGGAGACTCTATTGTCGATGTTCATTGCGCTCGTACCAGCGGCTGTATACCGATTGTTGTAGGAGACGGGCCTGCATCAAAAGAGCAAGATATCGTCCATGCTAGAGACTGTATTGGACTTGCAAACCTCATAAAAAGCTTATAAAATTATTTTTATAAACGATTTTTTTAAAATGCTAACGAATTTTTAATAACCATCCTGTTATAACTATAATTATCAGAGCAAAGATACGGTCCCTCATCGGATCAATCTGAGTTTGAGACGTTAACAAATGAAGAGAAACAAAGGGGTGAACCCATGTCAAACAATGATAAACAAAAAAACCTGCAAGACGTCTTTTTAAACCAACTAAGAAAGACAAAAGCTCCTGTGACGCTATTTTTGGTCAATGGTGTCAAACTACAAGGGATCGTTACATGGTTTGATAGCTTTTCAGTCTTGTTGCGCCGCGATAATCATTCACAGCTTGTGTATAAACACGCCATTTCAACAGTGATGCCCGTCAATCCAATCCAGTTGTTTGACGAAGAAGAACTTGAAGATATGGAAAGCACAGAGGCGTAAACTAACTTGACGACTGATGATTCTCAGGCCCCAAAATCAACTGGGGCCGTTTACATTATATGCCCTTACATAGTCAAGGGCTCCCATCGCGTTATTGAACCTGAAGCACGCCTAGAAGAGGCCAAAGGCCTTGCTGATGCCATACGACTTGACATCAAAGGGGCCGATTTTTTCAAACAAAACAGCATTAGGCCTGCAACCTACATCACCAAAGGTCATGTTGAAGACCTCATGGGTCTTCTTAAAAACTTGGATGTTAAGCTTGTCTTTATTGATGCTCCCCTTACTCCTGTTCAACAGCGCAACCTCGAACGTCTCTGGCATGTAAAAGTCATTGATCGCACCGGACTGATCCTTGAGATTTTTGGAGATCGAGCGCGTACCGCAGAAGGACGACTACAGGTGGAGCTTGCGGCCTTGACTTACCAAAGAAGCCGTTTGGTTCGATCATGGACCCATCTTGAACGCCAAAGAGGTGGGCTTGGTTTTATTGGAGGTCCTGGTGAAACCCAGCTTGAACTTGATCGCCGGCTTATAGATGAGCGCATTGGCCGCATTAAAAGAGAGCTCGAAGATGTTGTACGTACCCGTGAATTGCATCGTAAAGCGCGCAGGCGTGTACCCTACCCTATTGTGGCCATGGTCGGCTATACCAACGCTGGGAAATCGACTCTTTTCAACAGGCTCACTCACGCCAATGTCCTTGCTGAACATATGCTTTTTGCAACCCTTGACCCCACTATGCGCCGAGTGACGCTTCCCTCGGGCAGAGATATTATTCTTTCTGATACGGTGGGATTTATTTCAGATCTTCCAACACTTTTAGTAGCAGCCTTTAGGGCAACTCTTGAAGAAGTAGTTGAAGCGGACGTAATCCTGCACGTACGCGACATTTCTCATCCCGAGACGAATGCTCAAGCAGCCGATGTTGCACAAGTGCTGGAGGAATTGGAACTGGAAAGGGCTTATGAAGAACGAGGCATTGAGGTCTTAAACAAATCAGACCTGTTGAATAAAGCTCTTTTCAAAAAGGTCAATGAAAAGGCTATACGCGCGACCCATCCTCCACAGGTCCTTGTTTCAGCTCTTGAGGGTGGTGGTGTTGAAGAACTTCTTAGCAAAATTGATTTTTGCTTGGCAACCAAAGAAAAGACCTCTGTTTATAAAATCTCTCTATCTGACGGTAAGCGAATTGCATGGTTATATGCTCATGGAGAGGTTATTGAACGGCGAGATGATGAGATCCATGCTCATGTTATGGTTCGCTTGTCCCATGCGAATGAAGAGAGGTTTGAGAAACTGAAGTAATTTTTCTAAGGCTTCATCTCTGTCCATACTAAAGTGAGTGGGCTGCAAATATTATATTCTGTAGGAAAAGTCCAAATAACATTGTCATCTCCGCGAAAGCGGAGATCCAGGAAAGCAGCTCCTAATCCAATACCTGATTCAAATGAAAAGGCAATACCTCCAGCAGAGGTGGAGGTATGTAACGCTTCGCTTGGACCACTCAAAGTGGTTTTTTTAAA
>CAYRHD010000024.1:0-23955 GCA_964424065.1 uncultured Alphaproteobacteria bacterium
ATATGCATAAGCGAAACTTAATTTAAAAAAACCACTTTGAGTGGTCCAAGCGAAGTGTTACATACCTCCACCTCTGGTGGAGGTATTGACCAGCCCTTTTAAAATCTCGAAATCAAGTTTTTAAATAAGGTTTGAGATACTTACCCGTATAGCTTTCGGGGACTTTAATGACATCTTCTGGTGTACCTGTTGCTACCAGATGTCCGCCACCATCACCCCCTTCGGGACCCAAATCAATAATCCAATCAGCTGTTTTGATGACTTCCAGATTATGTTCAATGACGATAACCGTATTGCCTTGATCTACCAGCCGATGAAGGACTTCCAAAAGCTTGCGGATATCATCAAAGTGAAGACCCGTTGTGGGTTCATCCAGGATATAAAGAGTTTTTCCAGTGGCCCTGCGAGACAATTCTTTGGAGAGTTTGACACGTTGGGCTTCGCCACCGGAAAGGGTTGTAGCCCTTTGCCCCACATGAATATAACCAAGCCCTACCTGTGAAAGAGTTTCGAGTTTGTCTTTAATAGATGGCATAGCATCAAAGAAGTCGAGGGCTTCATCAACGGTCATGTCTAAAACATCAGCGATCGATTTGTCTCGATATTTGATCTCCAAGGTTTCTCGATTATACCGTTTACCATGGCATTGATCACACTCCACGTAGACATCCGGTAGAAAGTGCATTTCGATCTTAATAACTCCATCTCCTTCACATGCCTCACAGCGGCCTCCTTTGACATTAAAGGAAAAACGGCCGGGTTGATAGCCGCGGGCTTTAGCTTCGGGAAGTCCTGCAAACCATTCACGAATGGGAGTGAACAACCCCGTATAGGTTGCAGGGTTGGACCGCGGTGTTCGGCCAATAGGAGATTGGTCAATGTCGACAATTTTATTGATATGCTCAATCCCTTCGATGCGGTCATGAGGTCCAGGGACTTCAGAGTTATCATTCAGAAGTTGGGCGAGTCCTTTATATAGTGTTTCGATAACAAGGGAAGATTTACCTCCTCCCGAGACCCCTGTGACACACGTAAACGTTCCCAAAGGAAAATCAACTTTGAGGTTTTGGAGGTTATGACATTTGGCCCCAACAACACTTAAGGCTTGGCCTTTTTTGGTTTTCCGACGCTGTTTGGGAAGAGAAATACTTTGGGTGCCCGAGAGGTATTGACCTGTCAAGCTTTTGGGGTTCTTAAGAATATCTTGAGGTGTTCCTTGAGCCACAATATGCCCACCTCTGACACCTGCTCCTGGTCCCATATCAATGACATGATCAGCCATACGGATGGCATCTTCATCATGCTCAACAACCAGGACCGTATTTCCTAAATCTCGCAAGCGGGTTAGGGTTGCTAAAAGTTGATCGTTATCGCGTTGATGAAGACCAATGGAGGGTTCATCAAGTACATAGAGAACGCCCATCAAACCGGAGCCAATTTGAGAAGCCAAACGTATGCGTTGGCTTTCCCCACCAGATAAAGTTCCAGAAGAACGAGAAAGAGAGAGATACCCTAGACCAACACTGTTCAAGAAATTGAGGCGTTCTTGAATTTCCTTTAAAATTCGGGAGGCTATGTCTATTTCTTTTTGGGTGAGTTTTTGTGTTAGACTTTCAAACCAAGATTGCAGATGACCAATAGACATTTCTGTGACTTGACCAATGTGAAGCTTTTGTATTTTGACAGCAAGAGCTTCTGGTTTTAGACGATAACCATGACATTCTTCGCAGGGAAGGGTGCTTTGGTAGCGGTTCATTTCTTCTGGTTGACCGTAGCGTTCTTTGCGTTCTTTCTGGCGACGTGCCATGCTCGGGATGACCCCTTCAAAGGGTTTGTTTTGAGTAAAACTACGGGCCGCATCTGTGATGGTTGTGGGGATACGCTCCCCACCGGATCCAAAGAGAATGACATTTTTGGTGTTTTCTGGAAGGGACGCATAAGGTTGGTCCATTCGTCCACCAAAAGCAGCAACAACGCCAGCGAGGGCTTGATTGTAATAGTGGGCAAAGGAACCAGCCCAGGGTGCAATGGCTCCTTCTTCCAAGCTTAACTGTGGATTGGGGACAATAAGATGAGGATCAAATACTATTTTGACGCCAAGACCATCACAGGTGGGGCAAGCCCCAAAGGGGCTATTGAAAGAGAATAGTCGTGGCTCAATTTCATCAATGGTAAAGCCTGACACGGGGCACGCAAATTTTGCAGAGAACGTCTGCTTTTCTCCTGAGTCCACATTTTCTATATAAAGAAGACCATCTGAGAGTCGCAAGCACATTTCAATGGCATCAGGAAGGCGGTGGCCTAAATCAGGCCTGATAACCAGACGATCAACAAGAACTTCAATATCGTGTTTGATCTTTTTTTTGAGCGACGGAATGTCTTCGATTTCATAAAGGGTTCCATCAACCTTCAGACGTTGGAACCCTTGCTTGCGCAGATCATTAATTTCCTTTTTGTATTCACCTTTGCGACCTCGAACAACGGGAGCTAGAAGATAAAGCCGAGTTCCTTCTGGAAGCTCCATGATGCGGTCAACCATTTCAGAGACGGTTTGACTTTGAATGGGTAAACCGGTTGCAGGAGAATAAGGAATGCCTATGCGAGCATAAAGAAGCCTGAGATAGTCATAGATCTCGGTGACCGTTCCAACGGTGGACCGTGGGTTTTTCGAGGTTGTTTTTTGCTCAATAGAAATGGCAGGGGAGAGTCCTTCGATGGAATCCACATCGGGCTTTTGCATGAGTTGCAAGAATTGGCGGGCATATGCAGAAAGGCTTTCCACATAGCGGCGCTGCCCTTCCGCATAAATCGTATCAAAGGCAAGAGAAGACTTTCCTGATCCACTTAAACCCGTAATAACGACCAGCTTATCCCTGGGGATTTCAACTTCGATATTCTTCAGATTGTGTTCCCGTGCACCCCGCACATGAATTGAATGGCTCATAGCAAACTTTATTTCTAAACATTAAATCGAAAGTGGAAGATATCTCCATCATGAACAATATAGTCTCGTCCTTCAACGCGAACTTTTCCTGCCGCTTTCGCTCCATGTTCACCATCATAAGTAATATAGTCATCATAAGAGATGGTTTCCGCACAAATAAAGCCACGCTCAAAATCTGTGTGTATTTCTCCAGCGGCTTGGGGTCCTTTGGCACCCTCTTTAACAGTCCAGGCATGGGCTTCTTTGGGGCCAATGGTGAAGAATGTGATAAAGCTGAGAAGGCGATACCCCTCTCGTATGACACGGGCAAGGCCTGTTTCATGAAGACCTAGGCTTTCGAGAAAGGCACTTTTTTCGTCTTCTGAATCAAGGGCTGCCACTTCTGCTTCAATAGCAGCTGAAATGATTGCCACGCGGTTTCCTTCTTTTTCTGCCATTTCTTGCACAAGTTTTGTATACTTGTTGCCCGTAGCGGCTTCGCTTTCCGCAACGTTACAGACATAAAGAACCGGCTTTGTGGTGATCAGTTGTAATCGAGGAAGTTCTTTTCTTTCTTCTGGTGTGCAATCAACGAAACGGGCAGGTTTTCCTTGACTCAGAACCTCAAGGGCTTTCACCATCAAGGGGTGTTGTGCCATTGCTTCCGGGTCCTTAGTTCTCAGCTTTTTATCGAGAGCAGGAATGCGCTTTTCGAGGCTTTCTATATCGGCAAGCATCAGTTCTGTTTCAACAACTTCTATATCTCTCAAGGGGTCAATCTCTCCCTCAACGTGCGTCACGTCCGTATCTTCAAAGCAGCGCACAACGTGAACAATGGCATCAACTTCGCGAATATGACCCAAGAACTTATTTCCAAGACCTTCACCGCGACTGGCTCCTCTGACAAGGCCTGCAATATCCACAAACTCAAGTTGTGTTGGTATGATTTTTGCAGACTTAGCGATTTCAGCCAATTTTGTGAGCCGCGGATCTGGAACCCCAACCCGACCGACATTGGGTTCAATGGTACAAAAAGGGTAATTGGCTGCTTCTGCAGCGGCTGTTGCTGTGAGGGCATTAAAAAGAGTTGATTTGCCCACATTAGGAAGGCCTACAATACCACAACGAAATCCCATAGAATGCTCCTAGCTTTGTTTAAGAGGAGGCAGCATTTGCATAATCTTTGCTGCGAAATCCTCTGGGTTTGATTGACATAATAGATGAGCCTCATCCGCAATCGCTGGCAGAAGAGGATCAAGCCATACATGATCTTCCTTGGAAAAGTTAGAAAGAACGTAAGGCGAAACATCTTCTTTATGAAGAGGGCGCCCGATCCCAATCCTGACACGCCAATACGGCTTTCCTAAATGAGCATCTAAATCTCTGAGCCCATTATGCCCTCCATGACCGCCACCTTGCTTGACGCGCACTTTTCCGGGGGCTAAATCAAGGTCATCGTGAAAGACAAAGATATGTTCTGTTGGAATTTTATAAAATTTTGCTGTCTCTGCAACAGGATGTCCTGAACGATTCATATAAGCAAGAGGCTTAAAGACAAAGATCTTTTCATGATCGATATGTCCCTCGGATAAAAGACCAGAAAATTTTGATTTTTCCGTTGAAAATCCATAACTCTTTAAGATTTCATCAACGCACATAAACCCCACGTTGTGACGGTTTTTTGTGTATTCCCCACCCGGATTTCCAAGTCCCACAAAAAGATACATGTGTTAGGGAAAGAAAGAGACTTACGTCCCTTCTCCTTCCGCAGCTGTTGCACTTCCGGCTTCACCTTCTCCTTCAGCAGAAGCTTCTTCTTCTTTCTTCATGATTGTTGGCGCAACGATATTTGCTATATCATTATCTCTTTCAGGATGAGCGGCAACAACACCACTTGGAAGTGCTAGTTTTTCAAGGTGAATTGAATCATGAATTTCAAGACCGGTAAGGTCAATCACGATTTTGGAAGGAATGCTGTCGACATCAGAAACAACTTCTAAGTTGTGCAACAGTATATTCAACACACCGCCACGTTTTAATCCAGGGGAAGCTAGTTCATTAATAAATTCTAATGGAACCGCAACCGTGACTTTGTCTCCCTTAGATACACGATAGAAATCAACATGGAGGGGAACGTCTGAGACGGGATGGAATTGCACGGCTCTTGCGAGTGCCTTTTCCTTTTTATCACCTAAGGTAATATCAAAAACTTTTGACATAAACCCAGTTTGATGAAGTTCCTTGTCCAATTGTATAGGATTGAGGGATATGTGACGGGGGGGTTCCTTTCCGCCGTATAATACTGCAGGAACGCGGCCAGACCGCCGTAACGCGCGTGAAGAACCCTTACCTGTTCCTTCACGTTCTTGGGCTTCAAGTTGTGATGCATGTGCCATTTACAAACTCCTTTAAATATCTCTTAGCATACTCATACACTAATTAAATAAAAATGAAACAGATTTTTCACCACTTATGCGATCAATTGCTTCTCCAAAAAGGGGCGCCAGTTCAATTTGACGTATTTTCTTACAGTTTTCAACCTCTTGTGTAGCACGGATGCTATCTGTCACAACCACTTCTTCAAGACAAGATTTTTCAATCCGCTCGAGGGCAGGAGGCGAAAAGACACCGTGAGTCACGTAAGCACTGACAGAACTTGCTCCCATAGCTATCAATGCATAGGCTGCATTGCAAAGTGTTCCGGCTGAATCAACAATATCATCTGTTATCAAACAATGATAACCTTTGACTTCGCCAATGACATTCATGACCTCAGAGACACCCGGCTTTTCACGTCTTTTGTCAATGACTGCTAGTCCGCAGTCAAGTCTTTTTGCAAGGGAACGTGCTCTTACAACCCCTCCAACATCTGGGGAAACAACGATCAAATTCTCTTTCGCCATTCTTTTCTCGATGTCCTTTTGAAAGAGAGGTGTTGCAAAAAGGTTGTCGACGGGAATGTTAAAGAAACCTTGGATTTGTCCCGCATGGAGATCCAGAGTTAAGACGCGATCTGCTCCTGCAGTTGTCAGGATATCTGCCACAAGTTTGGCTGAAATAGGAGAGCGAGGCCCTGATTTTCGATCTTGGCGCGCATAACCAAAATAAGGAATGCAAGCTGTAATACGCCGTGCGGATCCTCTTTTCAAAGCATCCATCGTAATCAGAAGCTCCATCAGGTGATCATTGGCAGGCTTGCTGGTGGATTGAATGACAAAGACGTCTTCTCCACGCACATTTTCCAGGATTTCAACGAAAATCTCATCATCCGCAAAGTGGCGGATGGTTGCTTCTGCCAGCGGTGTTTTTAGGTAATCAGCGATTCCTTCGGCAAGCGGGCGGTTACTGTTACAGGCGATCAGTTTCATAGAAATGTGAATGTCATCTAAATTTTATGCAGATTATCAGGAGATGGGAGATCTGTAAATGGAGAAGGGAATAAATCAAGGGATTTTATCAATAAATTTCGATCTAAAAGAAAGAGGGGCAACGTTAAACGCGCCCCTTATATCGTCAAGAATGTTTTGTTAGGGTCTTGCTGTCAAAGTAGCAGCTTGATTCTCTATCTCTTGATCCAATTGACTTTTTACTTTTTCTGCGATGTCACGAAAGTTGAGACTCTCTATACTTTGTACATCCCCACGAATGTCTCTGAGTGCTTCTTCACATTCTTGTCGGTCTTTGCCAGGTTGGCACTTTTCTTTGGCGGCAGTTAATTGTGCATCTGTGGCTTGTGGAAGACCCAAGCCGCTACATATGAGAAAAGCTGTTCCCATTACGCTGCGACATCCCCAATATTCAGCTGAGAAAGTGCCTCCTTCGCATCTTTTGCTGCCATCAAACCAGTTATCGCATCCTGCTTTGGCGTCGCCAAAACATAGAAGTGTTGCAACGAGTGCAGTTGATAAGGATAAGTAATTCATTGTTTTTCTCCTCTTCTAAACTTAATTTCTAGCATTCAAATGAATGCCGTAATGCTTAAAGATAGCACGCTTTTAAGCTTTGAAAAAGAAAAGTTAATAATACTTCCTTTTTAACTAGTTCGCGGCCACCAAGTATTCCGCAACACTCTCGGTTGTGGTCGTAATACCTTTACGGTCCTTAGTCCAGTTGGCTGGGCAAACTTCTCCGTGCTTTTCAGTATGTTGAAGAGCGAGTAACATGCGAAGTGCTTCTTGAACGTTACGTCCCAAAGGAAGGTCATTCACAACTTGGTGGCGAACAATACCTTCACGATCGATTAAGAAAAGACCGCGATAAGCCACACCTCCAGGGTTAAGAACATCATAGCTTCTGGCGATATTTCCACCTAGGTCTGATACAAGCCCATAGCTCACGCCTTGGATTCCGCCTTTCTCTTTGGGAGTGTTTAACCAAGCCATATGAGAAAAGTGACTGTCAACGCTGCATCCAAGGACAACACAGTTGTTGCTTTCGAATTCTTGTAGACAGGATTGAAACGCATGAAGTTCCGTTGGGCAAACGAAAGTAAAGTCCAAAGGATAGAAAAACAAAATCACATATTTACCCCGGTAATCCTTGAGTTCAATTTCCTTGCAGATATTTTTTACAACGCATTGTGCACGAAATTCAGGGGCTTCTCTTCCAACGAGTACACTCATGTTTTATCTCCTTTAATAGATGTTATATTCAGAACATAGAGTCTCTCTTGGTTTTTTTCAATCCCTTCTGAACAGAAAAAGGGGTTCGTTAGATTTTCTCAGACAACCAAATGGCTAACCGTGAGACACGTTTGATAGCCCCACACAAGAGTGCATAGCCGGGCGTATCTTCAGCACCTTGCTCAAGCGCCGCATCTCTGTGTTCCAGTTCTTCTTGTTGGCAGGTAGTGATGAGTTCAGAGAGCTTGGGATGCTGATCACCGAGACATGTGAGTTGATTTTCATAATGTTGATCAATCACTTCTTCTACAGCCACTGTACAGGCCATCGCAGCCTTCTCACCTAGAAGAGCTGTTGTCATTCCCAAGGCGTAACCAGCCACATGCCAGAGAGGTTGAAGGATTGTAGGGCGTACACGATTTTCAATGACGAGCTTTTCAAACGCTTCTAAGTGCCCAAGTTCTTGCTCTTTCATGTGAGTTAACAGGGGAGCAAGGGAGCTATTCTTCAATACGGCAAGTTGGCCTTCATAAATGCGCTTGGCCCCATATTCGCCGGCTAAGTTGACGCGCAAAAAAGAGGCCAGTTGACTCTCAGAGGATGTTTCTCCAGGAAAGGAACTTACTTTTCTTTCCATACCCATGCCCAGCACACTGCTGAAAGAAACAGAGAAATAAGTGCATTATAGGTTGCTAAAGAGAAACCAAATAAGCTCCATGTAATTTGATCGCAACGAACAAATGGTGTTTGCATAAGTTGTTCCTTCAAGCTTTCAACGGAATCAAAAGCGCTAAAATCATTGGAGGCGCAAAAAGCAGGGAGGGCAATCCAATGTTGTTGGATGCCAACATGGTAAGCTGCGAGCCCAAAAGCCCCGAGTAAAACCAGTCCCAGTAGGATTATAATCCAATAGCGTGATTTTTTGGGAGATAAAAGACCAATAAAGGCAATGACAGCTTCAGCAAGGTAGGCATTCCTTTCATGGTGACATAACGCACAGGCTTGAATGTCAAAGTAATGCTCCATTATATGCCCTGTGGTAAAAGCTCCCAGACATATGATTAGAACTATCGTGAGCATTGTTTTGGATGAAAGTGAACATAGTTTTGATAGGCACATAAACCCTCCCAAGTTTCATTATTTGGTTTAACCAAGTGCGTATATAATTCCAAAGCCTCCAATCAAAGCTGCTAGAGATGCAAGTGTGACAAATGTCAGGTTTTTATCAATGTAAGCTTTGATAGGAGGTCCAAAACGCCAAAACAAAATGGCCAGTAAGAAAAAGCGGAATCCGCGCGCAATGAGTGAGGCGACCGTAAAAGTTGTGATGTCTAAACCTGTAACACCGCAAGCAATGGTGACAACTTTGTATGGGATGGGGGTAAGCCCTTTAAGAGCGACGATCCAAAACCCCCATTCGTTAAAGCTGTCTTGGAAATGGTCAAATGCAGCTTGCAGTCCATAAGTTTGAACAATGAATTCACCGAGTGTTTCATAGAGCCCATATCCAATGGCATATCCGACCCATCCTCCAGCCACAGAGCTTAGGGTGCAAATCGCAGCTAACTGCCAAATCTTGTCACGCCTTGCGAGAAGCATGGCAATATAAAGAGGGTCAGGTGGAATAGGAAAAAACGAGCTTTCAGCAAAGGAAACTGCTGCTAAAATCCAGACAGCGTAAGGATGATTCGCAAACCCTAATATCCATTGATATGTTCGTTCTAACATTAAATTTACTCAATTTTAAAATTTACTTTAAAAAACGATTAGCATGGAATGTGGATAAGTTCAAGAAAATAGCCAACATGCATTCTCATTTAGTGTAATTCTTGCATATGCTTTTTAAGCGTGCCATCTAATGTTTCTTTCTCTTTTTTTCTACCCATTTCATGGCTTCCTTATAGTCCTTGCTTTTAAAATGCTTTATTTGCATTTTGGGAAAGAATATACCTGAAACTTTTAAAAGTGGGTTTATCCACCATTGATCTCCAACTGTTGCGATCCTCTCAAAATCTCTAATGTGATGAATGCCAAATTGATAGTCATCCCACATGGCTTTGCTTTCAATACGTCTCAAATCCCGCATATCACAAAAAATGCGTAAACGCTTTGAATTTTTGATAGCATTTTCAAGCTTTGGGATAAGAACTTTCTCGTAGTCTTCATGAGTCACAACACCCTCATACTTGAGATGTAACAGTTTCCCTTCTTTTTTTTCTGAAATTTCTATCATTGACTCCTCCTTTGTTAGAGAAATTTTATTCTCAAAAGGTTTAAGGATAAGTAAATGAATGAAATTAAATATATTTTTGTTGGGTTGAGGATTTTTTGAATAAATAAATGAAATATTAATAATTAATCCCTATCATAAAAAGTGAGAGATCGATTTTATAGAAGATTTTGCATTATGGGGAAATATATTCTAATTGTGATCTTAGGTCTTTTACCTTTTGGATTGACAGGATGTGTTCCTTTTGAAGGGGCTGTCTATGAAGACGAAGGTCCATTTTTTGGGGATTACGGTTTCTGGGATGATGGCGGTGACCATCATCATGAACACCATCATTGATTTAAGCAAGAAAGATTGAAAAAATGAGACACAAAACAATATTTATTTTAATTTTATCACTTGTTATTCTTTCACTAGCACTTACAGCTTGTATGCCTCTTGGTGGGACAATTTATGAACACGAATTTGATGTGGCAGAAGATTATACGCAATATTAAGCCGCGGGTTGACTTAAATAGCTATTGGAGCATGTTTTTTTGAATTACCAGAGTTATTTGGAACAGCGCCAATTCCCCAAAGGGTTAAGCCTGTTGCAATAATTGCAAAGATGCAACCAAGCATCATATTTATGGAAAGGCCATGAATAAAGGCTTCATCGATCCAGCTTAAAAATTGAGGGATTTGCTCTGAAGAGAATCCTGCAAGTTGCTCGGGCGTATGTTCAACTTTTGCAATAACATCGGCCAATTTTTGATGTTGTTCAGGGGTTAGAGAAACACCGTGCCTTTCGCTAACTTCAAAAAGGTAGTTACGACCAAAGAGAACGACAAAGCTTGTTGAAAGAACAACGCTGAGCGTATTTCCCACCATCATAAACATCATATATACACCTGATCCCAAATTAAGGGATTTTTCGGGAAGTGCGCGCATCATCGCCAGATTACAAGCTGTAAAGTAAGCTCCCAAACCTGTTCCTACGAGAAACATTGAGATTATAATGTAAGTTAAGGAAGTTGACGTTGTTAAAAACACCATCATACCCAGAGCAATTCCTGCCACGATTGACCCAAAAAGCATGGGAGCCTTTAAGCCAAAAGTATCAATGACTTTTCCACCTATAGGAGATAATAAGCCCATACTGATAGTCATCGAAATAAATATTAATCCCGTTTCATAACTGGAATAATTAAGAGTGTTTTGGAGATAAAGTCCCATCATTACAAGGACGAGAGAAAAGTTGATGGCCATGAAAAATTCACCAATACAGGCTGCCATAAATCCCTTATTCTTTAATATACTAAGGGGGATCATCCGTACTTTTTTAAACTTGTCTTGAATGATGTGAGCAATAATCAGCAAAAGACCAAGGCCAATTACCATCCACAAAGATGAATTTCCTAGGCCCCAAACTTCAATTTGGTTAATCCCATACATAGTGACGCATAAACCTGAGCCTAGGAGTAACCCACCGACATAATCAATTTTTTCTTTAACAGCAGGAAGAATTTCCGTAGTGCCATAGGTTTTAAGAATGGCAATAACAAGTATACCGAGGGGAATGTTTACATAGTAAATCCAGCGCCAGCTTAAAGTTTCAATTATGAAACCAGCAAGTGTTGGGCCAGCAGCTAAGCCAAATCCAGCAAAAGAAAGAACGACGCCCATGACCAATCCCTGTTTTTCGGGGGAGGCAGTCGTGAAAATAATGGCCCACGCAGGAGCAGAAAAGATAGCTGCTCCAATTCCTTGTAGGACGCGTCCTGCAATGAGAATTTCTAAGTTATGTCCCAAACCTGTCAAAGCGGAACCAACCATGAACAATATTAATCCAACAATAAGAGTGTTATGTTTGCCATAGATGTCAGCAACTTTGCCTGCAGGAATAACAAAAGCGGCCCAGATGAGGACATAGGCGCTCAGTAGCCATTGAAGATTGTTCAAATCAGTTTGAATTTCCTCTGAAATAGGAACAAGCGTTAGGTTGACTGCTGTATAGTCAATATTCAAAAGAAAAATCAATATACCTACAGAAATCAGGACGAGCCAGGATTTTAGCGGAATGGCAGAGGAATCTGCGGACATGATATGCTCCTATAAGAAAACAAGAAGGTAAGTCTATAGTGTTTGATTGTCAGAGTCAATCAAGAAGTGAATCAAATCTTGGCTTTTGCCTCGCGATTCTTTTGTTTGATCCACCACGCAATATTAATTATCGTTAGACAAATGAGGAGTGGATAAAGATAGTATAAAATAGGGCTTAAAAAGGCTGAGATCCCACTAAATCCTAGATTCGACATCAAAAAAGTAATAATCGTCGTTAAAGCCAGGCAGATGGCATAATGAACTTTTTCATTAAGAATATGTTCATGAAGAAAATCTGTGAAGACAGTTGTTAAAGCAACAATTGTTGTCAAGCAGGAGGAAATGATTGCAATCGTTACGATCTTTCCTCCCAATTTACCTAAGGTGAGGTAGGCAATCGCACTCAGGTATTGTTCCGGTTGATGTTGGTTTAAGGACTGAGCAAAGGTTGCGCCAAGATAACTTAAGGCAAAGTAAATCAGAAAAAGAATGAGTGAGCCAAGTAAAATAGCATATAAAGCGAGCGCAAAGGTATGGCGATCGCTTGAGTCATTTTCTCGTCCTCTATTTTTAAAATGACGTGCGATGACACTAGCAAAAAAGAAACCAGCGATTAAATCCATCATTTGGTAGCCCTTTAGGGCTCCGTCTTCGAAAACTGCGAGCGTTGAAAGTGTGCTGATTTCAGGCGTTGGTGCATATAAAAGACCAAAAACCAGGATAAATCCAACGGATCCAATCTTAGCTGGCGCAAGCAATGCGCCTAAAAGAGGAACAACTTGATTTTGATTAATGCATAACAGATAAACAATCCCAACCATGATCAGGCTAAAAAGAGTTGGTGAAAATTCGGGAGATAAAATAGATAAGCTGCCAAATGCAACCGTAACACAACGTGGCAAGACACCAAAAGGGCCTAGAATCAAAAGCATAAAGCTGATCAGGGAAAAGGCAACAATTTTACCATACTTTTGAAAAAATTCATGATAGTTCCCATTATAAAGCAAAATACCGACAAGGCCCATCATAGGAACAAAAATTCCTGTGAGACTTAAGCCCAAAAATGATGGGAGAAAGAAGCTTTCCGCTGCTTTTCCGGCAAGAAGGGGGAACACTAAATTGCCTGATCCAAAAAACATGGCAAAGACAGCAAAGCCACCTGTGAACACTGCAAACAAATCTTTTCTGTTTAACTTAAACAATTTTCCATCCATCGTATATCTTCTTTCATTATATATAAGCATTTATGCTTAAAATGCTCTTTAAATTTTGTGTCTTATTTCAATGTGTTGTGGGAAGATAATAAGGGACAGCTAGCTGCCCACGAGGACGGCTGTGGTAAGAATTAGGCGGTTGATAAAGATTTCGTTTGTTTTCATAAGAAAAACTATACCTAAGTTTTTTCTTTATGAGAAGGGGAAATGTCAGATGATGGAAAGTCTTTTCTTATTGTATATTTTTGGGTTAAACTTTGACCCATGATAAAAAGAATGACGCAATTTTTGATAATTTTTCTTGCAAGCATTATGAGGACAAATGTTCTTTTTGCTATGGAAGAAGCTCATTTTCCGCTGGCAAAACCCATCAAAGTTAGCGAATTTAACAAAAACATGTTTTCTTACGTCTATGATTTTCTTCACGAGACAGGAACAGTTATTTTTGAAGGTTTTGTTTCCTTAAGAGAGTTTGGAGAAGTAATTGAGTGGTTCGCTCTCAGCTTTTCTGACCATAACATGCGCAGCCTCTTAAGTTCATATGGTCTGAATTTTGCCATAGCCTTATTTGCTGCGCTAATTATTTCGCTGGGCTTATCTTATTGGCTTAAACCAAAAATCCAGCATTTGCTGAATTGCGGGAAGGATCTGAGTCCGACCAAACAACTGAAAATCATCTTTGCAACGATTCTTGTCTCTTGTACGCCTCTGGTATTTGGTTTTGTGTTGTATACAGTTTTTCGTTTTATTAATCCTCATAATGGTGTTTACCTGGACACGGTGCGCATCATCAGTTCGGGGGTTGTTACCATTTGGGTTTTGATCCGCATTGCCCATCTTTTTTTGAAACCCTTTTCTCCAAATCACAAACACATTCCTTTGTCCTTGGAGGTACTTGAAGTCACTTATTCATGGTTGCAACGTATGGCGATGGTGGCTTTGGTCGGTTTTTTTCTTCTAGAAGTAGGATACTTGATTAATCTTCCTCTTGCAGGTGAGCGTCTTCTCTTACAAGGTTCAGGGTTGGTTATAGCTCTTTTAGCTATTTCCATGATGTTGGATCTTCATCTTGAAGTCAGAGATTGGATAGCCAACCAACGTCAAGTGAAACAACTTTCTTCTTTAAGACGGGCACTGCTTCCATATTTGGAGTACAGTTATATTCCAGTCATTGTTTTCATTGTGATTAGTTATGTAACCTGGGTGACTCGTGAATCTGATCATTTTCAGATTGTTATCTGGAAGTCCTTAGTGACTCTCGTTCTGTTTCCCTTGCTTAGAGTGGGAGCCTATTGGTTGCGCAGACTCCGCATTTTATGCATCCAAAGAAAAGTTCAAAAAATATCAGCCTTCCTTGCAAAACAACTTGTGACGTATGGTGATCAAATCGACATTGTGACCATATCTCTCATAAACATAGGGGCTCTTCTGTTTATTCTTAATTTATGGGGAATCAATCCGAGCTACTTTATCTTATCCGATTGGGGTCGGTTCATTGCTGAAAAATTCTTGAGCATTTTCCTTATTATTATTGTTGCTTTGACCTTGACCCGTACAGGAAATAAACTGCTCTCCAAATACCTGGTAAAAGAGAGTGCTATCTTAAATGATAAGGAAAAACTCAAACAAGCTCGATTGAAAACAGTTTCAAGTGTGGGCCGAAATGTTCTTCGTATTGCTGTATGGACGCCTGCAATACTTCTTATTGTTATGGAAATGGATATTGACATTGTTCCTGTTTTGGCAACTTTAGGCGTTATGTCATTGGGGCTTTCTTTAGGCTTACAATCACTAGTCAAAGATCTGGTGATAGGCTTTTTCATGTTGCTTGAAGATGCCTTCGCTGTTGGCGATCTTGTTACCATCAATGGGCAAATGGGTTATATCGAATCTTTGACGATTCGTATTGTTCGTCTTAGAACATCTGATGGATCCATTTATACTTTCCCTTATGGCAGTATATCTTCTCTTTGTAACCAGAATCGAGATTATTCAGCGGCTGTGATTCTATTCTCTGTGGGTATCGATGCGGATATTCAAAAGGTTTTTGGGGTCTTGGAAACGGTGACAAGCGATCTTCAAAAAGACAAGGATATGAAAAAAATGGTTGTTGGGCCCTTGGTGATTAGTGGTGTGAATCAAATTAATGATCATTCTTTTGAAATTCGGGTCGTCTTGAAAACCAAGCCAGGTCAACACTATAAAGTGCGGTGGGCCTTTAATCACCTTTTAAAACAATATCTTGAGTCTGAAAAAATTCCACCTGCGACCCCAAGGCAAATTGCTTATAACTATGGTGTTGAAAAATAAACAATCTTTTTTAACACTTTTTTAACCTTTTTAACCCCCTGTTTTATCAAAGTTAATTAGACTTGATTTTGAAATATGTTCATTAATTCAACCCTTTGAGGGGGGGTGGTGTTGTTATTAAAAAAATGTTAATTATATATAAGAAAGTCACTTGGATTTGATTGTTATCTTAATTACCTAGGAAGTCCAAGTAAAAGCAATTTTTACAGTACTAAAAAATGAAAGGAAAAACTATGGCTAAAGCATCATCTTTTTCACCGGGGCATCACGTTGTATATCCAGCCCATGGTGTTGGAAAAATCAAAGCCGTTGAATCCCATGAAATTGCAGGTCACTCCCTTGATATGTATGTTATTTCATTTGAAAAAGATCGCATGACCCTTAGGCTTCCCGTTGCTAAAGCAAAGGATGCAGGCTTAAGACCAATTTGCACAAACAAAGAAATGGCAAGTGCCATTAATGCTTTAAAGTCCCGTGGTCGCGTTCGTCGCGCTATGTGGAGCCGTAGAGCCCAAGAATATGAAGCAAAAATCAACTCTGGTAACCCTATTTTCCTTGCAGAAGTTGTCCGCGAACTTTACCGTACAGCTGACCAACCCGAACAATCTTACAGTGAACGCCAAGTTTATCAAAACGCCCTACATCGCTTAGCGGGCGAAATTGCTGCTGTTGAAAATACAGCAACAGACAATGCCGTTGAAAAAGTCGAGAAAATTCTCGAAGCGGCTTAATCTTCTCCTTTTGTATTCCAAAAAAGCCCTCGCGTTTGTTTGCGGGGGTTTTTTGCTTGCTTGATCTTTTTACTTTTTGTCATCCTCTGGGTGACAAATCCAAAAAAATGCAATACATTGCATCCATTCTTATATGAAGGAAATAGGATGACGATTCATCAAACAGATGTTGTGATTATTGGAGCCGGCCCCGTTGGGCTTTTTGCTATCTTTGAATGCGGGATGATGCGTCTTAAATGTCATGTGATTGATTCTCTCGAGATGGTTGGTGGGCAATGTACGGCTCTTTATCCAGAAAAGCCGATTTATGATATTCCCGGGTATCCAAAGATTTTGGCGGGAAATTTGATTGAAAACTTGACGGAACAAGCTAAACCTTTTGAGCCGGTTTATCATCTCGGACAGCAAGTCACTCATATTGAAAAAAAAGAAGGTCATTGGCATCTTCAAACTTCAACAGGTACACAAATTGAAGCAAAGGCTATCCTTATTGCAGCAGGTGTGGGTGCATTTGGACCCAATCGTCCACCTCTTGAGAAATTGGAAGATTTTGAGGACAAATGTGTTTTTTATTATGTTAAAAATCGGGAAGCCTTTCGTGACAAAGAATTGGTCATTGCGGGAGGCGGAGACTCAGCTGTGGATTGGGCTTTATCCTTATCGGAAATTGCCCGCAAAGTCACTGTTGTTCATCGACGCCCCAAGTTTAGGGCGGCTCCTGAAAGTGAGGCTCTCCTTAACAAGCTTGCGCAAGAAGGAGTTCTTGATCTTGCTATTCCTTATCAGCTTCATGGGCTTATTGGCAATAATGGTGTTCTAGAAGCTGTTCGAGTTCAGTCGATGGAAGGGGAAGTTAAGGACATCTCTGCAGATGTATTGTTGCCTTTCTACGGACTGGCTATGGAGCTTGGGCCTATTGCTCAGTGGGGGCTTCAGCTGAATGTGAATCATATTATGATTGATCCGAAAGACTGCTCTACGAACCTGACTGGCATTTTTGCGATTGGAGATATTGCGACCTATCCTCATAAGTTGAAGCTAATTTTGACAGGATTTGCCGAGGCTGCGCAAGCGGCTCACGCTATACGTGCCCATTTGCATCCCAATGAAGTGTATCATTTTGAATACTCAACAACGAGCGGCGTTCCCAGCGCTGCGTAACATTGCAGTTGAGTTTTAACTAATATTTTCCATGATGCCTTGGTATAAAGCGTTAGCTTGATTTTGCTCTAAATTAAGCTGGGCAGCAATCTCTGAAATGATATCTCTTTCAGTTTTTCGAGATTGATATCCAGCACTCATGATGTCTCCAGCAACCCGCACTTGATCGCTCGTGAACATCTCACAAAAGGCTTCGCTCTTAAAGCGATCTACTTCATAAACAATTTTATCGTAGGCTTGTAATGCATCGTGACCATTGTCATTAAAAGCACCTCTTTCAAAGAGCTCAAACATCTCTTGAGCTTGCGTTGGTTGAATACTGAGCACGTTACTTAGGGTGGTGACAATTGTCGCAAAAGGTAGTTTTTCATCACATCCGTTAAAGATAACGAGAGCAGCTATACATACTTTCTCTGCAGGAAATAGACTATGAAGAAGGAACTGGTGAGCTCTAAAGGTTTCCTCTCCCAGAGCGTTATACTTTCCACTTCGGATGGACGTCATGAGTTCAAGGACATCATCTTGACTTAGATTCATTGTTGAACAGAGCAAATCTGCAAGATCAGCATCCTTCGGATCATCTTTAGATTCAAACCAGTTGACGATAGCAGGAGAAGCTGATTGAATTTCATCTTCTGAAAACTGTGACCTCGTTCGCTTGACAGGGAAAATTTCTGAAGTTGATTTTGCCTGCGGATCAGAGGAAGGGGTCTCTAAAGTTTGTCTTAGAGAAGTGACGGTTTGACTTGTCTGCCCTTCTTCTCTATCACGTGGATCGAATGGCATCGTGTGAGCTTGTTGAATCATTAAAGATAATAAAACAACGGATAGGGCAAGTGATACAGAAACGTTCATCAAAACACACCTCAATGCAAAAGTTATACACATTAAATAGTAATTCTTTTGATAACTTCAATCAGATTTTGAAGGAGATATATTCAGCAATGCTCATTTATCATCCTGGGAAATGATTGCGCACTCATAAGACAATAGTAACAACGAATGACAAAGCTACTTTGTGAGGATAAAGAAGCAATTTATGAAGCTTCGCTAACCTCTTTTGTACCTGTAATACGGGCATTTGCCATCAATTTAGGAAGCACGCAGGTTACTTTCGTTCCTTGAGAAGGTTCAGACGTTATGTCAATCTGCCCTCCATGAAGTTCAATCAGCTTTTTAACAAGTGCTAGACCCAATCCTGTTCCACTTTGAACATGGCTTCTGCCCAGTTTAAAGGTATCGATCAGTCGTGCTTGTTCTTCTTGAGACATGCCAACACCTGTGTCTGTAACGGAGATTTCTAATGTACCGTTATTGACTTGAGCTTCAAGGGTAATCATCCCATCCTGTGGGGTGAATTTGACTGCATTACTTAAGAGATTATACAAAGCTTGTTTCAAACGCTTGGTATCAACGGCCCACTCATCCACTTCTGGTGCACAATTTAAGGTTAAGTATTGGCGGCTTTCCTCGGCCCTGTTGGAAACATGGGTTAAGACTTCTTTGAGAAGTGATGGGATGTGCTCTAGAGTGGTGTGGAGAGTGAGATAGCCTGCTTCAATGGAGGCTAAATCAAGGATATCATTGACAAGGTGCAGCAGGCTATTAGAAGAGTCAAGGACGCCGTTAACATAATCAGTCTGTCGCTCATTGAGATCACCAAAATATTGATGGGATAATATCTCTGTAAAGCCAATGATGGTATTTAATGGAGCTCTCAGTTCATAAGAAATATTTGCCAAAAATTCGGACTTTAGACGATCGGCTGTTTCAAGGGCTTCATTTTTTTCCTGTAAAGCATTTTGGACGCGGAAGGTATCCGTTGCATCTGTATAGCTCAAGAGATGGTCCCCACTAGGTAACGGGACATATCGGTAGTTTACAATATTACCATCTGTACGTTTGAGCTTATCGGATTTGGGGACACGATCCGTAATTTTCTCGATTAATTGAGCCTTATATGTTTCCCACTCGCCTTCATGGGCAATATCATTTTTTAGCTTTTCCATAATCAGCGTTAAGTGTTGGTCTGCTTTGACATCGTCTTCTTCGAAATTCCAAAGCCGAAGGAAACTCGGGTTAAAGATTTTGAGACGGTTATCGCTTCCGATGACGACAACACCTTCGAAAAGATTATCTAGGGTGGCTTGATAAGCATCTAAAAGGGTTTTATTTCTTCGCTCAAGAGCCAGATAATCGGTCACATCCTCAAACATAAAGAGAAGTCCACCCATCGGATGGGGAGCACTAAAGATGCGCAAGGTTCTCTCATCGGGCAAGTGCATGAGATCTTCTCGGGGATCAACTTGTTCTTTGAGCTGGTGAAGTCGTCTCCTTTTATAGGCTGGAAAGTCAGCATATTCTGGAAGTTGACGGCGACTTCTGAGATCTTCAAGGACCTCATCCAAGCGGGGATACGTTTTTAAAAAGGCTTCTTCAAAACTGTGTAACTCAACGTAAGCTTGATTGTAATATTGCAATGTGCCTTCAGAATCAAAGACTGAAATAGCTGTCGAAAGATGGGCCAAAACTTCGTCATGAGAATGAATCAAACGCTTCATTTCAGAGCGAATATCTTTCAGTTCTGTGATATCATAGGCAATGCCTAAGGTTTTACCAGGATCCCGATGATTCGGAATCTCCCAAATGCGGAAATGACGCCTGTCCCCATCGGCTATGGCGGGGCTTTCAAATGACTGAGCACCTTCTGTATGCAGAGCTTTTCGAGCAAGAAGTTTCGCAAACCTAGGCTGGATAAGTTCAATACACTCATCATAAATCTTTTGTTGTGATGACTGAACTGCATTGGAATAAGCCAAGTTACAATAAGTTATTTTAAGATGTTCATCTCTCTGCCAGATCAACACAGGCAATGAATCCAATGTCGATTGTAGATTGTTAATGAGGTCTTCACTTTTTCGCATGCTTTCAAACTGCAATCGTCTTTTATGTTCAGCATCTGTAATATTTTTGAACCAAAAAATAAATTTGTCATCATATGCCGTTCCTTCAATGGCATAGATCGCTTCATGAATTGCGGATCTTGCTTTCATTTGGAATGGAATCTTTTCGTGGGTGAGTTTTTCGATAGCTTCATCAATGCTGACTAAATCATCATGATGAAAAAAAACTCTCAACTCCTCCAGGGATTTTGCTGGAAACGACGGCGAACAATCCACAATTTGATCACCTTCACAAATACCCCAAGTATCGCCACGAGAGAGAAGAAGGTTTCGATAAGTGTAAGTTAAATTGCGTGATTTTATCCAGAGGATGAAAAACACACAGGCTGTAAGAATAAATAAGGAAGGTAATGAGAATGCAGAAAAGAGACCACTTACCCAGCACAGGAAAGGGAGTGCTCCCACGAATAGAAAGAGAGCGACATTTTTTATTAGTATTTTATAGGCCTCCATACCTTATATTTAGTCATAAAAATTAACTTTTAACAAGAGATCTCTTTTGTAGAGGGAGGGTTGCTGGCTAGATAAAGGGCCAAAGTTCGTCAAAAACCTTTTGATAAAGTTCCTTTTTGAATGGGACAATTAAAGAGATAGCTTCATTTTTGCTGACCCATTTCCATTCACGAAACTCGGGATGAGTCGTCTGAATGTTAATATCGGAATCTTTTCCTAAAAAACGAACAAGAAACCAAGTTTGCTGTTGTCCTATATAATGTCCTCCCCATAATTTTTCCGCTAATTCAGTAGGGAGATTATAGGTATAACATTCTTTTGATTGAGCTAAAATTTCGACATGAGCGGTGCCAATTTCTTCTTTGAGCTCGCGGAACATGGCATTTGTGATACTTTCATGTTCGTCCACGCCCCCTTGGGGCATTTGCCAAGCAGAAGAGGGTGAGTCTATCCGTTGCCCCACAAAAATCTTATTCTCTTGATTTACCATGATGATGCCTACACCGGAACGGTAGGAGGAAGATGTCAGGTCATCGTGAGATCTAATACCCATAATATCAGAACTTAAGGTTCTATTTACTTGCTTTGTTACATTTGCTTTTATCAAAGCGTTTTTCCGTTAAAGCCATAGTTCGAACGATATCAATTGCCCGTAAAAGCTGGTAATCGTTCACTTCTTTTTTCTTCTTTTCATCATTGAGTCCAAAAGTTTCGGTTTTGTCATTAGCTTTTACTTCTGATTCTTTATTTTCATTGGTATTTTTGGATTCTTTTGACTCTTTCTTTTCGCTGGTTGTATCCAGTGCCCCTTCGAAATCCTTTTCATAGAGGAAGTCGCTTTCATCACTTTTTTCAAGTTTTCCACGCACTTGTTCAACGATAATATCAGGCTCTATTCCTTTTGCTTGAATGGAACGACCAGAAGGTGTGTAATAACGTGCAGTCGTCAATGTAATCGCACCGCCATTGGTAAGTGGCATGACAACTTGGACCGATCCTTTACCAAATGATTTTGTGCCAACAACAACGGCTCTGTTATGATCTTGAAGAGCGCCAGCAAGTATTTCGGAAGCGGAAGCAGAACCACCGTTGATGAGAACAACTATAGGAGCCCCATTCGTAATGTCCTTGCCTTTTGCATAAACGTGCATGTCCATTTTCTTATCGCGTCCGCGAGTTGAAACAATTTCTAGTCCTTTGTCGAGGAACATGTCACTTGCTTCGATAGAGACCTCATATAGTCCACCAGGATCATTACGAACATCTAAAATATAGCCTTCAAGCTTGTCACCTAGTTTCTTTTGAATGTCAACGATGGCCTCTTTCATGAGAGGCGCTGTACTTTCATTAAAGGTAGATATACGAATGTAACCGATGTTATTTTCCGTACGCCATTTGACAGCTTTAACATGAATGATTTCACGGGTAACGTCTTTTTCGAAAACATCTTGTCCTTCACGCTTAATATGCAAGTGAACAGAGGTTCCTGCTTTTCCACGGAGAAGATCTACGGCCTCATTGAGGGTCATTCCTGATACAGGTTTCTTGTCAATGGCAATGATTAAGTCGCCTGGTTCAAGTCCGGCTTTTTGTGCGGGTGTATCATCGATCGGAGAGACAACTTTAACAAAGCCATTTTCTTGAGTGACTTCCATGCCCAATCCACCATATTCAGCTTTGGTTTTAATTTGGAGTTCTTTGTAGCTTTTTGGATCTAGGTAAGCCGAGTGAGGATCAAGAGCGTTAAGCATGCCATTTAAGGCTCCCGTCAAAAGCTTCTCATCGGTTACGGGTTCAACATATTCCTCAATAATTTTATTAATCACAACATCAAGAGTTTTCGCATCCATCGTTGGACGTTCGCTTTTTTCAGGTTCTTGGGCATTTTCAGCAGCATTCGGGGCTGTCACAGTTACAGTTGAAATAAGTAAAAAATATAGTGCGCTTAATGCCTTAAAGGTCATTTTCTTCTCCGTGTTTACTCAGCAATATATGGTTTTGGATTAATAGATCCCCCAGCTTTTCTCAGTTCTAAATAGAGATGTGGGGGTGTTTTACCGTACCCTGCCATAGTTCCTATCTTTTCGCCAGTATACACACTTTGACCAACTTCTGCATTAATTTTGTGCATTCCCATCAATACGGTGAATACTTTTTGACCATGGTCCAAGATGATAATATCTCCCTGAGATTGAAAGGGCCCATTGAAAACAACTAATCCACTCGCTGGTGCATGAACCTCAGCATTCTTTTTTGTCTCAAAGACAAGACCTTTACCATTTGGATTAAATTTCTTTTGCATTGCTTTATCGTCTACAACTTTGCCTTTAACGGGTGTTTCCAACCAGCGAAACGGCAATCCCTGTTCTTGGCTAGCTTTTTTTGCGATTGATTTGCCAGAGGAAAGAAGGGTTTCTGTCTCTTCTAGCAGGGAGTTAATATTTTCATTCTCAAAAACACGATCTAGGTCTTGATTTGCGAGGCTCTTAATCGTTTTGCTTTCAAGATCTGCAAGTTCATTCTTTTGCTTTTCCAAATCTTGTATAAGTTGAGCGAGAGCACTTTCTTTTCCTTCTAATTCAGCGGACGTTGCTTCAATCTCACGAAGTTCAACTTGGACTTGTTTCAGTTGTTGTTTCAACGAGTTCATAGTTGATCTCAGAACAACAAGGCTACGTATTGTATTCTGGCTAACATTGGGATTGACCAAAATTTGCAGAGGGTTTACTCGTGCCAAACGAATCATTAAAGGAAGCTTATGAGCGATATCTTTCCGATTTTTTGAATAACTTTCTTTTTTTTCCTGGTTCACTTTTGCAAGATATTCTAGGCTGATTTTAAGTTGTTTGACTTCTTTCATGATTTGACTTTGTTGGGCAATCAGCGCACTCTTTTGTTGCTTTATCTCTTTTAAAACGTTAACTTTATCTTCTGCATGTAAGGGAATTGAGAACAAGAAAAAGAAAAGTAGAGACACACCTTTAACCATTTGATTTCTCCAATAAAGAATGACCCGTCATAGAGGCCGGTTGCATTAAGTCGAGAAGCTCAAGGATTGTAGGAGCAATGTCACAAAGCTTACCTTTTTTGAGACGCTCCTGAGGTCCATTAAAAAGAACAAAGGGAACAGGATTTAAGGTATGAGCTGTATGGGGTGAGTGAAGGTGATCATCCACCATAGTTTCTGCATTTCCATGATCGGCTGTGAGAATGAGACAAGCGCCAGCTTTTTCAACGGCATTTTTTACTCTTCCCAAACAAATATC
>CAYRHD010000025.1:0-23467 GCA_964424065.1 uncultured Alphaproteobacteria bacterium
ACCGCAAACTAACTGTTGTAAGACTTTCATCTCCAAGTTGATCTCTTCCAGGGATAGCATAAACAGTTTCTATGGCTAGCAATGATACTGCTGTTAATAATATCGTTTTCTTCATGATGTATCCTTCCTTAAATATTATTTTCTTATAACTTTATAAAAAAAGAGAATGCAGAAGCATCCTCTAAAACTAAACCTGTATGGAGATGAGGTGAGAAAGAGATCTTTTGAGAAATATTCTTAGTAGATTTTTTTGATTTACTTCTGTTGTAAGAATGTTTGCTTATCCATTGTGAAAACATAAACCTCCATGGTCATTTAAGTTTTTGTTAATTTAACTCAAAAAAACTAATAAAGTGTTAACACAAATTTTGATTAATATACCCTTTAAGATCTAAGCTTTCACAATGGCATAAAAATTCATTTATTAAAAGTGGAAAAATGAAGAGGCTATCATTATTTCAATGAAATGGTAATAATCAACTCTTTTTTAACACATCATATAATGCGAGTTTAAGGCTCTCTGCTATCCGCTTACTCTTTTCTACAAAATGATTTGCAATTTCTTCTTTATAAATCTGGGAAGCAGTTTCCTTAAACAAATCTAACCACTGGTCAAATAAGGCTAGATCAAAAAGAAGTCATTCTCTGTGCTTCTGAAGAGTTATTTAGAACGTATAAAGAGTCAAAAGGATAAATCGCCGTAGCAGAATGAATCAAGTTCAAAAAACGAACATAAACCTCCGGAAAATTGTGCCAAATAGGAATAGTAATTTCCTTTTGGTACTCTTCGGTATAATAAAAACCTATATGTTGAAAAGGAGGTTCACAAGATTAATTAGCAAATGTCTTGCATCATTTACTTAAATCTATTTTAACTATTAATTAACAAAATAAATATTTTTTTCTTGCAAATTTCATTTAAATGATTATCTTCTAAAATAGACACTAGGGGTAATGTATGAAATCAAAAATTATAATCTCTTGCTTGTTGGCTTTATGTTCAGCCACTCAGGTTTTTGCTGGAAGGCTAGATTTTAGTGAAGAAAACATTGCTCCAGATAATATTGCACGTTTCACACACGGAACTTCTATCACGAAGCTCGTAAAGAAAGTCGATGTCCTGGATTTAGAAGAACGACAAAAGGTAGATACCCTTATTTTAAGAACAAATCTTTTAGGTGCTCAGGCGCTTAGAGAAATTATACAAAAAGTTCTTCCTCTCTTACCTAATTTACAACAAATTGATCTCTCATATACTGCCATCGAAGAAACGGCTTTAGATGATGTTCTTTCTCTTTTGAGAACTCTTCCTAATCTTCAATATATAAATCTTCAGGGAAATGATGTAGCAGACGCAATTCCCCAATTTTTAGAACGAGGGGAAGATTCAGAAGGGATAAAATCAAAAATTATGCGAAAAGTTATTATTTACCCACAAAATCTTGCCGAAGCTGAGTCTCCTCCACGCCTTCCACTATCTCTTGAGAGATTCCCTGAATGGAAAAATGCTCATCACTTGTTTTATGAACATGAAGCATCCGTACACTAATCTATGATTCAATGATGTGAGTTTTTTTATGAAAAAGAGTGTTTTGTTTTCTATTTTTCTGCAATTTTTTGTTTTTATTTCTGCTGCTTTTGCAGGATGGCCAGAAGATGGATGGTTTGCTACATCCTGTTTAGACTTTTCGCATCGAGGTGTTTCATTAAGATTGACTGACGTACATCGTGATCTTGCTACGCAAGAAAGAAACATTGTGCGTGTGCTTCCCTCTGGAAGTACAACAAATATTGTATTGGCAACGTTTGGTATTGTTGTAGAGGGAGAATTAAAGCTTTATCCTATTTTAGGCCCTAATAACCTTCCTTTTGTGTTTGAGAGTGGATGGGGCTCCGCCTTTCAAAATAATCCTATTTTAAATTTAGTAGAAAGCTGAGTGAATCGCCATGTTCCGGCACAAAGGAGGGGTGAATTATCGTCTGAATCAAAAGTTTCTTTAATACATGATTTTGAAAGCATCATAGAGTTAAGGGTTCTTTTTCAGAGTCAGATTCAGCATCATTATGATTTTGCCATAGATACGACAATGCCTATTGATGCAGTAATTCAGCATAGTGAGAGCGTTCAAACAAGATTGAATAGTGAATCACCAATAAGAAAAGAGTTTAAGAGAGATAGACAAGCTTATGTAGATGCAAAAGATTTTTTAAAAAGAACAAAAAAGAGATCGTATACTGAGCTTACGCAGTATAGTCAGGGATTAGATCCAGATTCACTAGAAGACAAAGATCTTGATACTATAGAAAATTCAGCAAAAAAACTTAGAAAAGAACTTTTTCAAGCAAAAAAAGCAGTGACTGACGTTGGCGCAGGTATCATTGCAACATATTGGCATAGTGAGCAAAGACTTCTCTATCATCTTGGAAAGCAAGCAACAGACATTTTTAAACCAATTTTAGAAGGTATGAGTACACCCCCTGAAGCTCTTATTCTCTGTCTTCATTCTCGATTTGATATTTGTAAGGTATGTAGCCATTCTCTTGCACATTCTTGTAGAACCCCAGAAGAGCACTTAAGTACTTCGTCAACGAACGCACCTGAAGCAGGAATTCTTTTTGAACTAAAAAAAGTTATGAGTGACCACTTTAATCTTACTTCTGCAGATTTTCCTTTTTTAATCACGTCTTCTTTTAGAGAAGGACGAAAAGACTTTGATTTTAACAAGGAAGCCAAAGTAGAATTAAGAGATTCAACTGACTTACTGCAAAGACTGCCAGCTTTTCCTATGTGTTATATTCCTTCAGAACTACTTCCCTCTGATAGTGTAAAGTAAAGAGCATGTTTATATTTCTGAGCATTGATCTGTAACATTCTCTACGATTTTGATGATTTGATTCAAAGATATAGAATTGTGGGCACTTTTTTCTCTTCAAGCACACGATATTGACTCTATAATCCTTTTGAATAAATAAGCTTTCCTTAAAAAGTTTAATTTTTAACAAATAAAGAGAGTAGAGGGACTTTATCATAAGCTTACATTTATTATCATCAGGTACTCGGCCACTCCCTTATTCCTACAAAGAAAAATCTAGTTGATTAGACTTTTCTAAGTCACGAACTATTTGAACGTTAGCAGCTTCGAGAGAAATTTTTGCTTGGGTGTGAACGCAATTGATATCTGGTGAGTTTAGAGAGTGGTTTAAAGTAGACATTTGATTAAAAAGCAGGTCTGCTTCTTTGCGATGAAGATAGGCTTGTTCATTTCTGTTCGATTGAGGTGAAACAAGGGTGTTCTCTCTCTTCTCAAGCATTCTCTCAATTTTAATGATTTGAGAGACTTGATCCTTTGAGAGATTTTCTCCATGAGTTTCTTTATATCGCAGGATGTTTTTAGCACAATGAGTTGCAGCAGTTTTCGAGAGAGAATATTCTTGAGACAGTTTCTCAGCATTCTTTTTTGTCTGGATTTGGTGTTTGGCAAGTTCTTTTTCAGCGAGCTCTGGAATCTTAGAAGAAGGTCCTTTGCCTGCGCTTTTGGACTCGAAATACAGACGTCCTTCAATGGAAGCTTGTCGTTCTGCAATCATATGAGCTAAGAGACCATCCTTCTTTTCATTAAATTGACCTTCTTGACCCCAGTCTTTGATAATGTCCTGCCTGATTTCGGGAATGCGATCGAGCTCATATTTGGCACGTAAAAGGTAAAACTTTGTTTCAGCCTGTGTCGGCTCTGTTCCTTTGAGCGTATGCCGGTGCAAAATAAAGGTGGACGCCTTTTCTGATTGAAGCGCAATGCGATCTTTTAACTCGGGCGTCAGAGGACGATTCTCTGATTTGAGATAATCGTAGAGCATTTCTTGGCACTTTGTTTGTATTTTTTCAAAGGGATTTTCTTGAGGAAGAGACTCTTTCAAAAAAGATGGCGGTAATTTTCTTTGAAGAATTTCTCTTACTCCTTGAGCACCTTTTTCTTTTAACACATCATTAAAATCCTGGCCTAGTTTGTCAGGCTTAATAACACTGACTTGAAATCCTTTCTTCTGAAGGGCGAGCACAGATTTCTCCAAACTTTTCGCCGCAGGAGAATCAGGCGCATCATGATCGGCACAGATAATGATAGGCGATTGAAGATCTTGTGGTTCGAGACGCTTTATATTGGAAAGACCTAAACTAGCTTGAATGGTTCCGTTAATCCCAGCTGATTTTAAACTGAGAGCCGTTTCCACACCTTCGGCAATAAAGAGCGGTCCTGATTCACTCTTTTGAAGCGTTACAGATGATCCTTTAATCACTCCAAAGGACTTCTTGGCCACATCTAAAGTCGCTTTCTGTCCTGTTTCAGGATTCAGAAATGTCAATTGCACGGCTGTAACTTGCCCTTCTGGATTGCGAGCAGACCCCATGAGACAAGGATGTTTAGTATTTGAGCCTTTGTCGTAAAAAGAAGGAACATATCGAAGGTCTTGGGAAATTTCTCCTTCAATTTTTCGGTACTCTCTGAGATATCGTTCTGCAAGAGTTCCTTGGATTTCTTGACCTTTGTCCCACAAAGCTTGAGCTTTCGAAATTTTCGCCTTACTTTCTTTGCTGGCCTCTTCTTTGAGAGTTTCCCTTTTCTTTGGAAGAATAGGGGAAGCAACCTGTATCTTCTCAGGGATTAATCCTGCCCAAGAGGCTCCATACTCCACAGCTTCCTTAAAGGACATGCCTTTGAGCTTCGTGAGCAGATGAAGAGGCTCTCCTGACCTTTCAGTGTCTTTAAAATCAATCCAAGCCCCTGTCCTTAGGTTGACTGAAATATGTCCTTTCTTCCCATAGCGCCTCTGTGACTCTGTGGAAGAGGATTGATGAAGAGATATGCCCATAGATGAGAAAATATTATCTGCAAAAGCCGCCATGTTCTGTTTTAGAGCATCCTCTACAACACTGGCTTCAATGAAGGAGCGTTGGTTTTGAGCACGAGTATTTTCGACCTCGCTTGATTTTGCTTTTAGAAGAGAGTGCGAGCTCTTCTCATCCTTTTTAAGAGCAGCGGATGAGCTTTCTTTTGTTTTTGGAGGATCTTGAACGACAGAAAGGGTAACGGGTTCTTGAGGGAGATTTTGAGGTTTCTCAAATCTGTAAAACTTTTCATTTTTATGGAAATGATCTTTGACCTTGGTAAGCAATTGCTCTGTATGGCGTTTAAGGTGATCTGAAACAGATTGGGCTTCTTTTTGTTTTTCAATGTCTTTTTTAGTATCAAATGCGAGGCTCATCCCATTTGCATCCTGTCTTCCCATTTGTTGAATCAAATGCATAGTGGAGGGTGTTTCCTCTTGTGACACATAAAGAGAGAGTGATTTTGTTTGACGAGATAAAGAGACATAGTTGGTTGATTGATTTGTTATTTTACTATGGAGTACATAAACATGATCCAGAGTTGATCCCTGACCTTTGTAGACTGTTGTGGCATAACCATGCTTAAGCCCATCGTAAGTATTGGGATCTACCTCTTTACTTCCTCTCTTGTCCAGGCGAATCCGTAATTTCTTGGTTTTAGAATTGAGGTGCTCAATTACTCCAAAACTTCCATTCCAAAGGGCTTGTTCTTGATCTGTTTTCGTGAGGTGAATCCGATCACCTTCTGCAAAAGAAGCGCGTCCTCTTGAGGTTGAACAGGTAATCTCAACCTCTCCTAGTCTTCCCTGTTGTCTCAAAATCTCTCTTGCTCCTTGATTGAGGGCATCAACATCCACATTACGTTGAGCCAAAATGAGGCTGGAGTGAAGTGGGCTCAGAAGACTTTCCTTGGCCCAGTCTTTGAGAAGTGTTGATAAAGCCTCTTCTTTTGTTGGGACCCAAGAAATCGCTTTATGCGCTTCAAGAATATCAACAGCATTCTTAGTATGGCCCTCTGCAAGAGCTTCGGAGACAGCCTTTTGCCATCCGACTGTTTGACGCCTTACGTCTTTCAATTCAATGGACCCATACCGTGCTGCTAAAGCTGAGAACACTCCTCCTCTTTCAACAGAACTTAATTGACGATCATCACCGACAAGGACTAATTTGGCTCCTTTGCTTTTGATAGCATGAAAGAGTTCAACGCAAAGCGTTGTTCCTAACATTCCCGCTTCATCTATCATCACAAGAGTCTTTGAGTTCAATGTCTCTCGGTTATTTTTAAAAGCAAAGAGAAAGGAATGACAGGTTTTGGCTTCTTTAAACCCACTCTCTTTTAAATCTAAGGTAACTTTGTGGGTAGGTGCTAACCCAAGAACTCGATAGCCGTTTTCTTCATGAGCCTTACGAATGGAATCTAATACATAGCTTTTCCCGACACCTGCTCGTCCTTGGATAATGGAGAGGTTTTTGTTTGAGGAAACACATTGATCATAAGCTTCTTTTTGTTCAAGGGTGAGAGTTTTTCCTACTTGTCCTTTTTCAATAGAACGTGCCTTTAAGGGAGAAGCTTGTTTCTTCTCAATCTCGTCTACAAATCGGAGAAGTTTTTCTTCCTCAGATCTAACATCACCAGTCGTGAAGTATTTTGTCTCTTTATGGGTTTCTTTATCATAAAGAGGGATCGAACGATCTAAAACCTTTTCTAAAAGCCCTTCTTTTTCATTGGAAGGAACATGTTTGTTTAAAAAATCCTCCACATCGCTTTTTGAAAAAATAGCTTTTGTCCGTGTAAGCTCCTCGAGAACACTGGCTGGGTCTTGAGCAAGTTTTTCATTCGCTTTTTGAAGAAGTTGAGCCCTAAAGACAGCCTCATTGAGATGGTGGCGCATACGGACAGGCCCCAGATGTCCCTGGGGAACAATCCCGATGGGATCAACCTTGATGTCATATCCCTTTTCCTCAAAATAAGCATTTTGGAGATCACGCCAAATCTCTCCCCATAGATTGCCTTCAACAACAAGTCCTTTTCTAATCTGGGGATCTAAATCTCGAGCTTTCTCTCCAAGAGTTAACCCATCTTCTGAAAATCGTCGTGTGGCAACAAGAAGATGAGCATGCCAGTTTTGCTCTCCTTCATGGGGAGAATGGACATCCAATTGAACGGCAACGCCGCGCTCAACAAAAGTCTTCCCAAATCTCTTTGTAAGCTCAATGCGATCTTCTAAGCTGACTTGTTTGTCATCCGGTAGGGCAATGACAAATTCTTTTGCGAGCTGACTGTTGATACGCTTTTCTCTGGCTTCTACCTCATTCCAGAGAATCGCGCTGGATTTAAATTTCTCATTGGCTCCTTGAGGAAGCAAAATCTCGTGGTGAACATTACCTGCTCTTGCTTGAAATGAAAAAAGCTCCCCTGTTCTCTCACAGCGGATTTGCTCTCTTTGGTTATAACTTGCCTTTCGGCAAGCGTTTCCTCCAGAGCTTCGAGAAACATATTCACAGCGGGCAAATTGAATAGCCATGATCATTCCTTAAAATGAAAAAAACGAGCAGTAATGTGGTGAAGTAAAGCAAAAGCTTTCGTTTAAAGATGGCCTCTAAGCCAAAGTCAGAGAAGAGAAGACTCGAAAAAGAGCACTCGTCTTAACTCAATCTTTTTTGCTTTGAGAATTGTTGACAGGAACGTCACGTAGGATTTGTTTTGGGATCTATTTTGAAAGAGCCACAAGAGGACTTTTGTATGAACTAACTCTACACTCTTTTGAAAGACCGCGCAAACTCATTTTAGAGTTTGCATATTGCGTCGTCGAAAAATTCTCCGAATTTCTCTCCAAACGCTGCTAGCGATTTTCTCATTTTATATACCCATTTATGATTGATTTTAAAAGATTTTACTTTGACTTTTTGTTTAATTTCTTTGCTTTTTATCCCCAATTTTTGTATGCTTCCCTTAACAAAATAGTTCTTCCCATTGGAGTTACGTATGACACAAACCAACATCATTGATAAAAGAAAAAAGCTTGAGCAACGGAAAAATCGGCTCAAGCAATTGGAAGCATTATTGAAGATTCAGGAACGGAAACAGAGAACACGCCGCCTCATCGAATTGGGAGGCCTGGTTTCAAAAGCGCAACTCGAAACTTGGAATTCCAATACCCTTCTCGGAGGACTTCTTTTTCTTAAAGAGAAAGAACAGGATGCACCACAAATCTCAACTTGGACCCATAAAGGTGGAAAGGCGTTTTTCTCAGAAAAAACGGAAACGACAGAAACAAATTAAAAAAACAAAATAAGAGGGACCTCTTATAAACCTTTAATATATGTTTGAATCACATGCATGATTTCTTCAAATTCCGGTTGACCTTTGTAGTAGAGGTTACGGCTATTTTGATAAGCCTTTTTGTAGTCTAGCCGCGTTGCAGGATCCTCTAAGAGGAAAGCTTCGTTTTTCTCAATAAGTGGATTGTCTTCTTGGCGAAAGCGTTTTTCTTTATGCTTCTCATACTCTGGAGTGCCCAGAAAAGATTGCACCATGGGTTCTTGAAGAAGGCAGTAAACATCATAATAGTGACGCATAAAATTTTCAGAGAATGTGTTTGTATTTTGCTGTTTTCGAAATTTAGTCGAGATGGTTTGAAGCTTTTCAACGAATGTATATCCTGGGTGATAACAAAGCACATTTTTAGGTCGATTATCCAGTATATTTACTTTTTCAACTGCAAACTCATAAGCCCAAGAACTCATATCCCTTGGTTCATTGGGGGTTACGTCATCGAAGCCAACTTCCAATAAGATACCCGTTTTCAATCCTTCTAAGGGCGTATGAAAGGTTTTATATAGTAACCGAATGCCACCACTTCTATATTTTCTATCATCGAAGTTGGTATCGCGTTGAAGATCATAAATACCTTCAATCCTTATTTCGTTTGCAAGCCAATCATAGAATTCCTTTCGACGTTCACACTGAGCAGGCTTATCTTGATTCCGACCCACGGGGATGTTCATTCCAGATGGAGGTTCAATGCGCACATCAATATCTTCTGAAAAGCGATGAATAATGCCGTACCCTTTTGATAAAGAGGTGCCTCCCTTGAGTTCGAATCTCATACCCGCTTTTTGGAGTCCAAAAAGACAATGCATAATCCAATAATCTTTCTCGATGAGCGCAGGATCAATGGATCGTTCTTTCCCCACAATACGAATGAGTTCAGAAAAGTCAGGATGATCATGGAGATATTTAAGAGACATATCTTAAGCTATCCTTTCCGAGCACCTCAGCAAAGAACTTTCTTGCTCGTGTTCCGCCATACTGCTTAACTGCTTTAGATAAAGCCTTTGCATCCATAGACAGAGCTTTCTTTTTAACATTCTTGAGAACTTGTTCTTTGTCTTCTGCAAGCTTCTCCAGATTGTTGACAAGATCAACCAGAAGAAATTCTGGACTTAATTTTGAAGGAAAATGGGGTTTCATTCGAAAATCAAAGACGCGCCCTCCTAATCGGAAATGACCATGCCGTTTGTGATTATAGACAACAGTCTCATTATATAGCTGAGTTGTCCCTACATCTAAGCTGTTATAAGTGTTTGGTGTTGTGAGAAGAAATCGATCGTCTTTTAAAAAAGAAGTCACCAATGCGTGATCATCAGCGGGAGTTTCACCAAAAGCTGTCTTTTTTGGATAGTAATAGAGACCGCCAGAAAGCTTCGTAAGCACGCCCTTTTTTTGCAATTGCTGCAAATGACGATCAACTGCTTTTGACCATTTTTCAAGGTCAGATCGTCTGTAAACAGCTCCCGGATGAAGATATTTTTCCACTTGATCTAACGTACGCATAGCACCACTCCTCTCACTTTCAGTATATCTTTTTCAGAAAAATATGCAAGTATTTTCATTAAAAAATCATGCATATCAGAAAGTAAAAACTAGCTAAACACTCACTCATTTTAATGGTGTGTTAGTTTTCTCAATTATTGTGTGGTTTCTGTCTTCAAAAATTGCATCAACTCATCATTTGCCTTATCCACTTCTTGACGGCAGAATGCACACAGAGATTCCCATCTCTTGTTTTCTTCTTGTGGATCAAGAACATGGCGACCGATGAAAAAATGACCGACAACCAGTTCGTCAAAAGCATGTGATATACGAGGATCATCAAAGGGGTTAATATGATTTGCGAACCTATTCATGTAATTTCCGCGATAGACATTGCACAAACTGAGAAGGTGAGACAAGCTTTTTACTTTGCCCTCTAATTGAACCTGATTCAAAGACGTCCGGCACCTGAGCTAATTTCTGTAGTGAGCTTTTCTATAATCTCTTGCCGATTTGTCACAGATTCTGAATTCGTTTTCATGAATTCGGCAATCTTTTTGAGATTAGCCGTAAGAACCTGCTCATTATTTGTTTTTTCTTTTTCTTCTAGGCTTTGCATCACATCAACGGATTGTGGTTCGACATTTGTTGCCCCTCGTTTTATCGAAAGCATAATGAACAATGCAATTAAAAAAAATATGGCAAATCCAATAATAATTCCGGCCCATTCCTTAACAACTTTCCCCCATACCCACAGTTTGACAGGAAATCTGTAGTCTCCCTTAAGCATGTTGAGCATTTCTTTGATGGATTCCTCTTTTAGGCTTTTATTCATTTTGTCTCCTCTTTTAATTCTTAAAGTTGCGTTTTAAAAATAAAGAGTCAAATCTTATTTTCTACTTCTTGAATGAGAAGCATAGGTATGATACAAATCATGTGTGTAAATATTTTATAACTTTGATTTTTTGAGGACTGTTTTTCAAAAGGTTTTAATTCCTCTCAAAGATTCTCCAACAATCTTTTCTGAGAAAAAGCAAGAAGACTTCTTTGAATTCCTTTTTTTATGCACCGCAAAGAACTTCAAAACTTTTATCTTGTCGAAGATATTTTTCTAAATTGTTTTAGAGAAGTTGCTGACGGGGTTTATAATAGCGCATTTGAGAGATGTGTTAAGCGTCTTATTCTAGAAGAAGTTGACAAAGTAGGAAATGATACTTATGTACAATATATACAATTACATTTAATGGTTTTACATATGAATATAAAAATATTTATATCTCTATTTCTATTATTTATATTATCTAATACAACTTGTAAAAGTATAGGTTCAGATGATGAAGAGAGTTCTTCAGCAACATCAACTCCAATGCCGTTTAGAATTGGCTTAGAACTTCAAGAATTGAATAACGTTTGTCCATGGGCTTTAGAAAATTATCGCTTCCAAAGAAAACCTATCTTTGAGCTTTCGGATAAAGAGACAACTAGAAAATTATGGCATGTTGTCATTGATGGACAAGATCTTGAATTTGTAGTCTACCCATTCACGCGCGATGAGAAAAGTTTACTCATGAAAGCCATTGAAACTGTTCAAATTGCTTGCCGAGCTTTGAAAGAAAGAAGATATAACTTAGAAGATTTAAGAAACGCACTCCACACTCGACAAGTAACCGACTTAATAGGAAAAGCAAATTTTGAGAAAAGACTCGCGAGAACGCTTCGTGAAAGTCATCTTGCAACGTCAGAAGAATCCTTTCATATTTGGAAGCAATGGCTTATAAATTCAGGGAAATATCCAACAATCTCTGATGCAATACTCGAAGAGATATGGAACAGTGATATAGGTCCAACGGCTCTAGAATCTGTGTTTAAAATAGCAAAAATGGGAAATACATCTACACCTACATTTGCTTGGTGGGTAGAAAACTTTGAAAGAGTCATTTCAACTGAACTTTATCTTCTCACACGACATTCATTTTTAGAGCAAGTACAGGAGCAAACAATTAACTTGCCTTCTCAAATTGGCTTTCAACCTCAAGTGACTATTCAATATCCTTTAGAATTTACAGTTCCTTTATTTTTTGGGCTATATGGGTATAAAAACAAAATAAGCGAAACCCTTTTGAGATCATTACCCTATTTTTGGAGCGATCAAGGATTTGGAATTGAAGATATTCGGATAAAGAGTTTTTCGAAGCTTGGCGGATTCATGTTTTTACATGCCTTGACTTTATCGGGTATTGTGCCAAGAGAGGGAACGACAGACTCTCAACGAATAGAAACCATACGTGAGCGATATAATGGTGGGCGAGGGCAGGTCGATGCCAAGGGTCTTTTATATTTTATGTCTCGGCGCCCTTTTTCAGAAATGTGGAAAGAGATTACAAATCACCAAGACCTTTTAGAAGAATATGCTCTGGGTATGCGAGAAAATCCTTTTTTTGCGAGGAAGTTTTTTAACATACGTGCAGGAAGTGTGGAATGGAGATCATCTGTTTATCCAGACTATGCAGAAGAAATATACGTAGACGGTGCTCGCGTTAATCTTTCTCACTTTACAAGAGCATTTGATGCAGATTTTCTAGCAGATAATCGACGTATGGTGGAACATCTTCTGGAACAGGGTATTGTCAGCATCACAATGATTCGCCATCTTGACCTTAACGTTCGACGTCTTGATGGAAGAGAGATAAGACCATATCAGATATTTGAAACATTTCCTGTAGATTCAGTGGTATCTATTGTCCATCCAGCTTCGCGCTTTGCTTTTACTTTTCATGATGAGGCAACAGCACTTGAAGAAAGATCGTCATCCTATGATCTTCTTTCTCCTCCTATATTTCTTGACGCAGATGATTCAATGGGACTCTTGAAAGATTCAGAAAAGTACGACACGGAAACCTATGGAGAAGCTATCATAGAAGTAAGAATGGCTAGAGATATGGTATTTAAGCCAGAATCATTTTTAACAAGTGTTGATGGTTTAGTGAAAGATATGGACAAATTATTTGTATACCTCTATAGTATAACTGTAGAGAATTTTTTGACAAATGATCAAGTTTCAAAGATAAAAAAGTTAACCATAGAAAGGAAAAGATGATGAAAAACGTACTTCTTTTTTGTATCATGTGCTTAACAAGCCAACCTTTACTGTCATATAATGGCAGACTCTTGGATTTTGAAGCTGATGGGTTTGTGACAGGAATCAGAATGGGACGTCCCATTTCTCCTACAGAAATAGTACGTGATTTATCTTTCATAGATGAAAAAGAAACAGATTTATTTACAGAATACCGAAAAAAAAGTACATTTTCTTCTAAAGAAGGCCCCAATGATCCAGAACTTAGGGTTTTCTATCACTTATGTAGAGAAATTTATGTTGGGCATCAAGAAATAAATGAGGCTGCCGGTGAAGATCTTTTTCTCCCTACCATGATTGCTGTTCAGATGCTTTATGAGCGTGTTGTTCAACTTTATAGAAAGTATGAACAGGATTCAATAATTCCTGTCGAGGAATCACAGAAACCTTCTCTTCCAAAAAAAAGACCTCCAGAAACTGAAAATAGGATAGCCATACCCAATGGCAAAAAACATGCTATTGTAAAGTCAGAAATTTGAGTTATCAATCTGAAATCTTAGTATTTTAGGCTCTTGTTCATTTTGTCTCCTCCATTTTTTTGCCAACCTTACTTCCAAATAGTTCTGCTGCTTGGCGTAAGGGCTCATCAGCTAAGTGAGCATATCTTTGGGTTGTTGAAGCCTGCGTATGCCCCAAAAGCTTTCCAACAATACTTAAACTTAAACCGCTTGAAACAAGATGAGAAGCATGGGTATGACGTAAGTCATGTATACGAACGTTTTCAAGTTTTGATTGTTTAAGAGCAGTTTTCCAGAAGGTTTTGATTTCTTTCAAGGGTTGCCCCTCAATATGACCAGGGAAAACATAAATAGATCTCTTAGGTGCTCGCTTTTTCAAAATTTGTAAAACCTCAATCGCTTTTTCTGAAAGAGGAAGATGTTCTTTCTTTTTCTGTTTTGTCAAATGAGAAGGCTTTGTCCAAACGCCCTTTTCCAAATCAAATTGATCCCATGTGGCTCTCAGGGCTTCTCCTTTACGAGCACCTGTAAGAATAAGGAATTTAAAAACATAGGCTGTCATACGATCAGAATGGCGATCCAGTACTTCCCATAGCCGATCAAGTTCCTCTTGATCTAGCCACCTATCTCTTTTTTCCTCCTGATATCTCTCAATGCCCAATACAGGATTATCATCTCTCCAGCCCCATGCTACTGCAAGAGAAAGCATTTTTGAGAGAAGCGCTAAAACTCGATTCGCTTGATAGGGGGTTTTTTGAAGAGCTTTATGAAGAGTTTCAATTTCTTGCCGAGAGAGATACAGAACCTTTGAACGCCCTAATGTGGGAAGGACAAGATTGCAAAGCAATTTTTGATCTTCTAATAAACTCTTCTCCCTCTTTTTATATCCATGCCGTTCAAAATAGTTTTTGGCCAATTCATCCATTGTTGGAAGAGCAAGATTTTGCTTTTTTTGTTCTGTAGGATCCTCTCCATAAACAACTTGGCCTAATTTAATTTTAGCCAAGTCTCTTGCTTGTTCTGTTGTAATCTGGCCATGAACTCCTATTTTGTATCTCTTCAAAACTCTATTTTTATTACGATATTGAATACAATAAGCTCGACGACCACTTGGAAGCACAACAATTCCAAAGCCCTTGAGTTCTGAGTCCCAATACTTTAGAGTCTTTACAGGATCTTCTGCTATATTTTCTACAAATCGTTTTGTGAGTTTTGGCATGAAGACCTCTCTTTATCTTTTGGGTTATAACATGGCAGAAAAAAATTGTCATCAAATTGTCATCAAATGGAAAAGAAATGAAGCATGTTTTTAAAGATTTTCATAGAATTTAAAAAGGAGGAAAAGGCCCTAGAGAGCTTGGAAATAAATAGAAATTCCATAAAATTGTTGACAATCAATTTAAATATATCTACTGATTTGTAATCAGTAGGTCGTTGGTTCGATTCCGACATCCGGCACCAGAGTTTTCAAGGATTACTCACAGAGAAATCAAATATAACTCTATCTTTAAAAGATCCAAAATTCTTCTAAAACCTCCCTCAATTCTTTTCCTCTTGGTGATAATTTGGAGACGAAAAAATTACGAAGGATTCAAACGCTTTATATAAAAGTTAGGGGGAACTCCTTGTTCTCTTTCATGAATAACTCTATCCCAAGGAACTGTCGCAGCTAAAGCTGAAGCTTCTGATGAAGAACTCGGAGGACCATAAGGTTCTGAATAAGATCCAAGAATTCCTCCAATTTTATATCTTCCTTTTTTTGTAAGCAGTTTTAGGAAAAGTTCACTTAAAGTAAACTCACACATCTCACAAAACTGAAGCCTTGAATGAACATGCACAAATATATAAGCCGGCCGAAGATCCCCTCCAACTTCTTCAATTTGATCCCAGTTAAATCCATACATTTTTTCTTCTACAGGTACTTTTTGTGACTGGTTTTTTTCACTGAATTCAACATCCTCCCCCTCTGTTGAAGAACTTACTTCCGAATATGTCTCGTCACTCATTGCTTCTCCACCTTCGGCATCATTCAATCGATCAAGCAAATAATGACAAAGTCTCTGTTCACTATGCCAGCAGTCTTTATAGAACCTTGTTGCCGCTTTTTTAACATCTTTTCTGAATTGTGATTGAGCCTTTAAGGCTTGAATCATAAATTGATTTTGGCTCAATTCCAAAAGAGTTTTAAGAATAGACTCAGTCTCATCTTTTGTAGAAAAGGTAAAGTCTGCAGCATCTGTTGAAACTTCTAAGTGTTCAAAAAGAGGTACTGTGGAGGAGGTGCCTTTGAGAATTTCCTCCTCTTCTTCTGAAAGCTTGGTTCCAGTGAGCAACTTATGAGTGAGCATATTTGCCGATTTTTCATAGGTAGCTTTCAAGTGATATAAAAAAGAATTTAGAGTCTCTCTCGTTGTCTTGGGAAGTGGAGGTATTGATGCTAAAACATCAAGAGGGGCTTGCATTTGATTAAAGGGGCTTTGTGGATTATCAAAACCCCCATACCTCTTTAAAAAGTCATCTAATCTTCTTACACATAAAGCTTTTTTCTCTGAGGGTTCAAAAGCTAGATGAGTATGTCCGTCAATCATCCCCAGTCCAGACTTCTTCCAAAAGATTCTGTCTTCATGGAATTTAGGGGTACTTTCAAAGGCAATAACTCCTCTTCCTTTCTCTAGATCGTTAGCCTCAAAGTAAAATGTTCTTGCAACTTTTGGAGACGCTTGTGCATCAGGATCTTCATAAATAACTGTTATCGCACCGACAACAATATTATTTTTACGAGGGGCAGTTGATACACAGTCGGTTGCATATTCTTCAAAACGCTTTAACCGAGCATGCACACGATCAAAGTCAACGACTGCACTGTCCCCAGGATACATTTGACCAAATGCGCTAACAAAATGTTTTCCCGAATAGGCATCGTTTAAAGAGAAAGAAGCAAGAAACAGAAGACTATAAAATGCAATCCTTTTTCCCATAATCTCTATTGATCCGTTATAGAAGAAGAAGGAAGTGGAGAAAAAGTGATTTGTCCTATAAGTCTAGCAAGCTCTTCGAGTTGTTGTTCGGAAAGAGGATCTTTCCCAGGTGTTCTGCTACGTTCATAAGACTGACGAACAGTTTCACGAAAGCTAAGGTCTCTTATATTTCGTCGAAATCGGACTACATCGTGAAATACTCGTGACTGATAGTATCCTTTATGAATGGCTAACCAGTTTGATGGTAAGTCTTTCGTGCGAACCATGTCTTTATAAACCTGCACCCGATTTTCCACGTGCCAGACATACTTTTTTTGAAGAAAAATGAGATGAGACATTAATGGAGGCGTTTCAGTAAGAGACTGAGAACCACTTTTTAAAGCTTGTGCTAAGTTTCTTACATCTTTTCTATCTGAAGGTGTGTGAACGATATTGATATAGGGAAATCCTACAGACCTTTGTTCCTGCCTGTAAAGTTCAAGAAAGCGGATTAAAACAGGTGCTGTTTCTGCTGTAATGGTGTTATGTGCTAAAAGGACCAACTCAACGGAACGAAATTGGTCCCAAAATTTGCGCTCTTTCAAAACAGTAACAAATCTAGAAAGTACCTCGTGAGGCATATTATTGGTGGAAAGATCAAGAACTCGAACCTTTGAAAGATGCTCAACATTGGGAGCAATGTAAGTGTCAACAACTTCCTCAACAGATATCCCTGATCGCTGTGTGCCCCCCGGAGTTAAATTGCTACCTCCATTGTTGGAAACGATACAAAGGTCTGATAAGTCTAAAAATTGACCATCTTCCAATAAGCCTCTTCCAGCTAATAAAGGAGAATTTATGATAAAAAAGTATACAATAAAGAGATTTAAAATCTTATTCATAATATTAACTTATTAAACTCTGTATAATTTTTCAACATAAAGTTTGAATCTTGCGATTTCTTTTCTAAAATGAAGTTAGAGATTCTTGAAAGCCACATAATACTTAAAAATTTCATTGATAGATCTCCCTCTAGCGTAAGTATCTCTCATTAGGAACTCTAAAAGTAAGTATAGTAAAAATCGTTAGACGAGAGATTTGTAATCAGTATGCTTATTTTAAGGATATCCATGTGCTGTTCAGTTTATTGTTTTCGAAAAAATTTCATTTAATTCTCACCAGTCTAATGAGGACGCAAAAGGAAAATCTAAAAGCATCCGGCCTAACAGGAAATAGAATTGTTACTGCTCAAAGAGCTCACAAACACACTCAAAATATTTTCAATTTTTCTTAATAAATTTTTTCTTACAAATAAATATTAAATGAAAAATCTAATTTTTTTTCATATTTAAAGAAATATGTTGAAGTTATAAAAAAAATATATATATTCAAGATCGACATGAATAAACATGTCAATTCTTATTATGGAGATTATTATGAAAGTAAAAAATCTATTTAGTTATATAATTTTTACAACGGCTCTTCCCTTATCGGTTTCTTATGGTATGAATGATGATATGGGTGTCCACAGAGTAGGCCACAGAGTACCACAAGGAGATATGTATAATTCAGCACCTGAGGAAATTAAAAATTCCTTCAAACCATATAGAGAATTTGCGGTTCATACGTCTGAAGTACATGGTATGGTTGCTGATGCTGTCAGACAATTAAGAGATTTACTTAGCAGTATGGCTAATTCTCGTCTTTTGACGAAATCAGCGGGTGTAAGAGAAGCGAGAGAAAGTCTTCAATATTTTTTCAATACTTCAACTTATAACCCAACGAAAAATTCAAGTGGGCTTAAAGCTGCTATGGGTTCTTTACAGTGGAGTGCGCTTGAATTCATTCAATCATCTATTCAGGCTCGCTTTGTTGAACCGACTCCGAGCCGTTATCAAGTTGGAAGCCCTGTTTGGCAAGCAGTGGCCTCTGAAGAAGAATTAGATAGCCGAGCACAGAGAATATTTTCTCAAGGTGAAGAATCTCTTCAAGAATTCATAACATATACTGGAAAATTGGATGATTTTCTTGATAGATTTCATACGGCTATTGCTCAGGCCATCGTAACTGTAAAACAAAGTCCTGAGTACAGTGAAACATCTAAAGCGGATAAGAGCTTTTTAAGCTTTCTTGAAGCGATCAGATCAAACCTTAACGATGTTCGTCATGCTTATAGTATTCAAGCGGAAGAGGGCATCTTTAAATTTCCTGATGTAATTACATTTCTTAATAAACTTTGTTTGCTTGACCCAGCTGAACATGCAGATGCTACTATAGCTAGATTTGAGCAACTGCGTAAGGCAAGAGCTGATTATGCAAAAAGTATGAAAGAAAGAACAGATACGGCAAATAGGCTTATCGATGAGGCCTGGATGTTGAAAACATCGCCAGCTGCCGGTTGGGCACAGGATGCTGCTGGTTCGGTACGGTAATACTTTTCATTTAAGATTTATGCTCCATCAACCTTGATGGAGCATTTTTCTGTTACAGATCGTGCGCCACAAACTAAACCTGTGAATGCTTCCACATATGTAGCCCCTCGTAATTGGTGGTGAGTCACGAAGTAGTGTCCTTATCTTACTTAGTGGGGGAAGAATCCTCTCATAGACCAAGATACGAACATACTACTCAAGAGAGATGATTCTGACAGTTTAATTACAGAGTTCCGATATGAACTTGTATGCCTCTTTTTGTAAGCTTTTGTATAGCTTTAAGAATTTTACTGCCCCATGTTGATCCCCGATCAAAATCAGAGCTTAATTCAACACGGAGCTCTAATTCCCCAAAATAACGTTGAGCTTCTTGGAGTGCATTAAAGCATTGAGCCGAACCTAAGACATTTGTGAGACGTAGTGTGCGGCAATAAAACATTAAAAACGGTGTTTTGAGAATTTCTAATCCTTCAGCGGTTGAACAATCAAGAGTATGTGTTTTGAATCTTTGATATATACGCTGTTTTATATTTCGCATGAGGTCAGTGTCTTGTGACAAAGACGTAAGGAAGAATGCATGCATCATCTTATGATATCTTTGACTTACCCAGTGATCGTTATCCATTGCCCAAGTGGGAGCCATAAAGGCGAAAAAAACAAGTAACGAGAAATGTAAAAGTGATTTCAATTTATTCATATACAATTTCAAAAACATCTATTTTATAGAAAAAAAACCGAAAAGCTGAATAATATCAGGTGGAAATCAAGAGGTCGATATAAAGAAAAAGGTAATAATTAAAATATAATAAATATAATTTATTAATTAATATACATTAATATATGTATCTATTAATTTATTTGCATGTTATAATGAAAATAGTAGAATTATATTTATAATGTTGTTGGGAGGGAGTCATGTCTGGTTTATTTGGTTACGGTTCGATAACAGTTTGGGCATCAAATTTTTCATCATATACAGATCCTTATGACCTCAAAAAAGATGATCTTCTCTTGAAAAAGATTCAATTTGATACGCTTCTGAGTGGCACGTTTATGACAAACAACGGCTCTGTGATACTTGTTGATATCACAGCTAATCAGGCAAAATTTGAAGCTACCGGCATCTGGAATGCTGGTAATAATTTTGCTCTGAAAGGATCTGCCAATGATATGCTGGGCAAATCTTTGGTTGTCGACAATTTTGCCTATGTGGACATTCACTACACTAACCAAAGCACGGTTGGTGTTGATGTAACCGCAAACGATGTTAAAGGAGCAGATGTTAAACTCACAGATTACGATGACCATTTAACCATCAGCATGACAAGTAACGGAGGAGGCATTTTTGCCAATTTGTTTAATGTCAAAACCTTTGATGGAGATGATACGGTTGTCTTCCTGCCAGGTACTCATGCAGGCGCTGGTATTAACAATACAGGGTCTGATTCATACATTCACTTACATTTGGGTGCTGGAAATGACACTTCTGACCTTTCAGCTGTTGCCGCCACAAGTTGGGTATATGGACAGGAAGGGCAAGACATTATCCATGGAGGATCAGGTGATGATTTTCTGCGCGGTGGCTTAGGTGATGATACGATAGTTGCTGGTTCAGGTAATGATAGTCTTATTGGAAACCAGGGTAATGACGTTCTTGTCGGAGGCCTTGGTCAAGATGAGCTTCGCGGTGGCTTAGGTGATGATGTTCTCATCGCTGATTTTTCTCCTTCTGAACCAAATGCATCGATGGGAGCTGCTGATGTTCTCCGTGGCGGTGCAGGTGATGATATCCTTATTGGTGGAGCAGGGAACGATACAATTGACGGTGGTGCTGATGTTGATACAGCTGTTTATAGTGGAAATAGCTCAGAATATACGATCACATCCTTAGGCGGGAAAAAATATGCTGTCACTCACAATATTTCTGGTCCAAATGATGGAGCGGATTTTTTGATTCATGTAGAGCAATTACAATTTACAAATGGAATTATTAACTTAGTCAATAATTCAAACAATACAGCTCCCATGGGAAATGACGATCTGGCTTTAGGTTTGAAAGAAGATACGACCCTTATGACTTCAGGAAATGTGATTCTTGGAGATGGAATCGGTGGTGTTGCGGATGCGGATGATCAAGGTGATCTTTTGACAATAACCTCTGTCAATGGAACGACGATTTCTGCAGGAGGAACGACTCTTGCGGGGATTTATGGAACTCTTTTGATTAATCCTGATGGTTCTTACACATACACGTTGAACAATGGAACAAATGGAGATGGGGGAAATCTCGTTCAACAATTTGCTGAGGGGAGCATTCACGAAGACAACTTTATTTATACTGTGTCGGATGGAAGTTTGTCAGATAATAACGTTCTCTTAAGTGTTCAAATTTTGGGAACAAATGATAAGCCGGTTGTTGATCAGGGTATTGTGAGTCAGATGGCCAATGAAGATAGCCTCTTTCATTTTAATATCCCTGGCAATGCCTTTAAAGACGTTGATCTGGGAAATAACTTAACATTATCAGCTACTTTGGCAAATGGTGATCCTTTGCCTGCATGGCTAGTCTTTGATCCGATGACAAATAGTTTTACTGGAACACCACTGAATGAGAATGTGGGTACGATTAGCATCGAAGTGATGGCGAGTGATGGTCTGGAAAGTGTTTCAACAACGTTTGACTTAACAGTCAATAACACAAATGACGCTCCCGTTGTTGATCAAGGCATTGTTGATCAGATGGCTGATGCTGGCAGTACCTTTAGTCTTGCCATTCCTTCAGATGCCTTTTTCGATGTGGATGTTGGCGATACATTGACCTATACGGCACTGCTCGTTGATATGAATGGAGACTTAGTTGGAGATGGCAGCCTTTCTTCCTGGCTTTCTTTTGACGGAACATCCTTCACAGGTACACCCTTAAATACCGATGCTGGTGATATTTATGTCAAAGTCACGGCAGATGATGGACATGGTGATGGAGCAGCTTTTGATATCTTTAAATTAACAGTGAATGCAACGTCTCAAACACCTGCTGTCATCGGTGGGGTTGATGCAGCTTATTATGCAGTTTCAGCGGCCGCAGGAGGCGCAAGGAGTGGACTGCTGACGATCACAGATCCAGATGCTGGTGAAGCTTTCTTTGTTGCAACAACTTATGATGGGACGATCGGTGATCTGGCTGTTCAAGCGAATGGGAACTGGACATGGACGCATGACGTCGGAGTTCCACTTCCTACAGTATCCGCAGGAAACTATGTCACTGAAGACTTTATGATTCAATCGGTGGATGGCACGGAACATAAGGTCAGCATTGTATTTGCTAATCTTCTCCCTTTAAGTGTTGTCGTGGGAACGAATAATGTTGATAGCATAGATAACAGTGCAGTGATTTTGAACAAAACTTATTATGGCTTAGATGGAATTGATGCTATTTTAGCAGGAAATGGGAATGATACCCTTTATGGAGGAGCTGGGCCTGATTTTCTTTCTGGCGGAGAGGGCAATGATATAATATATGGCGAACACAACTTAACATTAATTGAACTTATGATTGTTCTTGGTAATGTAGGGGGCACGTCAGGTGGTCCTTTTGATCCCAACACTGTCTATGCTCCAGATGTTGTTTTTGGTAATTTAATTACCGGTGGTACGGGAACAGATACTCTTGTAAATCCTGAATCCATTGGAAATTACAGCTTTAGTTTTGCTCCTGGACATAGTTCAGATGGTCTGATTTTACTATCAGGCGCAGGACTTCTGAACATCACAGATATTACAGGTATGGGAGCAAATAATGACGGCGTTGATAACCTTGGCGTTTTCAGTGGAGCTTCTGATATTGAAACATTAAGGTTTAATGGTGTGGACTATCATTTAGTATTTGATGCTAATTCAAATGCTATCACTGGCACAGCAGGAAGCGATGTCATGATAGCGAGAAATGGAACTCAGCATCTAAGTACTGCGGGAGGAAATGATTACCTTTACAACGGACATGGAAACCAAACATTTATTGGTGGTCTAGGGGCAGATACCTTTGTCTTTGATCTAGCGCATCCAGATGATTATGTTGCTCCTAGTTTTCCATTGATAGGACTTGGAGATGATATCATCGCCGACTATGGTCAGGCACAGGGGGATGTTCTCTTGTTCCAACATGTCTTTGATGCGAATGGTGATTTGAGTATAAATGCAGCAGACCTTGACTCACTGACATCTCTTGTAGATGTGGATCATGATGGGGCTACTGTTACGCCTAATGTTCTTAAGATCAATCTGTTTTCTGATGTTGCTCATACAGACCCATTAGGATCGATCGCTCTTTATACTGTTAACTATGATGGAAGTCATACTGTACTTTCCGATTATACAAACATTACGGCGACAATCGTCTAGTCCCTATTTTACAATCTTTGGCAGGGGGAGGAAAACCTCCCTCTTTTTTATGATAAAATTGGTTCATTTAGTAATGGATGAATAGACCGCGTAAGGCACATATCCACGTCAAAAATGGCTAAAACTTTTGGGACTTATAAGTGCATATGAACATGTCTCTCCTCCTCTCTCTGACCGCCTTTGTAGGAATGAAGAGTATTGAGGATAGAGGGGGAAAGATGTGTTTTTAGAGATTCTCGTATTAAGAAAAGGCATTGCTAAAAGCAAGTCTTTTCTTGCACAAGAATGGCATCAAAAAATTGTTGTCATCAACTATGTTGTGAAAATTAAAAGTCCTCATGAAGAGTCTTATCCTTTCTTCCACCTCGTCCTCTCTGCTCTCTCACAT
>CAYRHD010000026.1:0-22956 GCA_964424065.1 uncultured Alphaproteobacteria bacterium
CTTAGATTCAATACATTGGAGACTGCACAATGTATTGAATCTAAGTGAAAAGGGGTGCTTAATTGAAGCCGCTGCCAACTTATTTAAAATGTTGCATATTTTGGATAACCCTACTTTTTCCAGAATTTCAATTGCTCCCATACCCATGCATGGTCTTGGAATAGCCCTAAATGATCGCCTTGAACGCGCTGCTTCTCCTCGTGAATTTTAATAAAAAGTATAATAAGCCCCGCAACAATCGTTAACAAAGAGAGCCAATAATTTCTCCAAAGATTGTGTGTAAATTGTGCTTCCACTAGTGCGTAGACGATTGTTGAATTACATACGGCCATAGAAAGCGAATCCTTCACTTTTCTTAAAACAACATAAAAGAATGAACTTACAAGTAATGCATAGATAATTCCACCCAAAAAGCCCAGTTCAACATAAGCCTGTAAGCTATTATTATGCGCGTGAACGGTCATTTTATATTTGGCAAAAATATAAGGTACTTCCTCTGAGAAGGCACGCCCTGATTCTAGTCCTGAGCCAAAAATAGACCCTGTCATAAATTTTTTTGCATACCAATCCCAGACCAACATTCGATGATAAAAGCTTTTTGTTAAAATATAAGAAGTATAGGGTATCTTAGAAAGGCCAAAAGGTGTTGCTATAGAAGCATATAATAGTGGAGAAAGAAGCAAAACAGAATAGCTGCCAACCATCAATAATCGTGTCATTAGCATTGGGATCAAATATGTAAGAATGAAAACCATTATACCAATCAAAAGTGCGAAGAATGCTGTATTACAACCTGTTAGATAAATGTTGCACGCAATAAGAATAAAAGACAAGCCAGCTAATAACTTTTTGTTATCACACCAAAACACCCCAAAACAAATAAATGAAAATAATCCAATTATAGACCCTGTTGGTTTGATCATCAGAAAGTTTGTAAAGCTCTGATGGGATGGTCTTATAGTATAATGCGTCACAATAGTTTGGAGCAAAATCAATGATATAAGTATATATCCTGAACTAGCGAAAATATGAAAACTTTTCCTGCTTGTTTCCATATCTGCGCGCAAAATAGCAGCAATAAATAAAGTACAAAAAACATAGCTCATGCTAATGGCAGAAAATGTTTTAAGGGCAGCCATTGTATTTGTGGTCCAAAATATGCTTATACCCGCGAGTACAATTAAGGCGAGTAATAGGAACAAGGGTGGAGAATTAGGCATCTTGAGTTCTTTCAGATGTCCTTGATGCCACAGCATTAAAATGGTTAACAGAGGCATGATCAGCGAGAGTAATTTATAAGCATATAATGCAAGAACACCAATAGTTATGGAAAGCAACACGATACCTAGCCTTTGATACAGGACATCTGCTTGCACTTTCATAATTCTCCGTTTATTCGTTGATGATTTTGGTATAATATCTATTTAGATAAATAACAACCCGAAAGTAAGTATGATTTTGCCCCATTCAATTTATAAGCTCTACAACACTGCACTGAAGAAAGTATGTAGAATTTGTGTCGCGTGGTTACTCATCGCTGAAACATCTGTAGTCGCATCAGTACCAAAAGAAGACTCATTGATTCGAGATGCGGAAATTGAATATGTGCTTAAGTCATACATTGAACCCCTTTTCTTGGCAGCCAACATCACCTCAAAACGCTTTCATCTTTATATTATCCAGTCAAAAACAATTAATGCGTTTGCCATGGCAGGAAATAAAATTGGTATACATACGGAGCTGTTACTTAGAGCGGAGTCTCCATCTCAACTTATTGGAGTCTTAGCGCATGAAACAGCTCACATAGCAGATAGTCACGTAATCCGAGGTGTTGATGCTTTTGAAAAAACCCTTTTACAAGGACTCATTGGGACAATTGGTGGAATAGGCGCAGCACTCGCAGGTCGACCTGATGCGGGTTTAGCCATACTCATGGGTAGTCAAGAATTGGCAAAGAGAGATTTTCTGAAATTTTCACGAACACAAGAAGGTTCCGCTGACCAAGGCGCCGCAAGAATTTTAGACCATCTTGGCTATTCTTCTCAGGGAATGCTCGAATTTTTACAAATCATGCACAAAAACGACTTTTTAGTAGAGGAACATATTGATCCTTATGCCATTACACACCCTTTAACATCTGAGCGTATAGCATTTTTTGTCAACCATGTCGCTCATTCTCCACATTCGAACGCAACACTACCTCAACAGTTTGAAGATAATTTTAAGCGAATGCAGGTTAAGCTAGCAGCCTTTCTCCAAAGTCCTGCTAAAACATTTGATAAATATAAGCCGACTGATACCTCTCTCCTAGCACGTTATGCGAGGTCTATAGCGTACTTACAGAGCTCACAGAATGATATGGCTCTTGATGAGATCAATCATCTATTGGCAGACTATCCAGAAGATGCATTTTTCTGGGACCTCAAAGGACAAATCTTATTTGATTCCGGAAAAATAAAAGAAGCATCATATGCTTACGAACAAGCTGTCAAGCTTCGACCGGACATAGCGCTATTACGTGTTACATACGCTCATGCTTTGATTGAAACTGGCGAAAATCAACTTCTTAAGAAAGCATTTCAAGAACTACTCCGTGCGAAGGCAGAAGAACCAGATAATCCTATGACTTATCGTCTCCTGGCTGTGTGTTATGGAAAAAAAGGAGATATTGGGCTTGCTTCCCTATCTCTTGCTGAGATGGCTTTTGAAGTTGGAGATCTAAAGATGGCAGATGAACAAGTTAAAAGGTCACTCAAACTTTTAAAAGGAAAACCAACGGATATATCTCGCGCAAATCATTTATTACAAGAGATCAAACGATTGAAAGATCAAAGTTCAAGCCATGGACTAGAGATATAGCAAGAATTCAATGACAAAAAAGATTCACCAAAAAGTTTCCAGTATTTTAGCCTCAATTTATGATTCGTGCACCGATTCTTCAGGGATTACTTATCAGGAAATACTCAACATACTGGGCTTTCGTGCATTTGGCCTCACAGTAACTTTTTTTGCCATTCCAACTTTACTTCCCTTGACAGCATTACCTGGTATCTCAATTTTTTTAAGTGCCCCGATAGTCGTTTTTGCCATTGAGATTCTTATCGGGAGAAAAAATATTTGGTTACCAAAGAGTCTTTCTCAACGCAAAGTATCTAAAGCGCAAGTTTTCCACATGGTCGATAAAGTTTCACCTCTGTTAAAAAAAATAGAAAGACTTACAAAACCAAGGCTCGAACTAGTATGTTCACCGCCTTTTGATAGGATTAACGCACTTATTATCCTCTGTCTCGCTTTATTATTGATGCTTCCCATTCCCTTCAGTAACCTCATTTTTGGTTTTATTTTGATTCTTTTTGGCATCGCTATTTTTGAAAGAGATGGCCTTCTCATCATTTTTGCTTATCTCCTAACATTCTCTTATAATTTTTTTCTTTTCTCTGTAATTTTAAAGGGATTTAACCACTTTTTTTCATCTTAACATTAATGACATTTTTTGCTTGAGCCATCTTGTCAAATGCTTTACTCCTGTACTCAGAAGGAGATGGTACGATGGCACTTACAAGTACACAAACACAAGAAATTCAACAGCTTCAATCTCAAACGTCACCCACACGGAGAGAAATATCTCCAGGATTGGAGCAGATTTTATATCAAGCTTTTCCCATTTTGGATCATGGTTTTATTCGGGTCATTGACTATATGGGCAATGATAATTCTATCGTTCAAGCTGCTCGTGTATCCTATGGAAAAGGTACTAAACAAGTCTCTGAAGATCGTGGATTGATCCATTATCTATTGCGACATTCTCATACAACTCCTTTTGAAATGTGTGAAATTAAGTTCCACGTCAAACTTCCCATCTTCGTTGCTCGTGACTGGATTCGGCACCGCACAGCCAACGTGAATGAATATTCAGGCAGGTATTCCATTTTGGATCGTGATTTTTATATCCCCACGGAAGAGGATCTAGGAACGCAATCAACAACAAATCGGCAGGGCCGAGGAGCAAATCTTACTCCTGAACACGCTCAAGAAGTCATCAAGCTGCTTCGCGAAGATGCTGAGAGAAATTATGAGCACTATGAACAACTTCTTAATGAAGATTCTCAAGGAAATATGATTGATCCCTCCAAAGACAAATTAGCTCGTGAATTAGCACGAATTAACCTTTCCTTAAACATATATACACAATGGTACTGGAAAATTGATCTCCATAACTTGATGCATTTTCTTAGTCTTCGTGCAGATTCACATGCCCAATATGAGATACAGGTCTACGCATATAAAATGCTTGAGATAATGAAGGATTGGGTCCCCCATACCTATGAAGCTTTTATGCAATACCGCAAGGAAGGCGCTCGCTTTTCTAAAAATGCACTTAAAGCCATAAGGAAACTTATTAGTGGAGAAAAGGTATCTCATGAAGAAAGCGGCATGACAAAGCGCGAGTGGTCCGAGTTTTGTGAACAATTAGAGTTAGAATGATAATTCAACAGCAGGGAGAGTTAGACTTGGACAAAAGAGAAGATCAAGACTTTAAAGGTGTGGAAGATTTTGTTTCGAATACAACCTTAAATTTATCCCCTTGGGATGCAGCCATTGTTTTAAAACAAGACGGATCCTTTGAGACATCTCTCCCAAAAATTATTGGTGAATATATACCTGACAATGTCTTAATGGGTGCCGCTCTTGCATTTGCTCTACGAAATGAGGATTTGTGTTCACTGATACGTGAAAACTTTGAGAGAGAATGCGCTGCAGGTGTTCACGATTAACACTTATTCCTAAAATCCTCAAGAAGCACCACTGAAAAGGTGATTCGCGATAAAGCGTTAGTCAAATAACATAAAATTAATTAACTTATGCGTTACATATGTAGTTATTAACACTTACCTTGTGCTTCATAAATAAAATAACACCCATTATAGCGATAGGTAAACGCATTTCTGATATAGAAAATGAAGTAAGAAAACAACAAACAGAATAAGCAAGCACAAACACAAGAGCAGGGTCAGTTTTTGATATTTCTCTTTGAACGATAAATCTCATATAGATGACAATGTTTGCAATAGTTAAGAAGAATCCTACCAAACCAGCCTCTACGAGTATTTCAATTAAAAAGTTATGTGGGTAGTTCCTTTTATCAATTCCATCCTGCAAGATGCCAAAAGAACCGAGGCCAGTTCCGAAGATAAATGTATATATATCTGAACACAGATATTGAAATGAATTATATATTTGTATGGCTCTGTAGTTTACGGAATAGCCCATTCCTTCCTTCATGTTCTCTGAATCAAGACCTGAGTGAAAATCTAAGTTTGTAATCTGTAAAAAGTTGGCGAGTAAAAACACTCTTTTTATTTTCAGGACAAAATCTTCTGGCAGAAAAGACAATAAGTCTGAGCCTATGTTAAATAAGATAATTAACAACGATGCTATTAATATAGCTTTGCTAATATTACGAATCGACAACCATTGTATCTTTCTACAAACCATTAGATGAATGAAAACTACAAACGCTAACGAGAAAATTGGCCCTCTGGCTGAAATGAGCAGAAGAAAGGTTACGGCTAGCGATAATAAGCCATATTTTATGAAGGGATGACTGTCGAGTTCGGATTTTGTATAGATATATAAAAAGATGATACCTATTAGCATACCATATTGCAAATACCATTTTATAATTGGATTGTCATAGACTCCATACACGAAAAATTTGTAATATATAAGAATTGGTAGATAGAGCGCGCTGATACATATTGAGAACATAAGCAATACTGTTAGAAATCTCTTTTCAAAGTCATCAGTACAAAAATACGGTACAACAAAAATGATAAATAGAAAGAATATATTCATAATTTTGTGCAGGTAATAGGCAGGTGAGATTGTCCACAATGATGTCAGTATGTACCAAGTCATTGTAATCATTAATGTTACAAATGGCCATGTTTGGTCTCTCGTTTGAAATTTGCTGTTCGCAATATTAATTGGTCTTTCAAAAATGACAAGAGAGAGACCTAATAGAACAAGAATTAAAACTGATAAATCTATTCCTGAATTATAATCGAAATAGATAAGCCACCTTTTTATAATCCCAGAAAATATAAAACATATATATAAAAATGGACAAACATATTTTTGGATTTGTGGACTTATTTGGGTTATATTTGGGCTATCGATTTGTGTGAGATCACTTATAATGTTTAGTTGATTATGCTTTTTTTTCTGCAAAATAAGGCTTGTTAGGTTCTTAAATTTCAAAATTCGCATCCTTTTGTGTTAAAACGCTTACCTAATATCCTGAATATTTCGTGATACCTTATAAAGCATACTTGATTGCTTACGAAAAGGGTAGAATGCTCAATTTTTGTTCTTTTTTCCTGACTATCTTCATATATTATAGAAATTGACCGCATTGGATATTAACTTTTGCGCCCTGAACGAAACTTCAAACTGAAGGGTCTAGCTCTTAAATAATAGGGTTTTTCCTTAACACAATAAGGACTTTGTGGATCATAATATCCATGATTGGATGAACCTCGAGATCTCTTTCTATGACTAGTTAGATTAAGACTTTCTGGACCTTGCTTTTGATGACTGAGTTTTTTTAGTTGAGGTGGCTTCTGTTTGCTTTTTAGACTTTGCTTTTTCGTCTGAATTCGACCTTGTATGAATTCATTATTCTTATTCCTAGTAGGATATATTTCATATTTCTTAGCTTTCTTATGTATAACTTTGATTGGTTTCTTATCTACCTTTTCTAATCTGTTTTCTGCCTTGCCTTGCTTTCGAGCTGGATGCTTGTTGCGTTCAGAAAGCAAATGATCATTTTTACAACGTGCAAAGGCTGCAGAACTTAGCCCAATTATTATACAGGTAATAAGACAGAAGCTCTTTTTAATGATTCTACTTATGTTCGATGATTGGACTAGCATTTCACTCCATATTCCATATCTATGTAATCACCCATCACACCTCAAATTAATAACATATACAGATCCAATGTTCAATACTTATCTTTTTATCAATCACATCATGGTTACTATACGTATATTAATCTGTACACTTCTGTTTCTTATATATATTTACTAACGACAATTGCACATTAAAAAATCACAAATATGAACAAAGTGTGGCATTTAGTATTTCTCTATAACTACTATTCTCATACCTTCGAAAGGGGTTGATTTTTTCGAAAATTCAGGTCATGAATAAATTATGACATATAGGAGGAGTGAATCAATGCAACTGCAGACGTCTACTTCCCAAGAAACAGCTTTGTTTCTTTTACGAGCTCTTAGAAACCCTCGCCGCTTGGGTGCGGTTGCCCCAAGTTCACGCTTTCTGGGAGAACTACTTGCAAAACATGCAAACGTTGATGGTTTCTCACCCATCATTGAACTTGGAGGAGGAACAGGCGCCTTAACCCGCGCTCTTATCAAGGCAGGTGTTGATCCTTCACGTATATACGTTATTGAATTGGATGCAGACCTTGCTAAATTTTTACGTTTAGCTCTTCCCCAAGTTAATGTTATTCATGGAAATGCAACTGACCTGGAATCAATTCTCCCCATAGAAGTTATTGGAAAAGCCAAACGAGTAGTATCAGGTTTGCCTATGATTAATATACCAGAACCAATTCGAAGAAAAATTCTTGAAAGCTCATTCTCTATCCTTGAGGAAGGCGGAGCATTTTTGCAATATACATATTCCCCTCGATCTTCTATTAATGCCAAAGCTTACGAGTTAAAAAAGAAGCGTCTGGGAACCATTTTTAGAAACCTCCCACCTGCAAGTGTTTGGCAGTACACAAAGGAATAGCCCTATTCTACAAGTCCGTGGGTATTGATAAAGCTCCAATATGACTCTAACTTACGTAAGAGCTTAAGGGTGTCGGTCAAGTTTTGTTCGACAATACCGTTATATTTTAAGTTAGCACCTTGCTTTTCTATGATCTTATCAATCTTGTCATATAACTTAACGCCTTTTTCAGATAACCTGATCTTACTGGATCTTTTATCATGTTTAGCTTTTTCTTGAATAAAGTAACCATTTTCTACAAGCTTTTTCAGATTATAAGAAACATTGGAACCTAAGTAATATCCTCGGTTCGAAATCTCACCAACCGTCATCTCATTTTTACCTACGTTGTATAGAATCAGGCATTGGATATTGTTAATGTCAAAAATTCGAAGACGATCCAGTTCCGTCTTCAAAACATCTAGAAATAGATGATGAAGTCGCTCTATTAACGTTACTGATTCGAAATAAAGAGCCTTCATTTTACGTCTCTATCTTGCTTATCCTTTAATTATATTTATAACAAAAATGTGTTAAATTTTATTTAACTTCGAGGAATTGCTTTCGCCTGTTTTTATTGATTTTTTTTAATTAATGTCAAATATCAGGAAAAATGCTAGCATCTATCTTCAAAAAACCTTATAAAGAACTGAATTTTTACAAAATAGGTTTAGTCACCCCTTCGATGAAAAAGCTAGCTCCTCAAAGAACTCCTTACAAAAATAGAACAGTTGCACGTTTAGCTGTTGTTCAAGCCCTGTTCCAAATTGAACAAACAAAAGCATCCCCTCCACAAGTTATTATTGAATTTTTAAAACTTAGAGTAAAAGACGTCGAAAGTGGTCTTAGAAAAGTCGATACAACTTTTTTCTCTAAAATTGTCGAACAAGCTTGGAAAGAACATGAGCGCAGTGACCAAATAATTCAGGGTGCCCTTAAGGAAGGTTGGACTTTAGACAGGATTGAACCAGTTACGCGAGCTATTTTACGTGCTGCTCTTTGTGAAATTCTTGAAACACAAACACCTACAGCAGTTATCATTGACGAATATTTGAACCTAACACGTGATTTTTTTGACAAAACTGAAGTTTCATTTGTAAATGGTATCTTAAACACCGTAGCGAATAAAGTGCGTTCAGAGTAATATAAACATGAACATTTTGGCCAACGTTGGACAGGGTCTATGAAAAAACGTATAATGGCTTCATAAAGGAACTTGGAACAACAAGCATGACCAGAGTCAAAATTGCCCCTTCACTTTTGTCAGCTGACTATAGTCGCTTAGGCGAAGAAATCAAGGCTATTGAACCCTTTGCTGACCTTATACACCTAGACATTATGGACGGTCATTTTGTCCCAAATATCACTTTTGGGCCAAGTATGGTCGAAAAACTTCGCCCTTGCACCCAACTTCCCTTTGATGTTCACTTAATGATCTCTCCTGTGGACCCATTTATTAATGCATTCGTCAAAGCCGGTGCAAATATCCTGACTATTCATCCCGAAGCTGGCCATCATCCCTACCGAACACTTCAACTTATACAAAAGCTAGGTTGTAAAGCTGGAATAGCTCTCAATCCAGGAACTCCGGCACATGTTATCGAACCTCTTCTGCCAGTTCTTGACTTGGTCCTTGTAATGACCGTAAATCCAGGATTTGGTGGTCAAGCATTCTTGGACTCTCAATTAGCTAAAGTCAAACAAGTCCGCAGCATAATTGATCAGACTAACCACAAAATTCTTCTCGAAGTTGATGGTGGGATTTCTCCCAAAACCGCACCTCTCGTCATCAAAGAAGGAGCTGACATCCTTGTCGCTGGCAATAGCATCTTTAGTCATGATGGCGCAAATCTTTACCAAAAGAACATTGATGCGTTAAGAGGATAAAGGACTAATCTTTATAAGAAGGATCCTGTCGATCAAGCTGTCGGAGGAGAGCTGTCCAATCTCTTATACCAAAATCAGGCTCAAATTCTCTCAAATCCTTTGCAGCTTGCTCACACACAGCTTCTGGTGGAATGATTACCTTTTGCCCACTTCCTAGGGCGGAACATTGCACCTTACAAGCTTGCTCAAGGAAATATGTGTACAAGAACGCTTCGTGTATCGTACTTCCGCAAGTCAACGTGCCATGATTTTGGAGAATCATAGCTTTCATCTGCCCTAAATCTTGTACAAGGTTCGCTCCCTGCCGATCATCCTCAAGAGCAAGTGAATCATATGTATGGATGGCTATCCGTTTATAAAAATGAAAAGAGAATTGACTCAAGGGAAGCAACCCACAGCTCATAGAAGATACAGCAACACCAGCCGTTGAATGAACATGAAAAACGGCATTAACATCAGGCCTCGCTTTGTAGATATTGCCATGTATAACATAACCCGTCTGATTATACTGACATTCTTGTCCCTCAAGTACCTCACCATCAAGTGATACTTTCAGTAAGGAAGATGCTGTTACCTCTTCAAATAATAGACCAAAAGGATAAATAAAATAGGAATCTTGACCTGGCAATCGCATCGATAGGTGAGTGTAAGTTAAATCATCCATTTCAAGGTGTGCCAAAATACGATAAGCAGCAGCAAGACCTATCTTTGCTTCCTTTTCAGTCCGTACTTCTGGTAGTGAGCATATGGATTGTGCCATAAAAGAATCCTCTCTGTAAAACTTATATTTTACGAACAGCAAAACACTGTCGCTATATTTATAATCTAACACTATGAATTTATGTTTCAAGGTTTTTAGTAAAATTATTTTATTCGTTTTACCATATGAAGTGAATTGTTTTAGCCCCAGCAACAAGGCTTTGGTCGAATATCAACATGAATAAAGTTTGATTTAGAATAATATCCAACGCCACCAAGTTTTAATGATTTAGCAGCATCTCTTAGTTCCCGCAGAGAAACGTCTGAATAACGAATATCAATTGCCTTCCCTTGCATATGAAGACTATTTTTGGCAACTCCAGTACTCCGCTTTCTTAGTGATTTATTTGTAGATTCAGATCGATAGCCACAAATAACTTTGAAGGCATCCTTTCCATCAATTGTTGATTGCAACTGATGCAATAAGTCTAAAAGTTTTGGATCAATCGAATGTTGCTGTCCATTTCTCTTGTCGCGTAGCAAGTGAGCCAACTGTCGCAAGGCTTTTTCATCATATGAGCCCTCTCTCCAGTAAACACCTTCAAAACCTTCGCTTGAGTGAGCATTCATAAGACTAATACTGCGACTTGAAAAACGTGGCCCTGTCTTGGGCAAGATTGTCCGGGCAAGTGTTGGGGTTGCTGAGACGGCCATGAATGATGATGCAAGAACTAAAAATTTTCGCCTTGAAACAATCAACTCCGTCATTTTTTCTCCATCTTTTCTTGCTATCTCATTTTTTAATACAATCCTGATCTCACATTGACAAGAAAAAAAACAAAAAAAGCATATGCAGCTTTATACTATCTATCCACCCTCTCGACGCCGCTGATAAAATCTGATAAGTATAACAAAAAAAGTAGAGGATCATGAAAAAGCTAGCATTTGTATCTGTAGCTGTATTCCTAACTGGGTGTACCTTGTTTGAAAGTCAACAACCTCTTCCTCTCTATTCATTAGAAGCGGGTCACTATGCCTTCACCCACGAAATTCCTGCGTCTTTAAATATTACTGATCCTACAGCAGAAGCCAGTATCAATACACAAAGGATTGCTCTCACACCGGCTCCATATCACAGAGATTACCTTGCGAATGGTGAATGGCCCGAGCGCTTGCCGAATATCTTTAAGAACATTCTAATCCAGGGACTTGGTCAGAAATGGGGTGTGGCAAGGGTTAACAGTGCCGGCAACGGGCTCAGCGAACGGTATCTTTTGAGTTCTGATGTTCAAGACTTTTCCGTACATCAAATTCCAGGAAAGCCATGCGAAGTTCGCCTTCACGTAACTTTTAAATTACTCGATTTAAAAGAAAGAAGAGTCATTGCTGCTGAAACAATCACGGAAACCAAAGTCATTAAGAATTTCACTATGCAAGACATTGTTTATACATTTAACGAAGCAACACACGCTCTTGTGGATAAGATCAGTATGTGGATTGAAGATTCACTTGCAAAATCAAGAGATACAAATTTCTAAATATAGAAGATCGAGGTGTAGACTTTCTTACTCACCTGAAAGGTTGCAAACTTTTCCATTACATTTCATATGAACCTATACATATAGTAGATTGGACGCAAAAGAGAGTTAAAATATCTCGTGGACATTGATGCTATGAGATCTGAAAAGTATACGAGACTATTGATCTTGACGTTGCCAGCTCTTCAACAAGTGCTATTTAACTAGAAATTTTGAGCTATCATTCAGTTTTTGATTGTCAAAAAAGTCCTCTTCGACTTATTATTTATACAAACGATAAAATAAGAACATTAACAAGGAACTAGGCATGTCTTTTCCAAACATTGACCCCGTTGCCATTCATCTTGGCCCACTGGCTATTCATTGGTATGGGTTAGCTTATGTGGCTGGAATATTGGGTTGGTGGCAATATAGCTTGCAGCTCACCAAAAAATTTCCTCTGATCAATCGCCAGATGATCGACGACTATTTGGTCTGGGCGGTTATTGGTGTCGTTTTGGGAGGACGTTTAGGGTACGTTCTTTTTTATAATCCCTCTAAATACATTGAACACCCAATTGAAATTATTCAGGTATGGAAAGGTGGTATGGCCTTTCATGGTGGATTGTTGGGTGTTGTTATTGCGACAGGGCTCTATATCTGGCGGAAAAAGATCCTCTTTCTGAACTTTACAGATTTAGCCGTTTGTGGTGTTCCGATTGGTTTGTTCTTTGGGCGCATTGCAAATTTTATCAATGGGGAACTTTATGGACGGGTCACTAAATCTGCTTGGGGTATTGTTTTTCCACATGGAGGCCCCTTACCCCGATATCCAAGCCAGCTGATCGAAGCTCTGCTCGAGGGGCTTGTTCTCTTTGCAATTCTTGGGCTCGGAGCATTCTTGGCCCGCTGGCCCAAAAGACGTGGTCTATTAACGGGCATTTTTCTAACTGGATACGGAGCCCTCCGAATTATTGCTGAACTTTTCCGCGAACCAGATTCGTTTCTAGGCTATTTTGCAGGTAGCTTTACGATGGGACAGATTCTATCGGTTCCCCTCCTCATCTTCGGCCTTTTTCTAATGATTCGTGCCCTTATGCGCAAAGAGAATGCTTGATTCTATACTGCATGAACTGATCCAGAAAAATGGACCCATCACCCAAAGTCAATTCATGGAATATGCTTTGCAACACCCTGAGTACGGGTATTACCGAACAAATTTGGCTGTTTCAAAGGATTTTATAACTGCTCCCGAAATCTGCCAAGTTTTCGGTGAGCTCATTGGCGCTTGGGCAACAGACATCTACCATCAGCTTAATGAACCAACAAAATTATCTGTTATTGAGCTGGGACCAGGTAAAGGAACGCTAATCACAGACTTTTTAAGAGTTATTAACAGTATTTCAAAATCCTTTTTCAAGGCTATTGATCTGACTCTTGTTGAGATTAACCCACACCTTAAGGATCTCCAAAAGTCATATATTCAGCATCTTGTTAACTGGGTTGATCGAATTGAGGACATCCCAGAATCTCAACATCCAATAATCATGATCGCTAATGAGTTTTTTGATGCGCTTCCTACTGCAAACTATAAACGTCAAGACAACAAGCTCTATGAACGTCATGTTTCTGTAGCTAATAAGAAGTTTCACTTTATTTATAGATATCTGAGAAACGATCAAGGTCCTAATACAATCTGGGAAGAAAGCTCTGCAACAAAAAAAATTATGGAACAGATTTGTCATATTCTTCTAAAACAATCAGGTGTATTCTTATGTATTGATTATGGCTATGAATCAGGGTCAGGGGATACACTCCAGGCTATCTACCATGGAGAACCTTCTGACCCTCTTGATCACATTGGAAATTCTGATTTGACATGTCATGTAAATTTTGCTCATCTCAAGAGCATTGCGCAAAGAAAAGGGCTGGGTGTCATGGGACCTATATCTCAAAGAGATTTTCTTAAGAACATGGGTTTAGATATGCGAGTTAATGTATTAAAAAGAACAAATCCCGAGCATGCAGCTTCACTTGAGGCCGCTGTCACAAGACTTACAAATCCATTACAAATGGGGACAATTTTTAATGTTATTGCCGTCTTTTCACCTCACACAATAAAACCTGCAGGATTTTAGTAATGAAACATTTATGCCCCAAACTTTCACAACACTCACGAATAAAACATGCTTTTTTTGAGAGTAATCCTAATATTCTCTCATCCAAGCGAACAGAGGCTATGGTAGATATGTCGGGACAACCTCTCTCTCTAATTACATTAAAACAAATTCATGGTCATGACGTAGTTACTGTTTCTCCTAATTCAGAAGACCTCCAAGAAGGAGACGGCATGGTCACTAATCAACCTGGCGTTGCGCTTGGCATTTTAACAGCTGACTGCGGGCCTGTCCTTTTTTGCGACCCAGAGACCAGTGTGATTGGTGCCTGCCATGCTGGTTGGAAGGGGGCTAATGCTGGCATTCTCCAGAATACCATTAAAGAGATGGAAAAGTTAGGCGCCACCCGTTCAGCAATTATTGCAACTCTAGGACCAACAATCTACCAACAAGACTATGAAGTTGGCCCTGAATTCCCCGATCTTATTAATGAAACTTATGAAGACTATTTCTACCCGTCGGAAAAAAGTGGGCACCATTATTTCAACTTGCCTCACTATATCTGCCAACAACTTTTAAGCCAGGGCATACGCCATGTAAGTGATCTAAAACTTAATACTTTTACAGGTAATTTTTCTAGTCGTAGAAGGTATTTGTCACAGAATTTACCCCATTTCAAATCAGATAATCTTTCAGCGATTGCAATTCTCTAAATTTTGTGGCATTCTACTGAACAGACCGGTCAAAAACAAACTAACTATAAAGATCTCAGAGTTTCCGGTAACTCTGAAAAATGAGGAATACAAATGAAATACACCTTTTTAACAGCACTTATCGCAGCATCCTTAACTTTGGTTGCTTGTGGTGAAAAGAAAAAAGAAGAAGCACCTGCACCTGCACCAACTGCTGCTCCTGCTCCTGAAGCAAAGCCTGCTCCAGCTCCTGAAGCTGCCCCAGCTCCTGAAGCTGCTCCAGCTGCAGAAGACAATAAGTAAGCATTTCTTACTATTTTTTACGCAAAAAGCTCCACAAAATGTGGGGCTTTTTTTATGTGCGCGTTTCAACTTCTTCCAATTTGTCTTTGTTTATGAGTGCGAACCTCTAAAATGTTTACTCACTCTTAAAAGAGTAACTCGGTCCTATTTAATGGTATACTAATTCTCTATGAATTTGCGAGCGTGGTGATGGAGCAGCCCCATCAAGAGACTTTTGATAGCCCCTCTCGTACTGAATCTCATATGATTCAACGTTAGAAGCTTTAGCCCGTTTCTGGACTTTCTCTTCACCCTCCCCGCGACTAGGTGTGTCAATCCACTTGCTATTTTCTTCACAGCTTGAGCTGGTTTAGTACCTACTAGCTTCATCAAAATATTTAGAAATAATTTTATCCGTGTCAATATTTTATCACTAACCTAATTAGTCCTTAAATTAGCTGGTGCATTTTTATAAAATTCAGGCTATTGTCTTATAAGAATGATTAATTTGAGTATTTAAAATGCGCGCCGTTAACGAAGAAAACTATTATCCTTATTCTTCTCCGATCAGTTTATTGGAAGAGCTTTTTTTTCAATATGAATGGGGAACTGACCGCCCAAATGAGCATGAAATCACTGCTGAAGCTGAAGGTCGGTGGTGCAATTATCGACTTTTTGCCCTATGGAAGCCGGATTTTGAGTGCCTTATGTTGAGTGCGCTGATTGATATTAAAATTCCCCAAAACAAATTTTCTAATGTAGAAGCTCTTTTAGCTGGATTAAATCCCAAAATCTGGCTGGGGCATTTTGAAATCTCACCTGATGACGATCTGCCTGCGTTTCGCTATACACTCACCTTACGCGGCAATCCAGGTGCGACATTAGAACAGATTGATGATATTTTAAGTGCTGCTGTCACCGAATGTGACAGGCTCTATCCCGCCCTCCAATTCGTTTTGTGGGGAGGAAAATCTCCAGAAGAAGCCTTGTTATCCGCCATGTTGGATACCTACGGAGAGGCTTAATGAAGCCAACCCTAGTTCTTGTAGGTTGCGGGGGTATTGGGTCAGCTTTATTAAAAGGATGGTTATCTCTTCCAGCCTATTTAGGCCATTTTCATAACTTTTGGGTTGTTGCCCCTCATGAAGACAAGGTTTCTCCTTTTTTAGAGGATCCTCGTGTGCAATGGTTCCCTTCACCAAATGATCTACCCAGTCAACCTGATGTTATCGTTTTTGCCGTAAAACCTTTGATTCTTAATGAAGTTCTGCCCTTATATATATCATTTGAATGCCTAAAAATTACGGTTGCAGCCGGTAAATCACTCGATTTTTACAAGTCCCACCAACCTATTGTACGGGCCATGCCTAATCTTGCAGTCAGTGTCCAACGTGGCGTTATTGGACTTTATCCCTCTGTTGATTTATCAGAAGACATGCGTATGCTTGTTCGCAATTGCTTTCAGCACCTTGGACTCTGTCTTTGGCTGTCTTCCGATGAAGAAGTTGACAAACTTACTGCAGTAAGCGGTTCTGGTCCTGCCTATGTTTATTATATGATTGAATCTTTGGCTAATGCTGCAAAAAGTTTAGGGTTTAAGGATGAAATCGCAAAGACACTCGCTTTAAATACATTTAAGGGAGCTGTCTGTTATGCTGATGAATCAAATTTACCACCTGAAATCCTTAGGAAACAAGTCACAAGCCCAAAAGGAACCACAGAAGCAGCTCTTAAGGTTTTAGAAAACGGTAAATTGTGTGCTCTTATGGAAGAAGCCGTCAAAGCGGCTTACAAACGTGCTGAAGAGTTAAAGAAATGAAAGAGAAAATCTTTAAAGCTTGCCTTAAAAGTATTGAGCAGAATAGCTTCAGAACATTTACCTTTGCCAAAGTATCTGATGAATCAGGTATTCCTCTCGATGCTATGCATCAACATTTTAACTCCCCAATCGAAGTCATGATTCATCTTTTTAAACAGATTGATGATCACACCCTTAAAGAGTATACACCCACGGAAGGGCTTAGCCAAAGAGATCAGCTCTTTGAAATTCTTATGATGCGGCTGGAAGCTTCAGAACCTTACAAAGCTGTTTTAAAAAGCTTTTGGAGTGATTGGCTTGTCTCTGCGCCTGAGTACCCTTCCCTTCTCTGTCATGGAATTACATCAATGGCATGGATGTTGGATGCCACAGGGCTCAACCCTAATGGCCTGACGGGTATGATTCGCTCCCAAGGTGTTCTTGGCATTTACCTTTATACATTGGGAGTTTGGCTCTCTGATGATTCAGAAGACCTTGGAAAAACCATGGCAGCCTTGGATAAGGCCCTTGTCAACATGGAAGTAGCAGCAAAAATGGTGGACTCCCTCTCTGAACTAAAGTTCTAGACTTTTCTTTTTGCGGCAATAACACCCAGAACAATTAGCAAAATGCCTGCTATTTTTAAAAGGCCTAAATGCTCATCATAGATCGCCCAACCTAGAATACCTGCTGTTACTGGCCCCAAGAACAGAAGTAAAGCCACGTAATTCGCTGGAATTTTTCCTAAGGAATAAGCAAGAAACCCATGTCCTAAAACGTGAACTAATAAAGCCTGACTAAAAATACTGACCGCATCTTTGAGTGTCATCGGCCAGAAAGATTCACCTGCAAAATGAGCAAATATTCCCAGGCATACGAGAGAAAAAAGACCTGTCCAAAACATCAGAAGACCGGTTGTAATTTCCTCTCGAATCCTTTTAAGAGAAATAAGATATAAAGCAAGCAGCATTCCAGAGGCTAATGCCACACAGTCTCCCCGTACGTTGTTCAGGCTTATAGAAAGGCTATTTGCTAAAAGGCAAATGGCTCCAATAAAGCAAATTAACACAGCAAAAAAATAGAGAGAGGATAGTTTTTCTTTATACAAAATCCACATAAATAGTGGAACGAAAAAAGCAGCGGTATTATTAAATAAAGTGGAGTTAACAATGGTTGTGTATTCAATTGACCAATTCCATAGAATTAAATCAAGAGCAAGAAATAAACCAGCAGCAATAAGACATCCATAAGCTGTTTGAGGAAGAAGAGAGGGCGAATGCTTTGTCTTTTTTTCCCAGAGTATCCATAAAAATAAGAATGGAACAGAAAACAAAGTTCTATAAAATCCTGTTACTATGGGTCCTAAATTAGATAACCGGACAAAAACACCTGATGAATCAATGAAAATACTTCCCAAGATAGCCGCAAGGATTGGAAATAGAGATTGAACGCTTTTCATTTGGAGTGAGTGTCTAGAAGTTTCATAGTGTCTCACATTATATGAATTTCGTAAATTTACAATAAAACACATGAAAAAGCTCTACAAAAAAGGTGATAAGCAATCTCTTACCTTAAATGTTAGGCTCTCCTCTTCACGGTAATAATGCTGACAACAATGAGCAATATACCTGTAATCTTCATAAGGCTTAAGGATTCGGCATAAACAATCCATCCGAGAACGCCTGCCGTCGCAGGGGCCAAGAATAAGATAAGTGCAACATAGTTCGTAGGAACTTTTCCAAGAGAAAATGCCAACAAGCTTTGTCCTAAAACGTGGACGATTATAGCTTGGCCAAAAATGCTGATAGCATCCTTTACTGTTAAGGGCCAAAACGATTCACCCAACATAATCGCAAATACCCCTAGGCACAAAAGCGAAAATAGACCCGTCCAAAACATCAAGTATCCTGTCGTTATGTTTTCGCGAATTCGTTTAAGAACAATGAGATACAGGGCAACCATTATCCCTGAAAGCAATGCTACGATATCTCCCCATACAGATTTCAGGTTGATAGAAATGCTATCAGCTAAGAGGCAAATACACCCAATAAAGCAAATAAGAACCGCCAAAAAGAAAAGCGCCGATTGCTTTTGGCGATACAACAGCCACATAATAAGAGGAACGAAGAAAGCCGCTGTGTTATTAAAAAGGGTTGAATTCACAATGGTTGTGAAGTCAATTGACCAATTCCATAAGGCCAAATCAAGAGCAAAAAAGAGTCCTGCAGCAAAGAGTCCTCGAAGATCCTTTTTCGGGATTAAGTTTAATGAAATTTTTTGTTCCTTTTCCCAGACCATCCATATAGCCAGGAGAGGTAAAGCAAACAGAATACGATAAAATCCAGTTGTAATGGGCCCTAAATCAGAAAGACGCACAAAAATCGCGGACGAGCCCAAGAAAGTGCTGCCCATACATGCGGCTAGGACAGGAAACAGGGCTTGAAAGTTAACCCCGGTCGTGTGTTCGTTTTCGTGTTCCATATCCATACACTACCGGAATTAGAGGTTTTTTCACAGTATGATTTTCTTAAGTTTCCAAAAGTCTTTTGTACAGATGCTTCGAGCATTGATTTTTCTTAATATTAACAGTAAGTATAATTCAAGTTATGAATCACGCGCCCATATGATGAACCTCAACTTTGGCATTACTTTTAACGATTTGTATTCCCATCTAGGTCTCAAACACCTGGATGAAAAGTTTCTATTCTATTTAAAAGATAATTCAGAACTCCTCGCTCAGCGCCTGGAAGACGCTCGCAAAACAATCCCCAAGGGCATTGATTATAGTTCCCTTCTTATTGACCTCGCCCCACACGTCGAAGATTTTGTGGGACAGCTTTTTCACATCAATCAAGAAATTTCAGACCTGCAATCGGAAGCTTATGCCCTGGCTCCCCTCTATAAATGTAAACGCCAATTTATTCAAAGAATGGCTACAAAAGCCTATACAAGAGAAGAAGCTATTGCGTTCGATGGAGAACAACTGCGTCATGAACTCAGCTATTTAATGGCCAAGCCTTATTCAGATCTCGCATTCGCCATTTCTGTACTCAAAGCCCTAGATGATAACGACATCCCGTTTATTGATCTTGCCAAGCAATATGCAGCATGGGCTCTTCATCAGCCTCGTCCATCCGTATTGTTCAAACTTCCCCAAAAGATTGATCCGGAACATCGTGTGGATGGAAGAGCAGACAGTACACCACCGACTTTAGAAAGTGCGCTTGATCACTCTCATTATTGTATCTTCTGTCATAATCAGGGTAAAGATTCTTGTTCAACTGGACATTCAGTAGAGCAAAAGGGTTGTCCCTTGGGGCAAAAGATTTCTGAAATGAATACGCTACGCACCCAAGGCCATCCTTTAGGAGCACTTGCAGTTATCTTGATTGATAACCCCATGGTTGCGGCTACAGGACGACGAATTTGTAATGATTGTATGAAGGCTTGTATCTTCCAAAAGCAAGACCCAGTGGATATTCCGAGCATTGAAACCCAAACCCTGGACAGCGTCCTGAACCTTCCCTGGGGTGTTGAGATTTATGGTCTGTTCTCAAGGTGGAATCCTTTAAACCTTCAACGGCCCTTCCCCTTACCTCCATCAGGCTACAAAGTCATGGTAGCCGGTATGGGTCCAGCCGGCTTTACCCTTGCCCACTATTTGCTTAATGAAGGCCATGCGGTTGTTGGCATCGATGGTCTTAAAATTGAACCTCTTGATAAAGAGCTTCTCACTCAGCCCATCCAATATTGGTCTGACATTAAGCAACAAACCCGAACACCAGCCGGTTTTGGTGGAGTGACGGAATATGGAATTACGGCCAGGTGGGATAAGAATTACCTGACGCTTGTCCGCCTGCTTCTTGAAAGGCGCTCTCACTTTTCCCTTTATGACAACATCCGGCTGGGTGGAACTTTAACCATTCCTCAAGTCTTTGAATTGGGATTTGATCACTTGGCCCTTTGCTTAGGTTCCGGTCAACCCAATACCCTGAATATTCCCAATGCCATGGCGCGAGGGGTAAGAATGGCATCTGACTTTTTAATGGCGCTTCAACTTTCAGACACACAAAATGAAGATTCAATGTCTAACCTCCAGATTCGCCTTCCTGTAATTGTAATTGGCGGCGGATTGACGGCTGTTGATACGGCTGCTGAAGTGTTGGTCTATTACCCCAAGCAAGTTGCGAAGTTCAGAAATCGTTTTGATTCCCTTAAAGATATTCTTTTGTCTCAAGAAGAATCTGAAATTGCAAAAGAGTTTTTAGATGATCAACCAATACCAATAGATGCTTCGACAATTGTCTATCGCAAGCGCATGCAAGACTCACCTAGCTATAAATTAAATCCCGAAGAACTAGATATTGCTTTACAACAAGGCGTACAATTCATGGAGAATGCCACCCCTGAAGAAGTGATTGTCGATGAGTACGGCCATATTAAAATCCTGCGTGTGTCAACCCCTGAGGGAACAAAAGACTTGCCTTGCAAGACTCTTTTGATTGCAACGGGAACACAGCCCAACCGTATTCTTGAAACGGAAGATAATGATTTGACAATTAAAGGGAATGATTTCTTTGCAGCCTATACCGCTCAGGGGAAAGTATCCTATTTTGGCGATCTTCACCCTTCCTATAATGGGAATGTGGTCAAAGCCATGGCCAGTGCCAAGAATGGCTATCCTATGATCTGTAAATCCTTACTTCAGTCACAACCTCATCATCGTGATGTTAATCTTGATGACGTTTTAAAAGCCCACATCCATTCTGTTCATCGCCTCACACCAACCATTATTGAACTTGTGATACATGCTCCTCAAGCCTCACGCAACTTTAAACCGGGTCAATTCTTTAGACTCCAAACTTACGGTTCAGCTTCTATTGAAGGCATTGCCTTAACAGGAGCCCATACTGATGTTGAAAAGGGATTATTATCACTGATTGTATTAGAGCTAGGCGGATCTTCAGATTCTTGCCATCTCTTAGAACCTACGCAACCAGTGGCTCTGATGGGCCCCACAGGGGCACCAACGGAGATTCCATCAAATGAAACCGTTCTGTTGATTGGTGGTGGTCTAGGGAATGCGGTTCTGTTCTCCATTGGGAAAGCACTCAAAGAGAATGGTAACCGCGTCATTTATGTTGCTGGGTATAAAGTGCCGGAGGATCAATTCAAAGCCCAAGAAATTGAAGCGGTTGCTGATCATGTGATTTGGTGTTGTGAAACGAACCCTGGCCTTACTCCCAGACGCCCTCAAGACTTTGCTTATGTGGGGAATGTGATTGAAGGATTACTTGCTTATTCTCAAGAAAATTCCCCAATTCTGCTGACCGAAGTAGATCGGATTATTACCATTGGGTCCGACCGAATGATGGCAGCTGTTTCTTGCGCACGAAGGACAATCTTGAAACCATACTTAAAGGATTCCCACAAAGCCATTTGCAGTCTCAATGCCTCTATGCAATGCATGATGAAGGGTATCTGTGGTCAATGCATTCAAACGAAGACTTGTCTGAAATCAGGCCATACAGAGGTTATCTTCAGTTGCGTGGCCCAGGATCAATTGATGGATGAAATTCATTTTGATGTCTTGCAAAATCGTCTTCAACAAAATAGCCTACTGGAAAAGCAAACCAAGGCATGGCTTAAAAATGTCAGAAATTAAACCACTCAAAGTCATAGGTCTGATGTCTGGAACATCTGCTGATGGCATTGATGCAGCTTTGATTGAATCGGATGGCATCGCAATTCAATCCTTTGGACCTACACATTATGAACCCTATCCTGACTCGTTGAAGCAACATATCCTTAAATCTTTTGGCAAAGATTTCTTTGACGCTGAATTAGAACACGAGATTACTCAACGTCATGGGCAGCTTGTTCGTGATTTTCTTAACAAATTCCATCTAAATTCATCTGATATTGATTTAATTGGTTTTCATGGACAAACCCTTTTCCATCAACCTCCCTCACAACAAGGTGAAGTTGGGAAAGTTTGCATTCTGGGTGATGGCCCTCTACTCGCCTCTCTGACAGGGATTTCAGTAATCGATCAACTTCGTTTGAATGATTTGGCCCATGGTGGACAAGGCGCTCCTCTTGTACCCATATTCCATCAAGCACTAGCCAACAAAATCGAAAAGCCTGTTGCGATCCTTAATATA
>CAYRHD010000027.1:0-22861 GCA_964424065.1 uncultured Alphaproteobacteria bacterium
TCTTTCCTTCATCATAACCCTTGGAGAGGAGCTTTTTCTCTGGATCCCCGTTTTCACGGAGATGACAAATGGAGACGGGAATGATGGTATGGACCTGGCGATTACAAGTAAGGTGCAGTAATCTCTTATCGGTATCTAAGTACCATAAATGTCGTAACATTTAAAAGCGAGGGCAATACCATGGAAATAAAAACATTAACTATCGATCTTAGCAAGAAAATTCAACACGTTTGTGCAGTTGATTAAGCACAAAGGCTAAATAATGCTTAAGGGAGGATTACTATAATTTTGCGATTGTCCAAACAGTCTTGTTTTTACCAAAGGTGAATTCTCCAATCATAATTTAACTTTATAGTTATCAGGAACAGCTGGTTTTAGATTCTTAGCAAGATCTTGAAAAAATGCAGAGTACCACCTATAAAATGCACTAAAGTATGTATTGATAAATTCCACTTCCTCAGGAAAGTCGTCCCAATCCGCCCATGACATTGGCTGATGAGAGGAATAAAATAACGTGGCAGCCCAACCAATCTGTGGAAATTCATCGCTTGTCTCTTTACCCCAAGTGGCGAGTTGCGCACGTTGGATTTTTTCAAGAATTGCTTGTTCCTCAGCGATTTTCAGAGCCTCTTCTTTTTTCTGCCTAGCGTCTTCCTCAGCAGCTTTTCGTTCAGCTTGAGCCGTCTTTTTTTGTTTTTGCGCTGCAGCACGCCTTGCTTCGTCCGCCCTTCGGTCAGCATCGTTCTTCATGATTCGTTCCAGTGGTGTAAGAGTAGGCTTTTCCTTTTTCTTGCTATGTTTGCCTCTGGGAGAAGGGTCATTGCTATTTGGCGCTATTGCAGTCTCTGGAGTAGGTATGAACACAAGCTGAGAACGGCTTCTGAAGACGCGCACCATTTTTACAACTAGTTCTCGTTTGCGTTGAAAGGATTCGAACATATTTGGATCACAAGAATAGGATAAATGACTTGTGACTGATTCGTAAGCCCCCGGTATTTTACGGATCATATCAAGAATATTTGGAAGTTGTAGCTCAGGACATATCGTATGCAAAAACATATGCGTTTGGTCTACGTTACTTTGTTGAATTTGCCTCCCCTCTGATTGCCATACCTGCTCTAGGCGCATTAAGGGTTCAGTAGGCTCAGGAAAACATAATTCATAGGCTCGTTTAATTTGTCTTACATATATTTTGTATGCGGCATTGTCAATTTGCGTAAAAATATATTCAATAGCCTGAAGCGTTACTAATAGCTGTCGCACTAGTATTGGCAGATTATTCCATAGTGAGACAAATTCAGACATGCTGAATGTTCTACACACGCTTTTGTTAGTTGTAAGAGTAATGTCAACCTTAGACGTTTGGATGGTGTATTTCATTGCCGGATTTGGACGAATGCCATAATTCTTTTGGGGTCTTACAAGTGTATCTCTTGTCATTGCTGTAAGTTCATCAGGTAAGAAAGATAAGTTTGTTTGAATAGATATATTTGTCCGTTTTTCCATTATTTCAAGAAATAGTTTTAGGAGAGCAACAGAAGTTGGTTCACGAAATCTCTTTTGTTCTTTCTCTGTCTTTGGCAAGCCTTCCGGCCAGATTATCTTTAAGTATTCAAGAGCCTCGTCTAAAGAACTCTGATGAACTGGGATTTCTTGAGGTATAAAGCTAAATCCTCTTGTTAACCAGTCAGAAAAATCCATGAAAGGTGATTGCGTGCCCTCAAGGAGTATTTGAGGGCATTGATTTACCTCGATGATTTTTGCGAGAAAACCCTTTGTGCTAAGCTCTTCTAGAAGAGCGGAAAGACTTTCAGAAGAAAAAGAAGGAGGACTTTGCAAACGGGCAATTTTAAGTTGAAGCCAAACTATATTTTGTCTGCGGTGTTCATCAGAAATATTTTTAGAGATTCTATAGGCGCGTTTCCCGGCTCGAAAGCTAGCAGTGTTTTGGTCGGAGATATGAAATGAAGGAAGAGCATATATATCCTTGTGACCATAAGTTGAAGAAAAACCGAACGTCTTTAAAGAAGGCTCAGCCGCAAGACGCAATTCTTTTTGTTGACGGAAACAGTCACTGTAGAGCGTTGCCAACCTAGCAATAGACAAATCGGTGGAAGTTTGCTCAAATTCCTGAGGATATGTTGGAGAGAAAAGGTATTTTAAAAGTGTTTCTATGTAATAATAAACCGAACGATAGGCTAATTCATGTGGTGTCGCATAAGTCATGCATAAATCTTCGAATTCTTTAAAAGCAACAGTATGTCTTTTTATGATAATAGTGCTTTCCGGTTCACACAGCGTTGAATGAAATGGTTCTTCACCTTGTGGATGTCTTGTCTGATCAAAGACAGGACATGTGTGGGCAAGGGATTGCTCATGTTTGCCGAGTGTTTTATCAAGTCTCGCTTTTAATGCCCAGGAAAGAAGTTCAAACTTTATAACTGTGTCTTTGAAAAATGAACGTTCATCAGCTGACCAGTCAGTTTTGCCTGAAGCGCGTCGATTAAAATCGCAAGCTCTTAAACCATAAGCTACGCGTTGAGCTTCCAGCAACTTTGTTAAAAAGTGGCGAGGAATGGATGTTCCTTGAATTTCAACAAGCTCTTCATCGTTCATACAAGAGAGAGATGTTGGTAACAGGTATACACTGAGTTGAAATATAATTATTAAGGCAGTGAAATAAACTTTCATATTATGACCATAAACAAAATCGTTTCTGACTTTTTATCAACTCTCTCAAAATTATCAAGAAGAAAAGCTTATAAGCGGTTGAGAGCATAACTAATTGAAATGTCTACCTGAAACAACGCTCTCATACTTATCTCGCATTAGTTATTGAGATTAGAAGACTCCTTGGCGATGAATCAGAACCTGCTGAAGACAAAGTAGCTTAGGATCAAAACTTTTTGATCATAAAGTCATGGATACGATCTTCTGCTGACATGAGCTTGGGGTATTCCCAAGTTTAGGGGGTGGCTACGACAATGTTTGAACAACTTAATGTTGCTAAACGTCTTTATGCAAAGCTATTCACCCCATCTATACAAAAATGAAGAGAACGGATGGATTAGGATTGTAACATCGTCTCGAGATTTATCATTTTCTCCTGTCGAAATGCTTTAAAGATGTGATATAAGTATGTAAATTTTCGATAAGGACGCTTCATGAACAGCATGGATCTAAAGCAGCAAATTATAGACGCCATAGAAAAAGTCAAGGATTTACAAAGACTTGAAGAAATTCGAGTTAATGCTCTTGGTAAAAAAGGGCAAATAACGCTCTTGATGAAAGAGCTGGCGCAGATGACCCCTGAAGAAAGAAAAACAAAAGGGGCTGAACTTAATCAACTCAAAGATGAACTGGCAACAATGATTGATGCACGAAAAGTGCAGTTTGAAGATGAGGCTCTTGCAGAACGATTGGCTACAGAGTCCCTTGATGTAAGCTTACCATCTTATCCAGCTATACTAAGGGGTAAGGTACACCCCATTACCCATGTCATGGATCAAGTTATTCAAATCTTTGGACAGATGGGCTTTGTTATCGAAGAAGGGCCCGATATTGAAGAAGACTTTTATAATTTTACGGCGCTCAATATTCCTCCTGAACACCCAGCGCGCCAAGAACAGGATACATTTTATTTGCCAAGTAAGGGAGCTCAGCCTCTTGTTCTTCGAACACACACGTCACCTGTGCAAGTACGTACCATGCTGAATCAAAAGCCACCGCTGCGAATTATTGCTCCAGGTCGAACCTATCGTTCTGACTATGATGCCACTCACACCCCCATGTTCCACCAAATCGAAGGACTTGTTGTGGATACAGAAACACACATGGGACATCTAAAGGGTTGTTTGGAAGAATTTTTCCGCCTCTTTTTTGAAGATCCTAACCTCAAGCTACGCTTTAGACCTGGATATTTCCCTTTCACTGAACCATCAGCAGAAGTCGATATTTTATGGAAGGGAGATAAATGGTTAGAAATTTTAGGATGTGGAATGGTTCACCCGAGTGTATTGAGGAATTGTAATATCGATCCGAATGCTTACCAAGGTTATGCATTTGGTATGGGTCTTGAGAGGATTACCATGTTGAAATATGGCATGGATGATCTCAGGCCATTTTTCGAACCTGAAATTAGATGGCTGAATCACTTTGGTTTTGATCCAGCAGTAAGGGAGTAAACCATGAAATTTACATTTGGATGGTTAAAAGAATATCTCGATACATCAGCATCTCTCCAGGAAATATGCGACAAACTCACAAGCTTGGGCCTTATCGTTGATAAAGTTGAAAATCGTTCTGAAGAGCTAGAAGCATTTAAAATCTGTGAAATTGTGGACATAGAACAGCACCCGAATGCTGATCGTCTCAAGGTCTGCAAAGTTAATACAGGCCATGAGATGCTGCAAATAGTATGCGGCGGAGCAAATGCCCGACAAGGCTTGAAAACTGTCTTAGCTAGTGTTGGGTCTACCATACCCTCTTCCAAAACAGCTATCAAATTAGGAAAAGTACGTGATGTTGAAAGTCATGGGATGTTGTGTTCTGGAGAAGAGTTGCTTCTAGAACACCAATCAGACGGAATTATTGAAGTTGATCCCGGAGCGCCAGTTGGGGCAGTTTATGCCCAATGGCTAGGGCTTGATGATCCCTTCATTGAAATTGAAATTACACCTAATAGAGGTGATTGTTTAGGCGTATATGGAGTCGCAAGAGACTTGTCAGCTTCAGGCATCGGAAAGCTTAAACCACTGAAGGCAATCGAAATTAAAGGTCAATACCCATGCCCGATTAGTCTTACGGTTGATACAAAAGCATCTCCGTATTTCACAGGAAGATTGATTCGTGGTGTTAAGAATGGACCAAGTCCACTTTGGTTACAACGAAGGCTAGAATCTATTGGCTTACGACCAATTTCTGCGCTCGTTGATATTACTAACTTTATCACCTATGACCGTGGGCGGCCTCTCCATGTCTTTGATGCAGATAAAATTAAAGGTAACCTTAATGTACGCTTCTCAACAGCTGACGAATCATTCACTGCCTTGGATGGTAATGTGTACACCCTATCTGATGACATGACAGTCATCGCTGATCAATCAGGTGTGATTTCTCTAGCTGGCATTATGGGGGGAGAAAGCACAGGTTGTGATGTTGAAACACAAAATGTATTCCTGGAATCAGCGTACTTTGAGCCAATTCAAATAACTTTTGCTGGCCAAAATCTTGGCATTATCAGTGATGCGCGATATCGCTTTGAGAGGGGAGTAGATCCTGAAACAACCCTACCGGGGCTTGAAGCTGCAACACAAATGATTCTTGATATATGTGGCGGCGAAGCCAGTGAAATGGTGGTTAGCGGCAAAATCCCAGATGTAAGAAATGAAATAAAATTTGATCCTTCTCGCACTTATTCATTAGGTGGCTTAGAAATCTCACAGGATAGGCAGAAACAAGTACTCTCCGCCTTGGGATTTTCATGTAAAGACGATGGAAAGTTTATACAGGTTAAAACGCCTAGCTGGAGGCCTGACGTTGAACACTCTTCTGATTTAGTCGAAGAAATCCTCAGAGTCGAAGGATATGATAAAATTCCAGCAGTGCCTTATCCTGGGCGTCCCACTGGCAAACCTTTGTCGTCGTTACAAGAACGACGATTTGTTGTACGCGAAGTCCTTGCTAATCAAGGACTATTAGAGGTTGTGACCTATTCTTTTATATCTCTGAAAGATGGACAACATTTTGGTGGAATTCCAGAAGAATTGATACTTTTAAATCCAATTAGTCAAGAACTTGCGGGGATGCGTCCTAGTCTTTTACCAAGTTTATTAAAGGCGGTTCATGACAATCAAGCTCGAGGTCAAAATGTTACTGCATTTTTTGAAGTCGGGCCGCAATATTCGTCCTCAGATCCAAAAGGACAGTCGATGATGCTCGCAGGACTTCGTGCAGGAAAAAACGCTCAAGGCAGTTGGAATACAAAAGAACGCCCTATAAATATATATGATGTTAAAGCAGATGTTGCTCAGCTCTTCAACATTCTTGGTTTAACTTATCAATGGGATCGAACGGCCCCTGAATGGTATCATCCAGGTCGTTCAGCCGCTCTTAAGTTAGGAAAAAATATTTTGGGCTATTTTGGTGAAATTCATCCACGCGTCCTCAAGGCATTTGATATCAAAGGTACTGTTGTCGCCTTTGAACTCTTTTTAGATGACTTGCCCCTGTCTCGTCGTAAATCTACCCAGAAACCTATTGGTCAATTCTCTCTCTACCAAGCGGTAGAGCGTGATTTTTCCTTTGTTGTCGATAAAGAGATTCCGGCTGATAGTCTTATTATGGCTGCTTTAAAGGATAATAAAGAGTTTGGGAGCCATGTCACCATTTTTGATGTTTTTGAAATGGAAGGTAACAAAAAAGCCATCGGTCTTCGTTTTAAGCTTCAAGCGGCTGATCACACTTTAACTGATCAAGAAATACAGAGTTTCTCTGACAAAGTTGTATCGCAAGTGCAGATTGCAACAGGTGGAGTCTTGCGCCAATGACAGACCTGAAACATATTAGAAATTTTTCAATCATTGCCCATATTGATCATGGTAAATCAACCCTTGCGGACCGACTTATCCAACTTTGTGGCGGATTATCAGATCGGGAACTCAAACAACAAGTTCTTGATAGCATGGATATTGAGCGCGAGCGCGGGATTACCATCAAAGCGCAAACTGTAAGGTTAAAATATAAAGCCAAAGATGGTGAAACATACCAGCTTAACCTTATGGATACACCTGGACATGTGGACTTTGCTTATGAAGTTAGCCGTTCACTTGCAGCCTGTGAAGGGTCACTTTTAGTTGTAGACGCAAGCCAAGGGGTTGAGGCTCAAACCCTTGCAAACGTCTATCAAGCAATCGAAAACAATCATGAAATCATCCCAGTGTTGAACAAAGCAGACTTACCTGCGGCCGATCCTGAGCGGGTTAAAACACAGATTGAAGATGTTATCGGACTTGATACCAGCGATGCACTCCTCGTATCCGCGAAAACTGGCTTGGGTGTGCCTGATGTTCTGGAAGCCCTTGTTCAACGTTTGCCTGCACCCAAAGGCGATAAACAAGCACCCCTCAAGGCTATGTTGGTCGATAGCTGGTATGATGCCTATTTGGGGGTTATTATTCTTGTCCGTATTATTGATGGAGTCCTTAAGCCCGGTATGAAAATCAAGATGGTATCAACGGAGGCCGCTTATTCCGTCGATCAAGTCGGTGTTTTTACGCCAAAACGAGAAGTGCTGCACGAATTAAGTCCTGGCGAAGTTGGCTTTTTTACCGCCAGCATCAAATCAGTCAGTGATTGTAATGTGGGTGATACGATAACCGAAGAAAAGCGTCCAACGCTCAATCCATTACCTGGGTTTAAGCCCAGCATTCCTGTTGTTTTCTGTGGTTTGTTTCCCGCGGATGCAGCTGATTTCGAACATTTGCGAGAAAGCCTTGGCAAGCTTCGTCTTAATGACGCCAGCTTTGTGTTTGAGCCCGAAAGCTCTGCGGCCCTTGGATTTGGTTTTCGTTGTGGTTTCTTGGGGCTCTTGCACCTTGAAATTATTCAAGAAAGGCTAGAACGAGAATTTAACCTTGATCTTGTGACAACAGCCCCGAGCGTTGTTTACAAACTTCATATGACTAATGGCAAAATGATTGAACTTCATAATCCTGCTGACATGCCCGATGTCGTCAAAATTGATCGAATGGAAGAGCCATGGATCAAAGCTACCATCATGGTCCCTGACGAATATTTGGGCTCTGTTTTGACGTTATGCACAGAGAGGCGAGGGGTCCAGCTTGATTTGACCTATGTAGGAAATCGGGCCATGGCTGTTTATCGTTTGCCTCTCAATGAAGTTGTCTTTGACTTTTATGATCGCTTGAAATCTGTCAGCCGAGGCTATGCGAGCTTTGATTACCATATGGACGGCTATGAAGAGAGCAATCTTGTGAAGCTTTCTATTATGGTGAACGCCGATCCTGTCGATGCCTTGTCCACGATTGTTTACAGGTCACATGCTGAAAGCCGAGGACGTGCCTTGTGTGAAAGACTCAAGGAACTTATACCACGTCAACTGTTCAAGATCGCCATTCAAGCTGCCATTGGCGGAAAAGTTATTGCTCGTGAGACGGTTTCTGCCTTGCGCAAAGATGTGACTGCCAAATGTTACGGAGGGGATATTACCCGCAAACGGAAGCTTCTTGAAAAGCAAAAAGCTGGTAAAAAGCGCATGCGTCAGATTGGAAACGTTGAAATTCCACAATCTGCCTTTTTAGCAGCCCTTAAAATGAGCGACGACTAATCTGACAACGTATCGCTTTGCGGAACTAGTCCAAAAGAAATTTGCACAGGTTGAGTTTGTATAGTTCTTATGACATAAAAACAACCATCCGGATAATCACTTGGAGCTTTCGCGAAATTTATATAGAAAAGCTCGTCAGGTATCTCTGATTTGTCTAAAAGAATAAATTGATACTTTTGGTTCTGAACCACAATTGTTGCTTTATCATCTGCTTCAGCGATTAACTTTGAAGTAGTCTCAATGGCACTTTTATCAGGGCATACGCTTCTGGGGGCCAAGCTGAACGTTGGTGTGGCAACGAACGTAGAGAAAAAAACTAAAGCGCTGGCTGTTATTATTTTTGTCATATGATACCTCCTTTTTCATTATACCAAACCTATCTAGAATAACAAGAAGAGGAAAACTAAATAATCATTGAAGAATGATTTATCATCAGATGAGAGTTAAAGCTCTCTATGGTTCGCCATTGCGCAATATTTGACCAAGCATCTACCTTGACCCCATCCGGCTTTTGTACTAATCAAACAATATTGTATTGGAGGCACCTATGAAGACACTTATTGCTAATTTTCCCCAATCACGTTTGAGAAGAACTAGACAAGAACCTTGGTGCAGGGATTTAGTTGCTGAAACTCAGCTTTCTGTTAAAGATCTTGTACTACCTCTATTTATCCGAGACTCGAGTATCTCTAAAGATATTCCAGCTATGCCAGGTGTCTTTCGCCATACTTTAACGGAACTTATAAACCAATGCAAACATGCCAGAGCACTAGGAATTCGAGCGGTTATTCTTTTTCCTTATACGGATTCAGCCCTTAAGTGTGAGAAAGGAAAAGAATCCTGTAATCCGGATAACCTGCTTTGTCAAGCCGTTCGGATTTTGAAAAAGGAAGTGCCAGAGTTGGGCGTTATCGCTGATGTTGCTCTCGACCTATATACAACCCATGGACATGATGGACTTGTGAGAGATGGTCAAGTTGCGAACGACGAAACACTAGTCGTCTTACAAAGGATGTCACTTAACTTAGCGGAAGCGGGTGTAGATATCATAGCACCATCTGATATGATGGATGGCAGAGTAGGGGCCATACGTCAAATTCTGGATGATAATGGTCACTCTCATGTGCAGATATTGGCGTATTCAGCGAAATATGCGTCACACTTTTATGGACCATACCGCAAGGCTCTTGGCTCTATCTCAGCCCTTGGAAAAGCCGATAAAAGGACATACCAAATGGACCCAGCCAATGCCCTAGAAGCGCTCCGAGAAGGCGCGCAAGATATTATGGAAGGCGCAGATATGCTGATGGTCAAGCCAGGACTTGCATACCTAGATATTATCTATCGTTTAAAAGAAGCTTTCTCGCTGCCTATTTTTGCTTTTCAAATTAGTGGTGAGTATACCATGCTAAGGTTAGTCGCCGAGCAAGGGTTGATTGATTATGAAGCAGCCCTCCTTGAAACCCTCATTGCCTTTAAAAGAGCTGGAGCGAGTTGTATTTTAACTTATGGGGCCATCGAGGCTGCAAATATTTTACGTCAGCTATAGTAATTACATGATTATAAAAAAATAGGTTGCTGGAGATATCAGAAGTGAGAATGCTTCCACAGCAACCTATTGTGAGCGCTATAGAGGGGGTAGCGCTCAAATTGAACAAACAAAAACATCATCACACAACGAAACATTACAATGAATAAACCTGACAACGTCAAAACACTATCCTAGGCGATGGGGATAAACTACCCGTAAAAAATACCTATAGTATTCCTGTGGGTACTTTTTCCTTAACCCTTTTTTAAGATATTTCAGGGATGATGATCGAAACAACAACAACAATATGTGAAAAAATGACAAAGAAAATACTCATTTCCTTACAAGTTGCACTTGTTTTCTATACATTTTCAAACTCTGTAAAAGGTAGTGATGATGTTTGTACCCGTTCCCATCAGGGATGTATAAGAGCATGCCATAACATCAAAGAGAACTATTACATGGCACAATGCCATGGTGCATGTGGAACAGGACTAATAGAATGTAGAGGACCAGAAGCAAAGCCCGCCAAGATGGCAGGCTTTATTATTGGAAGATAATCAATTCATTTATCTTGAGCTATGAATTTCTTCCTTTATACGAAGACGTTTAAGCTTGAGAGTATAAAGAAGAATTGAATCAGGAACTGGCCTATTCAATTCTTCTGTAATCAATTGATTGACGTGGTCATATTTACGCTTAAGACTTAATACATGGCTGGAAACGGACATTTAGACGCCTCCTTTATCTAGGTTACCCTACTGGAAGTAGGTTAGTTTAAAGTTTAATACAAAATTAAGATTTGTCAAATTTTTGAGCCTAATTTCTTCACATCATCATAGCAAGAGAATGGGAAATCAAAAAGTATGAGTCGTAACTTATTGAAAAGATGCTGAAAAGATACATATTTCATCTAAGTTCAAAAAATTAACGCAAAATTAACCAAATTCTTGCTAAAAGTTAATTAATAGCGCTTAATCTTTTGTCTAAATTAATAACAAAATACCCTACAGGGAGGGGATATCATGAGAATACTGCTTGTCGAAGATGATACATCAACAGCTAAGACCGTTGAGCTAACACTACGTGCTGAGGGATTTGTTGTTGATACAACCGATTTGGGTGAAGACGGCATCGAAATCGGTAAACTTTATGATTATGATCTTATAATCCTAGACCTTATGCTGCCAGACATGGATGGTTACGAAGTCCTCAGACGTTTACGCGCAGCCAACATCTTAACACCTATTCTTATCTTATCGGGACTAAGTGAGATCTCTGACAAAGTTAAAGGATTGGGTTTTGGTGCTGACGACTATTTGACCAAGCCATTTAATAAAAATGAATTAACGGCTCGCGTGCAAGCGATCATTCGCCGTTCCAAAGGACATGCAGAGTCTATCATTCGTACTGGTCGCCTGGTTGTTAATCTTCAAGCTAGAACTGTAGAGATTGATGGAAGACCCATAAGGCTGACAGGTAAAGAATATGCCATTATTGAGCTCCTTTCATTACGTAAAGGGTCGACGCTTACGAAAGAAATGTTTCTCAATCACCTCTACGGTGGGATCGATGAACCTGAACTAAAAATTATCGATGTCTTTATTTGTAAGCTTCGTAAAAAACTATGCGACACTCTGGGTGGTGAAAACTACATCGAAACCGTCTGGGGTCGTGGATACGTCCTCCGTGACTCTTCCGAAGATCATACAATCACTCCACCACTACCTAGAACGGCATCTCAGCGCTAAAATTGTTTGAGTAGGGGAGAAAAGCCCGTCACTTCAAAAAGTGGCGGGTTTTATTTATATTACACGCCTACAACACAAACAATATAAAGGAATTGTTAGCATTCTGTTAACTATTGTATGATATGTTCATGAAGCATGGATCGTATGATCCATATAGACACTTACGTCCAAAAACATGGAGGAAAATACATGCGCAAATTTATTTTAACAGCAACATCCGTTGCTTCACTATTCACAATGTCTGCTGTGAATGCAGTGACAGCTGGAACAACGTCAGCTGACTCGTTGGCTGCTCTTGGTGGGGTTACTCTTGAGGCCATGAAGCCTTCAATGGGTATGGAATTGACAAGGAATGGAACTGGATACAAAACATATGCACTTACCAATATCCCTTTGGCAAGAAAGCTGCTTGGCAATACTATTGCACAAACAAATGACGACAAGCAAATTTTCGTCTTTAGTTCAAACTTTGATGATAAAGCATTGCTTTCAAAGATTGATGCGTTGCAGAAATATATTGATGCGTCCTTAGTCTCCGAACAAGAAGCCCAAACAGTTCTTGCAAAACTCAAAGGTAACCAAACAAGCGATAAAAAGCCAATTCCCATAGAAAGGCATGAGATGATGTTTGCTGGCGCATCCTTTCCATATATGCAATTTAAAATAGATGGTAAAAGCTATACTGGATTCCTCATAAGTCCAGGTTCGGCACGGCTTTTACACGGTGTCGTTACTCCAGTAGTTATAAATGGACAACAACATGTTCTATATAAACCAGGCTTTCAGGTTAATAAATTAAGAGACCTGACACAAAATCTTCTTACATATGTAAATCAAAACGCTGTAGCTAAAAAAGAAGCCACTGCATATCTTCAAAGTCTATTAAATTCGCGACCGGCTGCTAGCTAAGGTTTTATGTGTATTTTTAAAGCGCCTCGCTATTGTTAGCGGGGCGTTTTCTTGACACAAAACGTGACCCAAGCAGCAGGAACAACAACCGTTGCATTTAAGCCAGATACTCGAAATGTAATTATCTCGGTATCATAGAAGAACAGAAAACGCCTCAATGCATGTGCTTTGAAGCGTTTTGAATAGAAAGCATTCTTACTTTTTCAATGTGGGAAAAGTGAGTGAAAATATGTTGGAAGTGGTCGATAGGTAGGATAAGCCACAACCCAGCAAAGCAAGGCCCGCAGCCAGTTGAAAATAGACAGATGGCAGGGTCACATTGTCGTAATATTCAATCAAAAGCTGACAGATCACAGGTGTTGTTCCCCCAACAATACTGGTCCCAAGTGTATACCCCAGTGAAACACCTGAATAGCGGATTTCACGAGGGAAGACCTGGCACATAAAGATTGTGCAACAAACTGAAAATGAGCCCGCTAAAAGGCCTGTGATGATTTCACCCAAAATGATCTCGTTCATTGATTTTGAAAGAAGTAGTGAAAAAATATGGGGCGAGATTAAGAGCATCACTGTAGCGAGTACAGAAACAAGTCCATAAATTGGAAGATTAAAGCGATCCTTTAGATACCCAATGCTGAAGGATCCGAACAAACTACTAAGGACAGCCATGAAGTTAACGCCAAGAGCTTGAACAAGTGTCAAATTGTTATACTGGGTCAGATAGACATTGAAATAAATAATGAGCGCAATATACAAAACGCCATTGCAAGCCCCCACACAGAATACGGATATGACAGGAAGTATATAACGTTTGAGAACCTCAATGAAAGGGTAGGATGGGGCTTCTTGAACGACCTTTGTAAAGCTTTCGCTATCCAAATACATGCGGCGAAGGTAAAGTATGACTAAGCTCAAACTTCCACTGATCAAGAAGGGCAGACGCCAACTCCATTCAAAAGAAGTATAGTGTTGGGTTAATATGCTAAGTGTTATACCAAGAAGAACTCCGCACATTCCAGAAGATGATGAAAATGCACAAGCTGTTCCTCGGGTTTGGGGATAGTTTTCATACATAAAGATGCTGATGCCTGTATATTCACCTCCACAAGAGATGCCTTGAATAATCCTGAAGAACAGAAGCAAGAAGGGGGCAGCGAGACCAATGTAGGCTGGATCAGGTAAGAATCCAATAGATAGAGTCGCTGATGACATAGCGGAGATAGATAAGACAAGGGCCAGACGACGCCCATAACGATCCCCAATGTGACCAAAAATGATGCCTCCGATGGGTCTTGCTAAAAAGCCAGCGGCAAAGATTGCTAAGCTATAGATCATGCCCTGTTTAATGTCTTGAAAAAATACACGGGAAAAGATGCCTGAAAATATACCAAATAGGGCGAATTCTAAGATTTCGAGAAAATTACCTAGAAGCAGTGGAATCGAAGAGGGCAGGTTTCTCCAAAGAGAGCTCTTCTGTGTAAGCACTCGATCTCTATTCATAATTTTCATATATATCCTAATGGTCTACATATAGTCAGTTGGTCGCAGTTTAGAAGTGATAATATAAGGCGATTTGGAATCATAACGAGAGAGAGCTTTTTTGAAATCAATGACGTAATTCTTGAGTTCCTCGAGGTGATTAAAGTAAACCGCATATACGTCGGAATTAACTGGATCAGCTGCAAAACTGTAGCTTTCTATATGATCATCACATTTCTTATAAGACGAGAGCCCGTGCCAGATGTTTTCTCGGAAGAATTCTTTGTAAATACTCTCATTTTTGAGAGTCTCCCATAAAAAGAATTGTTCCGTGTCCGGCGGAAGATTTTCAATATGTTTTTTATAAAAACCAGACTCATTGAAAAGGCGACGTGTATAGTATACTTTTGACCAGTCCAAATGGTTACAATATCTTTCAATGCGACCGTCATTATATATCTTTATGTATACAAAAAAATTAAAATCAAATTTGTGTGCGAGATCTTTGAAGTGATTTTCTACAAAATTTGTAGAGTCCTGAACTTTTGATTTTAGATTTTCTAATTGAAGCATGATTAAATCCGTTTTGTTAGGGTTTGTCGGGTTTTACTGCAATCAATCCAACACTTTCACGGCCATCGAGTTGAAAGTCTATGGGCCATGAAGAACGCGGGCAGTACCCTGATTTTTCGATAATGAAGCCTAGTTTTGAAAAGGCACGAGAGAGAATATCTATGTTAAGGAAATGTATAAACTTTGGTATTTGAGGGAAACGTTTGTTGTTTTTAAAAATGGATAGATCAGCTGTATATCCTGGCCATTTCATGCCCTGGCGATGTCGCTCTTCAAACAGAGGAATAAATTCTTGCCAAAGGAAGGCATAGGGCGAGGCTGTGATAACGAAAGCTTTCCCACCCGGTTTTAACCAGGAATACATGTTGAGAATCCCTTCCTCTATTTCATCTCCCGTAAGATAATGAAACATATTAGAAGATAGAATTGCTGTGAAGGTATGAGAAGGGAAATCAAGGTTACTTGGGAAACGACCCGGTTTGAGAGTAAGGTAAGGTGATTGCTCTATTGTTGCATTGTTTCTTAATTCTCTGAGATGGTTCGGGTCAAGATCATTAGCCGTAATAGGAATACCTTTGTCCGCAACCTTGAGAGTGGTATAGCCAAAGGCTGCACCCAGTTCGAGAACAGGGCCATGACTTTTTTCACTAAACGAAATAAAGTCATGGTCATATTCTGTTAGATCTTTGAACATGTAGCCCATTTGATTTAGAGTCGGAACAGTGACGGAATGGGGGTCTGTGGGACTATTAGGTGTATAGTTTAAATGCATGTTATGCCCCTAACATTTGCCTTGTTTCAACATTGTGCATTTCCATGCAATGCTGCCAGAAGAAATCACTTGCTTGACTCTTTGTGTTAACGCCAAGTTTTGTCTTGATGCTGTGAATGTAAGTTTCCACAGTTCTTGGGGAAATATGTAAGTCGATCGCAATTTCCTTAGCTGTTCTTCCCTTGCTAATCAACTTCAGACACTGGAATTCTCTCTGCGATAGGTGAATATTTTTGCTGCCAAAAGGATTCAAAGCAAACGAATTAATTGATTCGTTATCATTTTTAAAGGGTTTTACCATGGCTGAATCCGTAAAAAATGCACGCTTTGCCGAATCAACAAGTTGGGCGCCAGCTATATTAAAATGGTTAATAAATGACTTCAAAAATTCCATGTTGTTTATATAAAAGTTTCCAGCAAAAGTATCTTGGTTTGTTGCCCCAAAAGACCATGCTTCAACTGAACTTCCTTTTCTTTTATAAGCACTAATACCATTAGATATATTATATGCTTTCATTAAGTCAAGAACCGGATCTTTGGCGTTGTTATCCCACAAATAAAACGTAGCCTTGTCTTCTGTTGCATCGCATAAAGGCTTGTGAAAACAATTACCATTGTTAGGAATTTTTTCAATGCGATCTACTAACCAGTTATGATCTGAACTTAAATTAATAAATGAGCCGTCATCAAAGACGCGAAAATAACGAAATGAGCTAATACAAGAGTTGACGAAAAGTGTCCCGCAAATCGTATGGAACTTGTCAAGGATGGATGAATTATATGTGAGTGCTTCTTTATTCACCTAATCACCATAAGTCTTTTCTTGTTATGTTAACTTCGGATGACACAAAATCTCCGCACAATTAACAGTTTGTTAATCTTACATTAATTAGCGATGGGTAACAACCGTTTAAAGGCAGCTGCTTATTTCTACCAAATAGGGTGAGTAAGAAATAATAGATTCAAGTCTTTTTCTGGATAAAACTTTTTACGACTGTATAGATGAAGGGTACAGCAAAGAGCGTAAATATCGTTCCTCCTAGAAGGCCTCCGACGAGAACCCACCCAATTTGCTGACGACTTTCCGCACCAGCACCTGTTGCAAGAGCTAATGGGATTGCTCCTAATACCATAGCGCCGGTTGTCATAAGAATGGGACGTAAGCGGAGCGAAGTGGCTTTCGAGATAGCCTCATAAACTGAGAGACCTTGCAGCTGCTGTTTGTTTGCAAACTCAACAATCAATATACCATGCTTTGTAATTAACCCAATAAGAGTGACTAAGCCCACTTGGCTGAAGATATTCATGGTTCCACCCGTAAGATACAAAGCCAGCAACGCACCTGTAATGGATAAAGGAACAGTAACCATAATTAGCAATGGGTCTATAAAGCTTTCAAATTGTATGGCTAAAACAAGGTAAATAAAGAGAAGGGCTGCCACAAACAAGATCACCATTTGCCCTTGAGATTCCATAAATTTTCTCAATGTACCAATGGCCTCTGATTGGTACGATGGAGGAAGTTCTTGTTGAATAGCTGTTTCAACAATTTCAAGAGCTTGTCCTGTGCTACAGCCAGGATTGAGATCTGCTTCAATAGTTGCCTTTCGCATTTTATTAATATGCTTGAGATCAGCGGGGATCGCAATTTCTTGTATAGTCACGAGATTTTTAATAGGAACAAGGTCTTCTTCAGGCATAGAGTCTTCAAAGTTTCTTTCAGCTTTAACAAAAAAGTTTTCTATATCGCTAAATCCTTTTTTGAAATCACGATGAGTTTGCAGAACAACATCATAGTGCTTGCTACCATGTTCAAATGTTGTAGAGCGACTTCCACTCAACATGACTTCGAGAGTGCGTGCAATATCTTTCACCTTGACGCCCAAGAGAGCCGCTTTATTACGGTCAATGTCAACGTTGATTTGTGGCGTACCAAGCAAAAGGTCATGATTTACCGATTCAAAACATGCAGACTGTTTCAGGTTTTTAATAAGCTTATCCATGTTTTTTTCAAGATCTACATATGAGCCTGAAGTTTTGACGGCCATTTGGAAACCGGACTGGCCACCTGAAAGAATGTTCTTCATAGGAAATATGGAGACCTGTGCGCCAGGTATAGAGCGCGTTGTTTTCCTTAGTTCGTTGATAATGTCAGACTGGCTGCGGGTTCTTTGACTCCATGGCTTGAGGGTGATGCCTCCAAATATGCCAGATCTTTCTGTTGCCGTCCAAACACCAGTGTACTCAGGGACGGATGTTAAAACCTCCTCAAGTTTAAGAGCATAGGGAGACATGTACTCAAGTGTTGCTCCCTCTGGGCCTTGAACCCATGCAAAGAGGATAGATTGATCTTCTTGTGGTGCAAGTTCAGATGGGATTTTATAAAAAAGAGTGACGGCGGTGACTAGAATGACAACAAGAATGCCAGCGAGAACTTTCGGATAGCCAAGTACCTTTGCTAAGCAGTTCTGATATTTTATTTCTAGTAAGGCTAGAAAGTTCTCAATAGCTTTTGAATAACGATTTAATTGTTCTTGTTTTTTGGATTTAAGTAGCTTGGAACACATCATGGGCGATAGTGTTAGAGCCACTAGTCCAGAGATGAGGACAGCACCAGCAAGTGAAACAGCAAACTCAGAGAAAAGCTTTCCTATCAACCCCTGAATAAAGGCAATAGGTGCGTATACGCTGGCAAGGGTGAGTGTCATAGCAATGACAGCAAAACCAACCTCTCTGCTTCCCTTTATGGCAGCCTCAAACGGTTTCATGCCTTCTTCAATGTGTCGGTGTATATTCTCAAGAATAACGATGGCATCGTCAACGACCAATCCGATGGCAAGCACCATGGCCAAAAGAGTAATAGTATTTATAGAACAGTTAAATGCATACAAAAACGCAAAAGAACCAATAAGAGATACTGGTATAGTTAACAAAGGAATGAAGGCAGCTCTCGGTGAATGGAGAAAGAGGAATATGATCAACAAAACCAAAACAATAGCTTCAAAGATTGTCATGTTGACAGCTTTGATAGAGGCTTTCACAAACATTGCAAAGTTATAGCCCACCTCTAAATGCATCCCCTCGGGAAGAGTTGGATCGATCTTTTCGATATAATCTTCGACAGAGTCTGAGATTGAAAGCATATTACCGCCAGCTAACTTTTTGATTCCCATAAATACAGCAGGCTTTTTGTTAAATCGAGGGATCCATTCATCCTCAGCTGTATCTTTTCCGAGAGTAATTTCAGCTATATCCTTCAAGTGAATAACATGCGTATCATCATTAGATACGACAAGCTCTCCCATCTCTTCAGGCGAGTTGAGCCCCGCGTCGGTTATGATATTGACATGTCGTTTGCCTTTTACAATGTTTCCTGAAGGCAGTTCCTGGGTATCTTCCTCTAAGAGATCAAGAATATCCGTGACAGCAAGGTTATAGGCCTTCATTTTTTCACGATTTAGTTGAATTTGCATCGTCATTTCATTGCCATAAATGACAACGCTTCCTACGCCAGGTAAGGATTCTATATTGCCTTTCAGATTACGTTCAGCGTAATCGAACAACTGGAGTTCATCATGATTTTTACTTGTTAAGATAATGAACATAAAAGGGTCTTTGGAGGACGTACTCTTGACTACTTTTGGGTCTTTCGTATCTTCAGGTAGATCATCACGAACTTGTGCAATACGTTCCCGTACATCGGATGCCGCATCCGAGAGAGTAACTCCAGATTTGAAAAATAGAGTGATCGTGCTTTTGCCAGTCTTACTGGATGACTCCATGTAATCAAGACCAGGAAGACCTGATAGACCATCCTCCAATTTACGAGTTACCTTTGATTCAATAATCGTAGCGCCAGCACCTTGATAGGCCGTTTCGACATTAATAACAGGTTCTTCGACCTCAGGGTATTGTTGAAGACTAAGATTCAGATATGACATCAAGCCAACAATTATGATCATCACGCTTAAGGCGATGGAAAATACAGGTCGTTTAATAGCAAAATCTGTAATAAGCATTTGTTATAGATTCCGTTAGATGCGTTTTTTATTAGGATGGTTGTCCTATGGTGATAGGCGTACCATCGTTCAGTTTATCTTGTCCATCAAGGACAATTTCATCATTAAGTTGTAAGCCTGTTAAGATTTCAGCCATATCTTGCAAGCGTTGTCCAATTGTGATTGGAGTAAGGACAGCCTTTTTTTCAACATTTTTGTATACGAACACGCCGTCTGGACGTATGACAAGAGCTTGTTCAGGAATATAAAGTGTTGTAGATGAGTTTGTTGATACTTTTAATTTCGCGTTTCCATACATTCCGGGGAGGAGTTTCTCCTGCTTATTAGCGAACGTGGCATAAACCGTAACGGATCTGGTTTTTTCATTTACAGCAGGCTCGATTGCCTCCACGATTCCTTCAAATGTTTTGGATGGATAAACATCTGTTGTTGCATTGATGGGGTCACCCTCTTTGATAAAAGGAATATCTTTTTGAGGGACGTCAAAGATTAAACGAATGGGATCTAAATCCTGTAATCTTACCAGTTCATCGCCCTCACTCACGAAAGCCCCCTTACAAACTTGTCGTTCTGAGAGCACCCCTTCAAAAGGAGCTCGGATGATTGTTTTCTCAAGTTCTTCTTTTGCCAAAGTCACTTCGGCTTCTTGCTCTTTAACCTCTGCACGAATGGATTCGAGTTCTTGAGGTGGCAGGAAGCCCTTTTTAAATATGAGTTCTTTGCGATTTAGTTTACTTTTACTAAGACTGAGCTTCGCTTCAGCTTTTTTTACATTTGCCTTTTGCTCAATATTGACGAGTTTAAAAAGAATGCGATCAGGTTTAGTGTTTTCACCCTCACGGAATTCAACGCTTTCAACCTTACCATCTATTTGCGCTTTTAACATGACATCGTTATAAGGTGTAAATGTACCAACCCCACTCACACAGGGATTCAAGCACATTTCTTTAACCGTTGTGGTGATAACTGCTTGTGGCTGTTCTTCCGCAAACAAGGGTGTTGTAGCAAACATGAAGATTAGGAAGGTTCGAAACATATTAAGGCCTTTTAGGATATGATTTTTACCTATACTATATAAACAATCTAACGAAAGAAAGCCAGATGTTTATTGTCGATAGCCACTGCCATCTTAATTATGAGCCTATGTATAGTGATTTACAGGGAACCCTTCAACGCGCGAATGATGTAGGTGTTAAGGCGTTTCTAACAATAGGAACAGATTTAGACAATATTCCAATTGTAACATCTATTGCTGAAAGTCACGCTGATATCTTTGCTTCTGTTGGAGTTCACCCCCACGAAGCTGAATCTGTAAGTGAGAACATCAACTTCATGAATCTTTTATTAGAAGCAGGTCATCACCGAAAGGTAGTTGCTTATGGAGAAACAGGGCTTGATTATTTTTATAAAAACAGTTCTATCGAAAGTCAAAAGTTAGCATTTCAAGCTCATATTGAAGCATCAGTTCAAGCCAATCTTCCTTTGATTGTTCATACGCGTGATGCAGAAGAAGATACGATTACCCTTCTAAAAAACTCAAAGGCTAGAGGTGTCATACATTGCTTTACAGGGACAGCTTGGCTTCGAGACCAGGCTCTTGAGCTGGGTTTCTATATTTCTATATCCGGTATTATGACATTTCGAAAAGCTGAAAATTTGAGAGATATTATCAAAGAAGTTCCACTCGATAGGCTGCTTCTGGAAACAGATTCTCCCTTTTTGGCGCCTGAACCCTACAGAGGAAAACCTAATCAGCCAGCCTATATTGTGGAAACGGCGAAACGTTTAGCAGAACTAAAAGATGTTACAGTGGACGAAATTTGTGAACAAACAACTCAAAATTTCGTGACGTTATTTAACAAGGTAGAGCTCTCATGCGTGTAACAATACTAGGGTGCGGTTCATCGGAAGGTATTCCCCTATTAACGGGTCTATGGGGTCAATGTGACCCAAGAAATCCAAGGAATATTCGAACCCGCGCCTCCATTGCCGTTGAAAAAGAGGAAACTACCTTAATTGTGGATACATCTCCTGATTTACGCACTCAATGGTTACGCGAAGGACTTGGGTTGCCCACAGCCGTCCTCTACACGCATGATCATGCGGACCATACTCATGGCATCAATGACCTGCGACCGTTCACATATGCCACACAAAAACCAACCCCTATCTATAGTGATGTTCATACGATCAACTCGATTAAACGTCGCTTTTACTATGCATTTCCATCGGATGAGGAAAAACCAGATCTATATCGAGCCTTTCTAACGGCTCATGTCATGGAAAATCCGATGATGATCGGAAATATAAAAGTTACACCTTTCGAACAAGAGCATGGCTATTTGAAAAGTGTCGGGTATCGTTTTGATAACATGGCCTATTCAACGGATGTCGTTGACCTAAATGAACGCGCATTTGAAGTACTTGAAGGTATAGACGTTTGGGTTGTTGATTGTATCGATCGTGAACCGCGTCCAAGTCACTCCCATCTGGAACAGACCTTAAAATGGATTGAGCGGGTTAAACCAAAACGAGCCATCCTTACGCATATGAACTTTAACTTGGATTATGAAAGCCTTGTTCGGGAGCTTCCTCCGGGTGTTGAGCCCGCTTATGACGGACTTGTTATTGATATTTAGTCATTTTTCATTATAATGTCATTATAACAAATGGAGAAAAAAATGAAACTTAACCACCTTGCTCTGTTATCTTCAGCGGTTTTTATGACTGGAGCTGCACAAGCAGATTTGCCGAAATTTACTGATTACCTCATTCCTAAGAGTGATATTTACACTGAAGCACCAGCATCTGTGGATCTTACAAGCTATAAAGGGGCAGCAACCTATAGTACGAAGTTAGCTGAAGGCGCTAAGAAAGGTCCAAACTTTGCGGGTCGCTATACAGTTGTTGAGATCGGTTGTGGCACCCAATGTATACAAAATTGGATTATTGATGCACAAAGTGGAAAAATTTATGATCAGTTCTTTTCTGTTATCGGTACTAAGTATCGTTTAGACAGTACATTAATGATCGTGAACCCTCCTGACCAACAGCTTGCAAAAGCATATAAAGAATTTCCAGACCAACCTCTCCTCGGTACAATGGATACAACTGCCCAAATCTGGAAGGATAATAAATTTGAATCGGTTACAACAATGAAATGGGTTGATGCCATTAAGGATCTTCCTCAATAAAGTTTTAACACAAGTTTATGCCAGGAGTTGACAGTGGCTTTAACATTAACTCTGTTAAAGCCCAGACGAGTGCATCTAAGCGATCAGGAGACTGTTTACTTTCTCCAGGAATATAGTTGTACATTTGCTCTTCTAATTTATTGAGGTGAGGGGCATGCATGACTCTTCCTCTTTCATAGAGTGCCGCAATAGGCTCTGCTCGGATATGCTTTCCTCGTAAGGCATGAACAGCTTTATAGCTGACAGTATAGTCGTAGGTCCGCAGAAGGTGTGCAACAAGCTCACC
>CAYRHD010000028.1:0-22031 GCA_964424065.1 uncultured Alphaproteobacteria bacterium
CTATCAACTTTTCTCCTGGATTCCCGCTACAGCAGGGAATGACAAAGAAAACAGGAGATGATATGCATAAGCGAAACTTAATTTAAAAAAACCACTTTGAGTGGTCCAAGAGAAGCGTTACATACCTCCACCTCTGGTGGAGGTATTGACTGAAATAGCTGAAACATGGATCCCCGCTTTCACGGGGATGACACGTTGATGGGCAAGGATAAGATTAATTTTCTGACATAGTTAACCCAGACTTCTTTGTCATTCCCGCGCAGAAGGGAATCCATCATTCCTTAATCTTCAGATGGTAGATCTTCTGTTAAAGATGCGAGATTCAAATCAATCGGGCAGCTTCCTGTGTCCACTGCAGACTTTCCTGTACTCACCTTTTCAGGCCCATGTGATTTTGGTCCACATCCAGCATAGCAACTCTGAATGCCAACAAGCATGGCTACTGTATAGAAAATTCCGAGTGTCAAATTGTTCATCACTGTCTCCTATGCTGTGTATTGAACGGTTATAGTTTACAGGATGTATTATTAATGATTAGTTAATATTCTTATTTTTCCCTCATAAAGGCAGGAATTTCGGAACCAAATCCAACCACCTTCTCATGAGTTTCTTGTTCTCTCTGGTGCGGCATTGGCTTAACATTTTTTGAGGGCATTTCTTTTTTATCCTCTTCTTTGTAAGGATAATCCTGAATGGTCTTTTTTAGGTTAGCAACAATCGCTTTCAAGTTTTTTTCTTCATGGGGTGAGACCAGAGTAAACGCCTTGCCCGTTTTACCAGCACGACCAGTGCGTCCAATACGATGGATATAATCTTCAACATTATTGGGCACATGAAAATTAATGACTGCAGAAAGGCTCTCAACATCTAGTCCTCGCGCAGCAACATCACTTGCAACTAAAATGTCAATCTCTCCCTCTTTGAAGGCTTTGAGTGTTTTATTGCGCTCTGCTTGACTTAGATCTCCATGAAAAGCACCTGTTTTAAATCCATGCCTTTTCATTGAATTAAAAACAATATCAACTTCTCTTTTGCGATTGCAAAATACGATGACCTGGCTGAGCCTTTCCTGTCTTAAGATTCTTCTCAAGGCTTCTCTCTTGCTCTTTTCATGAACACGGACAATGAACTGATCAATACTCTCTGCTGCCTTTGTTGGCTGGGAAATAGTGATTTCTTCAGGATACTTAAGAAACTTTTGGGTTAAGTGACGTATCGCCGGAGGCATTGTCGCTGAAAACAATGCCGTTTGGTGAGACGGAAGGATGGATGCGATTTTTTCAATGTCAGGAATAAATCCCATATCCAACATTCGGTCCGCTTCATCAATAACAAACATTTTGACATCATTCAAAAGAATCTTCCCTCTTTCATGAAGATCTATTAGACGTCCAGGCGTTGCAATCAGAACATCTACCCCTTTTGTGAGCTTCTTCTCTTGGTCTACAAAAGACTCACCCCCAATAAGGAGCGCCACCGTAAAATTATGGTGCTTTCCATAGGTCGCAAAATCTTCAGCAACTTGAGCAGCAAGCTCTCGTGTGGGTTCCATAATCAATGAACGAGGCATACGGGCCTTTGCACGCCCCCGACTAAGCATATCAAGCAAAGGAAGTATAAAAGAGGCAGTTTTGCCCGATCCTGTTTGAGCTAAAGCGACAACATCTTTGCCTTCTCGAAGCAGAGGTATCGTCTTTTCTTGAATAGGGGTTGGTGACTCATAACCAACTTCCTCAATCGCTTTTAAAGTCTTATCACTAAGTCCCAGTTTTTTAAACGGCATGAATTTCCATAGCCTTCATCATTTACGTTCCATCTTAAAGACCTATTCCTTAACAAAAGTCAAACAATTAATTAAAAATGTTTTAAAAATGAAAGAATTTCCATGTTATGATTATAAGGTTTTCTTTTATTGACCTTATACAAAGTCGCTTTCTAACATGCTAAGTGAAATGACCAGTGTAGGCTGACGGGATGTTTCCCTCACCCTTTATCGCGTATGAGGCGGCCCTTTTCCCGCTCCCAGTCCCGCTTTTTTTCTGTCGAACGTTTGTCTTGCTTTTGTTTTCCCACCGCCAAACCAATTTCAACTTTTGCCAACCCACGGTCGTTAAAATAGATGGAGAGAGGTACGAGTGTCTTCCCCTTCTTCCTTAATGCGCCAATGATTTTATTCATCTCACGCCGTCTTAGAAGAAGTTTACGAGGCCTTTTAGGTTCGTGGTTAAAGCGATTGGCTTCATAATATTCAGGAATAAAAGAATTAATTAAAAAAAGTTCTTCTCCATCATCGGTCGCATAGGATTCGACGATACTCCCCTTCCCTGCTCGCAAAGATTTAACTTCACTGCCAAAAAGAACAATGCCGGCTTCAAAGGTTTCTTCGATAAAATAGTCAAAGCGGGCTCTTTTATTCAGAGCAACCACTTTTTTCCCGGTCGTCATCTCTCCCTCACTGAAGCTAAGGGCTCCCACAATCCAAGGTTCTGAAGGGCCGTTTCAATGTCTCGTTTCGTTGAGTCTTTGAGTGGAAGAAAAGGCAAGCGCATTTCGGGGGAAACACCGTAGAGAAGCTCCATCATGTAACGGCTTGGTAAAGGATTACACTCTTGTGACAGTGCGGAAAGCAAGGGGAATAATTCTGCCCACCTCTTCTTGAATAAAGAAAGGTTTCCATCCTCCCAAGCTTTGACAATACCCACAAAATATTGAGGTATTGCATTGGCTGCAGAGAGTATACCGCCATCAGCACCCATTCCTAAATGGGCCGCTAAAACATCGTCATTTCCAGCGAAGACTCTGAGGCGATCTTGGTAGTAATCTTTTAATTTGGCTATTTGAGCAAAGTCGGAACCTGATTCTTTATACCCACGAAAATTTCGACATTCATTTAACATTTTAAGAGATTCAAAGGTAATATTTACGCCAGTGCGGACGGGATTATTGTACAGGATAAATGGAATACCGATAGCCTGATCAATTTGTTGATAATAATGAACAAGACTCTCTTGCGAAGGTCTCAGATACCATGGCGTCATGATAAGGACACCGTCAACGTGGGTTTTTTCGGCCTGACGCGAGAGTTCAATAGTCTCTGATGTTGTTAGACGCCCAGTTCCAGGAATAACCTGAATGGAATCGCCACAAACAGATTTACAGACGTCGATAATATATTTCTGTTCCTCAGGAGAAAGCAAAAGAGATTCGCCAGTTGTCCCGCAAGGAACAATCCCCTGAACGCCTGCCTCAACTTGACGTGACACAAGCTCTTCTAATTTTTTTCCATCTACCCGACCGTCATGGAATGGTGTAATGATGGCTGTATAAACTCCTTTAAACATTTACAGTCCTTTTGAAGAGAAAGATTAGTCATGACAATACCTGGAATTCAAAGACTCTACAAGGCATTCTGTCTTTTTCTCTGCTTAAACACATATGCATATGCATCTGATCATCAACAAGAACTGCGCAATTGCAAAGATGCACTCATAGCCCAAATTAACAAACAAGGTCGAATTCCTACAGCCAATTGCCCTGTCTCGGACAAACTCGTATATTGGCTGGGAATTCTGAGAGATCCGTCCCAGTTTACGGCAAAAGAACTGATTGCTTTCTTGGACAAACATCCCCATTGGCCCCAACACGAAAAACTCTGCTGCAAAGCGGAAGAAGTTATTGTCGCACAAGCTTCCCAACGTGAACTTCTACAATGGTTCAATAAATATCCACCACAAACGGCACCCAGTGTGATTGCCTATGGAAAAGCCCTTCTAGCAACCGAAAAGCAAACAAAAGCAAAAAGTGTTATTAAAGAAGCTTGGCTGGTTCTCGACTTTTCAGATGGAGAAGAAAAACAGTTCCTCCAAGCCTTTGGAAATCTCCTCGGAATGGACGATCACATCCAACGTCTCGAAAATTTACTGTGGGATGAAAAGTGGGCTGAGGCGCGCAAAGTTATGTCCTACGTTCCCAAAAACACACAAAACCTCGCCCATGCTCGCATGGCGGTAATTCAAGGTAAGTCCGTCATACCACACTTGTCAAAGGAACAACTGAAAACCGAAGGGATTTATTTTGCTAAAGCAAAAGTCCATAAGAAAGCTAAAGCATTCGATGCTGCCGCACAGCTTATAATCACCGCTCCTATCTCGTCCAGACGAGCTGAAAATTGGTGGGATTTGCAAAATTATGTGGCTCGCGAAATGATTTCCGAGAAAAAATATGCCAAAGCTTATCAAATCGCCAGCAAGCATAAACTAAAACCCGGCACGGAAAATTACGCCAATGCTCAATGGTTATGTGGCTGGCTCACATTGCGTTTTCTTAACAAACCAAACACTGCTGCTAAACATTTTGAACAGCTTTACGCCAATGTGAACAGCGCTCTGAGTAGATCGCGAGCAGCCTACTGGGTTGGCCGAACTTATGAAACGAAAGGCCAGGTAACAACAGCTCAAACTTGGTATAAGCGCGCAGCCCAACTTCCAACCACCTATTATGGACAATTAGCTGCCGCTAAAATTCGGCTCAAGCCTTATCCTGTTCTTGCTGTCGCGTCTAAGGTTCCAGTTGACATAAAAAAGAAGCTTAATCAACATGAATTTGTAAAAGCTGTACATATTCTCAAGGGCCTCGGCAATGCAGCAAGCCACGAAGTGACAAAGTTTTTATTCCACCTAGCTGATAATGTCAAAACAAAGCATGAACGTGAATTTGTTCTTGATCTTGCTCATCAACATTCCAGAGATGACGTTGTCTGGGTCGCGAAAAAGGCAGGATTTGAACAACCAATTACTTTGAAGAAAGCGTTTCCCGTTTGTATAATTCCTCAAAGAGGGCAAATTATACCAGAAAAAGCACTGGTCATGTCCATTGCTTATCAAGAAAGCCGGTTCAACCCCACAGCTCAAAGTTCAGCGGGCGCTATCGGCTTAATGCAACTCATGCCAAAAACAGCTGCGCGTGTGGCAAAACTATTACGTGTCGCTCATCATGAAAGAAAACTATATGACCCTACACATAACTTACATTTGGGCTCTTCTCATCTCTCTACACTATTAGATAAATTCGATTCATCCTACATTCTAACAATTGCCGCTTATAATGCTGGGGATGAGCCTGTCAAACGCTGGCTTCATACATTTGGCGACCCGCGTAAAGGCGAAGTCGATATTGTGGATTGGGTCGAGTTAATCCCCTATGGAGAAACGCGCAATTACGTGATGCGCGTTCTTGAGAATATAACGATCTACAGATCGTTAGAAGGAAATCCGAAGACCACGCTGGTTGATGATTTAAAGAGATAATATTTATCGTTAACACATTATTAATTCTATTTATTGTATACTTATAATGGCAAATACTAAAAGGAGGTTATTATGAAAATATTATTATCAACAGCTATGGCATTTGCTTTTGTCCTATCTGTAGGCACAATGACGAGTATGGAGGCTTCAGCCGCAACCCAAGGTGCTGACCCAGCTTACGTTCAACACGTAGGCCATCATCACGGCTATCATCACTGGCATGGTAGAGGCGGCTGGGGTTGGGGTGGCCCTGGTGTCGTCGTAGCTCCTGGATATGGATATTATCCTGGTTATTACGAACCAGCAATTCGCCTTGGTCCAATAAGTATTTTTTAACCAAGACGTATTCATAAGATTAAATCGAAAAGAGCTAGTATTAACTTCTAGCTCTTTTTTGATCTATATAGTTTATGCATGCTTTTGTAATTAATAATTTTTTAGTTATTTTTCTATACAATAATAGTGAAACAACTCATCTAAAGGAGAGTCTTATGAAAGCACTATTATCTTCAGCAGCAGCTCTTGCCATTGTTATTTCATTTGGCGCGACAACACATGCTGATGCACCAGCGACAGCACAACAAGGATCTGATCCTGGTCAAGTATATCCCGTAAAACATCATGGTAAACATCATGGACACCACGGTAAACATCACGGCCATCATGGTAAACATCATGGACATCATCATGGGCACCACAAGCATCACCATAAGCATCATGGAGGCGGTGGATTTTGGGGGCCTAGTGGTATTTGGATCGACCCTTATGTTGCCCCTTATCCAGGCTATTATAATGCGCCAAGCATTCAACTATGGAATTGGTAGGATAAAACCTTTTATTCAAAATAGATCTTTTGAGTCGAATCAAAAATGGCTCAACATACAAAGAGCTGGGACATTCCCCAGCTCTTTTCTATTAATTTTTAAAAGCTGGGAAAAATAACCTTACTCCGATTCAGTATAATCCTGTTTATACTTAGCATCTTTTCTCAAATGATGAAATAAACGAGTCAACAAAGTATAGGCCGTGACAAACCAAATTTTCTCTCTCATCGTAATTTTTGAGACTTATACAGATATCTCAATTTTTTTTGCAACGATGTTTCCTATTAACTTTTTTTTATCTTTTATTTTATATAGTAGTTTTAGAGGGGGAGTTTTATATGCTTCGCACATTTCTTTTATTTTCTGGGATTATTACTATTGGGTTAGTAGGAAGCTCAAGCTTTCTATTGACCGCCAATGCCTATAATCCAACACCACAAACCGTTTATAGAGGGGGCGTTCACGTTCAACCAAACGCACAGACACGTGGGAACAACTGGTGGACAATGACACCCTCTAAAAGATGGGAGCAACCTTGGGAAGCTCCTTTCTATAAGAGCAAAAAAAAGACCAAAAGAAACATATGGAACCGGGGTCTACTTCATATCCCTCAATCATCTGGTTGGAGTCTCACGCCGTAATGAATATGCTCTAGGTATAGTTTTTACGGAACATTTGTGTATCTTAACTTGCATCTAACGCTTGAATAGTGTTGGAGACGATAATGCGTTTTGACATCAGCATCTCCTTTTTGTCACTCGGCATCCCCTGCGTTCTTAGTAGTTTCGTCTGGTCTTTTCAAGTGCCTTCCAAATAGCTGCATCAAAGCCATAAGTATCTTTGACAAAATGCATTTGGTCGTTTTCACCTTCAAATACGGTTGAATAAGTAACGAACGTGGGAAGAGGAGTTGGCAAAGAGACTTTGTTTGTCCGAGTACCTGAAGCCCCATCACGCACACGACTTAAAGTCCACTTGTCCGGATCATTGAGAACGAATTGAGCCAATTTATAGGTATCTTGAACGCGAATGCATCCATGACTATAAGCGCGCGTTGCTTTATCAAATAAATGAGCGCTAGGTGTTCCATGAAGATAGATCCCATAGGGATTTTCAATGTAAAACTTGATCTTTCCTAAAGCATTGGCATTTCCTGGTCTTTGAATGATCCTGCCATTTGACATATAGTATCCCTTGCCAGCGTATGAAGAGGGGCTTTTTTGCATCTTGGGAAGGATTTCTCCCATGATGCTATTGGGAACATACCAAGACGGATTAAAGACCACCTGTGTCATTTTTGCATTGAAAACAGGTGTCTTCGTATATTCTTTTCCTGTGATAATCGGCATAAAGAAATTCGTCTCTCCATGAGATACTGCTCTCAAGTAATATCCAGGAATATTCACAAGGATATACCGATTGGGAAGGGGTGATGGTAACCACCGCTGTTCTTCCATACTTACAATAATATCTCTGATCCATTCTTCTACAGGTGTATTCAACGTCGCTAATGTATTTGGGCCAACCACGCCATCAACCTCAAGTCCATGGAAGCTTTGATACTCTTTAACAACTTGCTCGAGGTTTTCATCAAATAGATCACTCCCCTGCCCTTCTGATGACATGCTTCTTTGTGCATCAAGCTGAGCTCTTAAAGTTTCAACTAAAGGACCACTATCCCCTTTTTCAAGTTTTGTTCCTTTAGGAAGCTGGGTCCAACCTCCATCTGCTTGCTTTTGTCGATATTGCGCAAGGGTCTGCTTGAGATATTTATATTCAGTCGTTGAAGGTGCAAGATTATGAATCCACGCACATTGATCTTGAATCGAAATATATTTTTTCAGAAGCTCAGCTTCGTCGATTACAACTTCTTTCACATGAATCATCCTATTTATAGAATTTGGCTTAAGGCGCTCACCTTTCATATCAGATATGTAATTCAAAGCTGCCAGTGTGAGGAGTTGATCAGCTTTTCTTTGATCTTCCGGGGTTTCTATATTTTGATTATTAATTGCATCAAGGATTGGCTGATAATCTTCAGGCCAAAGCCCTTCTTCATCAACATGAGAGAGAGCTTCCAACAATACTTTTGCGCACGATGTCCATGCACCATTTAGAATCCAAATCATTTCTGCTTGATGTTCACCGTAGACTTTTTGAACACGAGGATCATTTTCTGGGAAGATATCTGCTTGAACAGATCCTCCAATCACACTCAATATGAACAGTAAGAAGCATAGTCTTTTCTTCATTTCTTCCTCTCTTGTTTTTACATACAAGCAACATGTTGACGATGGGTTAAGAGTAAGCTATAAATCCTTTTCAGAATGAATAGCATTTTTCGCACTTGAGGAATATTATGGCACAACATAAGTCAGCATTGAAGAAAATTCGTAGAGACTCAAAGCGAGTCCTTCGTAACCATTCCCGTCTCGCAAGGATGAGAACGTTTATCAAAAAAGTAGAATTAGCAGTTGCTTCTGGCAACAAAGAGTCAGCTCAAACAGCTCTTACAGCAGCACAACCTGAAATTATGAGAAGTGTTTCAAAAGGTGTATTACATCGCAACACAGCAGCTCGTAAGATGTCCAGGCTTAATGCGCGCGTTGCAAAGCTAGCTTAATTTAATAGATAATTAGCGTTTAATAAAAACTGACAGCATTTGTGGACGCTAGAGAGTCCATGAAGGAATCTCTTACACTCAAAAGGATAACAGGTCTAGACTATGAGACACGCCGTAGCCAGCACCACACCAGTAGAGCAATGGAAGAAAATCCAAGAAAAATTGCTTGATGAGTATGGAGAGGCTACATATACAAGTTGGCTAAAGCCATTATCATTTAGTCATCAGGGTGATGGACACGTTCAAATCATTGCTCCAAATGCCTTTACAAGAGATTGGGTACGAAACAACTACGCAGAACGAATTCGGGACCTTTTATCCAGTGAAAATGATAATATCCTCCAAATTGAAATTATTGTCTCTGATGTTGCCCCGGTCCGCCAATCCGATGAACAGCCATCCATTGACTCACCTGAAATAGGATCCAATCTTGACCCACGTTTCACATTTGAAAATTTTATTGTCGGAAAGCCAAATGAACTTGCCCATGCAGCTGCACGCAAAGTGGCCGAATCCATCGATGTTGCTTTTAATCCTCTATTCTTATATGGCGGTGTGGGTCTAGGTAAAACCCATCTCATGCATGCCATTGCTTGGCAAATTAAAAAATCATATCCCAAACGAAAAGTTATATACCTTTCAGCTGAAAAATTTATGTATCAATTTGTAAGGGCATTGCGTTTCAAAGATACGGTAGCCTTTAAAGATCAATTCCGATCTGTTGATGTTCTCATGATTGACGACGTTCAATTTATTAGCGGGAAAGACTCAACTCAGGAAGAGTTTTTCCATACATTTAATGCTCTTGTGGACCAAAATCGGCAAATTATTATTTCTGCAGATAAATCCCCTTCTGACTTAGAAGGTATGGAAGAACGCCTAAAATCACGACTAGGGTGGGGACTCGTTGCAGACATTCATCCCACAACCTATGAGCTTCGTCTGGGGATTCTTCATTCAAAAGCTGAACAGATGAAAACAGCTGTCCCTCAAAAGGTTCTTGAGTTTTTAGCTCATAAGATTTCCTCGAATGTTCGTGAACTTGAAGGTGCCCTGACCCGTGTCATTGCCCATTCAACCCTTGTCGGACGTGAAATAACCCTCGATACCACCCAAGACGTCTTAAGAGACTTGTTAAGAGCTAACGATCGTCGTGTCACAATTGATGAAATTCAGAAAAAAGTTGCTGAATACTACAGCATACGTCTATCTGATATGCATTCCCCTAGACGGGCCCGCACAGTTGCACGCCCAAGACAAGTTGCGATGTATTTATGTAAGCAATTAACATCACGTTCATTGCCAGAAATTGGCCGTAAGTTTGGAGGACGGGATCACACAACTGTCTTACACGCCGTCAAAAAAGTCGAAGAATTGATGGTAACTGAAAAAACAATGTGTGAAGATATAGAACTTTTAAGCCGAATGTTGGAGAATTAACAATGAACACAGAAGCCTTTCCTCTCCCCTCCCATGAACCCCTTCACTTAACTGTAGAAAGAACTGTTCTTTTAAAAGCCCTGAGCCACTGTCAAGGTGTTGTGGAAAGGCGCAATACGGTTCCTATCCTTTCTCATGTCTTACTTGCGGGAAATGGTGGGCATTTACAAATAACAGCAACAGATTTGGAAATTTCCTTCGTTGAAACCGTATCTGCACATATCAAAGCTAGCGGAAGAACAACTGTTTCAGCCCATTTACTTTTTGATATTGTCCGCAAGTTACCGGATGGAGCCGAGATTGAATTAAAAACCAATGAAGATGGTACCCTCCTTCACCTCCATTCGGGACGATCAAGCTATAACTTTACTTGTCTTCCTGCAGCTGATTTTCCATATATGACAACTGAAGATCTCCCTTGCGCTTTTACCATACATGCCGGAGAATTTGCCAGATTAATTGATAAAACGCGATTTTCTATGTCTACTGAAGAAACGCGCTATTATCTCAATGGAATCTATTTTCACCAGCCTATGTCAGGTCGACTGAGAGCCGTTGCCACAGATGGCCTTCGTCTTGCTCAGGCAGAAACTGAGTTAGTCACTAACGTTCCTAATATGCCAGGTATCATTATTTCGCGGAAAACCATACATGAAATCCGCAAACTTATTGATGAGCTAGCTGAAGATGTTTCAATTTCCTTATCTGACAAACAAATCAGGTTTTCGATTGGGTCTTCCGTTCTTATCTCAAGGCTTATTGAAGGCAAGTTCCCAGAGTATGAGAATGTTATTCCCAAGCATAATGACAAGATTCTGAACGTTGATGCTAAAGCTTTTGCTGAAGTTATCGATCGTATTTCAATCATGTCAACTGACAAACTTCGCCCTGTTAAACTGCATATAAAGGAAGCCAATCTCATTGTTTCTGCTCATAGCTCTGAAACAGGCAATGCGGTTGAAGAACTTGAAATCAAATACTCCCATGAACCTGTTGATTTTGGCTTTAATGCTCGCTACATATTGGATGTTGCTCAACAGATTTCAGGTGATACATTAGAGTTGCTCATAGGAGATGAAACGCAAGCGATCATTGCGAAGGACGCGAATGATCCATCAGCTCTCTATGTCCTTATGCCTATGCGTGTATAAAAGGAGTTTTAAACTTCAATTTGAATGATAAAACTAAGCTGATTCAAGAGAAAATAACCTCTCGTTCCTCTTTAGGAACGTTCATTGATTTTCTGCTTCAATATGCAGACATTCGCGTACTAGCAATAGGTTGTATTGCATACGCTAATGGCCTTCCTCTTCTCCTCACCTCTAAAACACTTGGCGTCTGGCTGGAAACTTATGGGCTAAATTATACGTCTATAGGTCTCTTTGGATTGATGCATTTACCTTATACCTGCAAATTTCTTTGGGCACCCCTCCTAGATCATGTTCGTGTGCCTTTTTTAAGCAATTATCTGGGACAAAGAAGAAGTTGGCTTTGTATAACCCAAATTACAGCTATTTTGGGGCTGTTTGTGATGGTGCTATTAGACCCCATGGACCATATGTTTCCATTTTTTTTCTGCGGTTTAATAGTAACCATTTCAGCCGCTAGTCAACATATTCTTCTCTTGGCTTATCAAATGGAATCCCTTGAGGCATACAATTGGGGAGTCGGAGAAAGCATGAGTGTCTTTGCTTTTCGACTTGCTATCCTAACAGGAGGCGCTGGAGCCCTATTTTTAGCAACGGCTTTTACCTGGCAAGAGGTGTATGTCATTATTACTTCTCTTATGTTCATTGGCTTAATAGCTGTCTTTCTTATGAAAGAACCAAATCAAAGCAGAGAGTCACTTAACATGCCTGCTGAATCTTCACGTTGGTTTAATCATACCCTTATTCGCCCGTTTAAGGACTTTGTAACACAACAAAGGTGGTGGGCCATTCTTATCTTCATGCTTGTTTATCGCCTACCAGAGAATCTCTTAGGAATGATGCAGACCCTCTTTTTGATAGATCTTGGTTTTTCATATGTTGAAATTGGATCTGTAGCAAAAATCTTCGGCCTAACTTCCTCTATTTTAGGTAGCGTTATTGCTGGATTTTCCATACGTTCATACGGCTTCAAGCACACCCTTTATTGGGGCGCCATTGGTCATGGTGCAGCCTGCTTTCTTTTCATCGTACAAGCCTACCTCGGTCACAATATCTCCTTTCTCTATCTGACAATTGGTGTCGAACACATCTTTAGCGGTCTTTCACTTACGGCTTTCTTTTCCTATCAACTCACTTGTTGCAATATTCGATATGCCGCTACACAAATTGCACTTTTAACATCAACCGCGTCCCTCAGCCGCACGTTCGCTTCTCCTATTGCTGGCGGATTAATTGATTCTTTTGGCTGGGTTCCTTACTTATGGTTTGTTGTATTATCCGCAATACCCGGTATCTGGTGGGTTAAGCGCATTCCTTTTTCACGCGCGTAAGCAAATGAATCAAGTGAACATCTTCCTCCCTCTAGATTTTTTAGGAAAATTCATATAAACTACATAAAAAAGAGAATAAACCATGCGATGCTTTGCTGTCAGTACAGCCGATACTTATGATATACAAAATCTCTCCACATCCCTTGAAGATGTTGAGTATCTGAATTTTTACACGGATTCATTACATATTTCCTACAAAGAATGGCATGTCTTTGTGTTTTCATATGGCTGTGTCGTATTTTGGAATGTTCCTCTTGATGAAGAAGAAAAGTTTCTAACCTATCTTGAAAAATTCTCTCGAAAACAAATCAATCCTGTTTATGAGGAATCGGAATATACAATTGGGACAAAACCTAACTTTTTCCAAGGGAAAATTACTCTTGCTAAAAAGAAACCACTACCCCTCCAAATGCTAGCTATTTCTTATGGAATTTCTCAAGCTATCAAACTTGCCGCTTTTGAAGCCAGCATTGATAATACAATTGAAAGCACAAAGAATATTCCAGAAGAACTCGCCTACAAAGGAAAAATTTCCCTTTCTCGCAAGGAAATTTCAAAACGAATTGGTGCTTTATTTATTGAACGCACCTCTGTTAACCTTCATAGCGATATTCTTGATGCTCCTGTTTTTGTTTGGGACCACCCTGAATATGAAGATCTTTATACAGCGACAATAAGTGACTTGGAAGTTCATTCTCGAACATCTGTCCTCAACAGTCGTCTAGATATCGTCAAAGAGTTATTTGAAATGATGCGCGATGAGCTCACGAACCGCCATTCAACAATTCTTGAGTTAACAATTATTATTCTCATCATGATTGAAGTGTTTTTAACACTTTTTATCCATGTTTTTCACCTCGCTTAAAGAAATTAACGAGATTTTTATCTTTTGCTTCCATACTAAAATTAGGGAAACAAATTAAGGGAGTTATTAGATGTATAAGCAAAAAAAAACTTGGGTTTTGGTTGCTGATGGTGCTCGAGCACGTATTTTTATTAAGAGAAACAACAGTCTTAATAATGCTATGGGAACAGATTTTGTTGGTGAAAATTTAAAAGATAGTGAAATTGGAATGGATAAACCGGGTCGTGGTTTTGAAAGTTCAAATCCAACGCGCCATGCATATCAACCCCGCACGGACTGGCATCAATACCATAAAGAACTCTTTGCCAAGGAACTTTGTGAAATCCTTGAAAAAGCTAATGAGGCATCTGAATTTGACGACCTTATTATAATCTCTCCACCCAAAACACTAGGGAATATCCGCGGTCATTTGAGTAAACATATCCTCAGTAAAGTCAAAGCTGAATTTCCAAAGGATATCACAAAATTTACAGAGCATGAGCTGCTTCATTTTTTGGATAAAGAATTTTAAATCACCCTATCTCTTCTATGACAAACAATAAAAAGTGAATTGACATGATGTGGTGTATCTCCTATTTTTTCTACTTGAGAAATATATAGGACTAACAATCATGCAGCTTTTTAAGACCTTATCCATAGTTATCAGTGTATGCGCGATTTTCTTCTCAACACAAGCATTTGCTAAACACAAGTCTAAACATCACGAAGATATAGAGCTTAAAGATTCTTCAGGGCGAGCCTTTCCTACAAAACATAAAGACAAAAAGGAATTTCGTGAAAAAACGAAAATTCAGATTGCAGCCAATCAAGGAACTAAGAGAGAACAAGAAGAACGAAGAAGAACCATCAAGAAGCAACTTTCTCAAGAAAAGAAGAAAAAAAAAGAAGCAGATAAAAAACTTGAGCAACAGCAAAAAGCCGCAGGAATTCCAAAAAAGAAAAGGAAAAAAACAGTTATTGCTCCTCAGCAGCAGGTGACAACATTGCAAAAGGAATTTCAAGTTTGCAGAAACGCAAGCAAGTCAAAGAAACTAATGAAGCGCGTTCGTGATCTCAAACAATTATATCCATATCTTAACGTGCCCACCATGACACTTCATGCAACAAAGGTTAAGAAGAAAAGGTCAGGTGGAAAAAAGAAGAAAGAACGCGTCTACATCTTAGGACAAGAAACAAGATACCAAATTAAAGAGATTTAGATCTCTAGACCAAGCGCCAAAGACTCTCTTAAATGAGAGTCTTTTTTTATACATTCATATATTTATTTATTCATACTCCCTTTCTTCTCCTAAATGAGTTATCCTAAGGAAAAGAGAAAATAAGAGGACCCTATGAAGGTTGTTGTTTGTGGCGCTGGACAAGTTGGATACAGTATTGCACGGTATCTTTCGACCCATGACAATGATGTCACCATTATTGATTCTTCTGAAGAACTGATCAATCATATTGCCGGAACCCTGGATGTTAGGGGTATTGTAGGTTTTGCCTCACATCCGGATATCCTCGTCAAAGCTGGTATTGCCGACGCAGATATGATTATCGCGGTCACCTTCGCCGATGAAGTGAATATGATCGCTTGCGAAATTGCTCATTTCTTGTTCAAAGTTCCTCTGAAAATCGCTCGTGTCCGTAGCAAAAGTTATTTAAATCCAGAATGGTCTGACCTTTATAACCCTGACAATATGCCGATTGACCTCATCATTTCACCGGAGCTCGAGGTGGCACGAGCCATTGGCCGAGGACTTGATTTCCCAGGCACCTTTGAAGTCATCCCGTTTGCTGACAAGCTCATTCAATTTGTGGGGATTCGCTGCCAACCAAAGGCCCCTATCCTCAATACACCCTTTAAACATATTGAAAGCTTGTTTCCTGACCTTGATCTTCGGATTCTCTTTATCGTGCGCGGTGATTCAGGATTCATTCCTAAAAGCTCTGATGAGCTCAAAGAAGGGGACGAAGCCTACCTGTTGATTCCCCAGGATAAATTTTCACACGCCGTCGAAGCCTTTGGCCTCAGTGAACAAAAATCACAACGACTCCTTATCTTAGGCGCAGGCAACGTTGGTTTTTGTTTGGCAGAAGAAGTCGAAGCACATCATCCGGAGATTTCCTTAATGTTGATTGAAATGGACAAAGAGCGGGCCTCTTATGTCGCCAACCAACTGACACGAACCGTTGTATTGCGAGGAGACGCACTAGATCGCGAAATCTTGAGAGAAGCCAACGCCAAAATTTCCAATAAGGTTGTAGCTGTTACCTCCGATGATAAAGTCAATATCTTGGCATCCTTGCTAGCAAAAAGGATGGGCGCAGAACAAACCATGGCGCTCATTAACAGTTCTTCTTACTCAAGTCTGGTCACATCTTTAGGAATTGATTCTCTTATTAGCCCCAAGGCCCTTACTGTTTCAAGTATTTTACAATACGTTCGCAGAGGACGCATTCGGACCGTTCATTCAATTCGTGACAATTTTGGTGAAATCATTGAAGCTGAAGCCGTGGGGACATCCAGCGTCCTAGGCATGTCCATCGATGAAGTTAACATGGCTGGCAGCCTTATTGTCGGCGCCATTGTTCGCGATGACCAAATCTTAATGCCAAAACATGATACAGTTATCAAGGTGCACGATCGGGTGATCTTGATGGTCACAAATGCTGCCGTTAAACGATTTGAAAAGTTATTTTCTGTACGATTAGAATATTTTTAATATTTTTCATTGAATTATTTACTACAGATACTATATACAACATACCGTTAATTATATTTTATAGGTGCTACATGAACCGTTTTCTTTATACTCTAGCTTTAAGCACATCTCTTTTTTCACTTGCAACCAATGTCTGCTCTGCTATGCCAGGCTCTTCTGATGGTGAATCCGAAAGAAAAAGTCCTCCACGGCTTACGAGCCAGACACAATTTACATTTACTGTAGAAGACCCTAATCCAGCACGAAAACTATTAACTGATCAAGAGATTCGTCGTGTTCAAAGAGTTTTCTCGTCTCTCAGGGAATCTCTTCAACCTCTTGTTAACTTTATTCAAGCTTACCATACATTTAATAAATCAGGCGTGTCTTTACCATCGAATTTCTCTGCCTTTGTTGAAAAGGTTTTCACAGCTTGTACATATGCAAACGGCGTTATGCAGGACCTCACAACCATAGAAGCTAAAGCTCTTAGAGCAGCTCAAACTAATCGTTATTTAGCAATTCAGGATAACGTTTCTCCTGAAGCTAAGACTATTGCTACTGAAATGGCCAAGTATACAACAACTGCAGATTCAAAATTCCAAACAGGTAAAACTAAACTGTTGAGTGAGCTCTCTGCGGTTGATCCTGATAATAACTTATCTTATGTTGAGAGAGCACTCAGATCCATCGACACAATATCACTTACATCTAATCAACAAGCGCAACAACATCTCACCTCTCTCCGCCAAGCGCTTGCAACAGTTAATACCATGAGAAATCAAAATGTACTTGAAGGCGCTTTTAGTGAATATGAAGCAGCTTATCCAAAACTCAGAAATCTTCTTAAATATAGTCCAGTGTATGCGAAACGACACCCACTCTCCACCCAAGGAAGTTTAGACCCATTGAGAATCTCTAACCTTACAAGTGGCCTTATTACGTATCCTTATCAAGGAATTATTTCCTGGCTTGAAGAGTTTCGATTTGGCATTGAGACAGTTGGTGAAATTCATCAAGAAACACGTAATCCATACAAGAGAAGGCGTATTTTTACAGCTAATAGTCTTGAAGTTGCAGTCGAAGATGGAGAGGCTCTCAATGACGAGGGGAAACGAGCTGGTCGCCTTCAGCAAAATGATGAAAGTACTCTAGTGACGTTACAAAACACATTCGAAAAATGGGCAGCATTAAGCCTTGCAACCCGCAGAGAAAGAATCGAAGGAATTCCTAGTCATAACGGTGCATACGCACGATACGCAGCTCAAGAATCAGCGAATCAGTTATTTTCAAGCAGTATGTCAAAATCAAGAGAGCTTCTTGGAGTGTTTGTCACTGAATTAAAAAACTTTATTGATGCTGAGTCAGCGAACCTAGAACAACGAACACAGGGAGCAAGTAAAGAATATCAAGCAACATTAACACCACAAACATCCTATTTGTTTAGATATAGAAATGCACTTGACACATTAGAAGCTTTGGCTGGTCAACGCTATGAAGATGTTGTTGCTAAATATGAAGAAGATAAAAAGCTTTTGTGGGGCGCAGCTACACTTTCTGATGAGTTTCTCTCACGAAGAGGTGAAATAGAACAACTTTTATCTGAAAAGGAGCATCCCGAGAGACCACGCAGACACACCGATGCTGTTGAAATGAGACAGCCTCATCTTCAAGTCGCTAGCCAAATGCTTGTAACAGACCGCCGACCAAGGTCAGCAACAAGAATTCCTTTGGCGACAGAGTCATCCTCGATGGCTCCTGAAAAATCTGCGACGTTAAAAACTCCTAAATCAGAAGGAAGCTTAGAACGGCGTTCGCCAGGACAACAATCAAACTCTGAACATCAGATGCGACAACTTTCTGCTGAACTTAATGAGAGATTTAAAAAACGGCCCTCTGCAGCTAGATAACTAGTTTTGTTCTTAACCAATATAACAAAAAATCCCAGAGCTCCTCTCTGGGATTTTTTATATAAATTCTTGAACATTGACCGCCGCTAATATTTTATCTACAAGTTTTACATGATTTGCTCTTCGCTTTAAGTCAAAAGAAAGACCACACCCCTATGGCTGAAATTGGATTTTATCACCTTACAAGTACACCTCTTGAAAAGGCTCTTCCTAAGCTATTGGAAAAGATACTTGCCGCACAGAAACGCACAGTGATTATGTGTGCCAGCCAAGAACGGCTAGATTATTTAAATGGTGCTTTGTGGACCTATGGTCGGGCGAGTTTTATTCCTCACGGTAGCGTTAAGGATGGCTTTGCCGAGGATCAACCGATTTGGCTGACAACGGAAGATAAAAACCCCAATCAGGCCACCTTTCTGGTCACTTTGGATGGAGTGCAGCCCCCTTCTCTGAGTACTTTTGAGCGATGTTTAGATCTCTTTGACGGTAATGACGATGAAGCTGTTGCTCAAGCCCGAGCGCGATGGAAGCAATATACAGAGGCTGATCACACTCTCACTTATTGGAAACAAAATGAGTCGGGGACCTGGGAAAAAGGGCGGTGATTCTTTTTGATTGTTGTTCTCTTTAATTTGATTCAAAATAATTTATTCAATGAAACTCAATGTGCTTCATAGGACATTTCCTATTGTGGCCGCAAATCAACTTTATTAAAGAAAAGATAATTATTCGTTGACAGAGGACACTATTCCCTTGCCCTCACTTATTTTTCCTCTTAAAAGAAGTGCTTACACATGATATTATCTAAATCTTATGAAAATATTGAGGAATTCATGATCACGCTTCGCTTCCCGGATGGCTCAACCCGCGAGTTCCCAAAAGGTACTACAGGTTGGGAAATTGCGAAATCGCTCAGCACAAGCTTGGCTAAAGAAGCCGTCGCTGTTCGTGTTGATGAGGATCTATGGGATCTTACGCGCCCTATTGAACAAGATGCTGCAATTCAAATCATAAAAAGAACATCTGACGAAGGGCTGGACATTCTCCGTCACGATTCAGCTCACGTTCTTGCTGAAGCCGTGAAAGAATTGTATCCGGAAGCTCAAATTACCATTGGTCCGTCTATCCAAGATGGTTTTTATTACGATATTTTTAGAGAAGAATCCTTTACACCAGAGGACCTTAAGCACATTGAAGAGCGCATGCACGATATTGTGAATCGAGATGAATCTTTGCATCGTGAAGTTTGGAATCGTAAAGAAGCCATTGAATTTTTTAAGAATCAAGGCGAGCTCTTTAAAGCCCAAATCATAGAAGATTTACCTGAGTCTGATACGATTACCATTTACCGCCAAGGAGAATTTGTGGATTTGTGTCGAGGGCCTCACCTTCCCTCCACCGGAAAGCTTGGTCATGCGTTTAAACTTATGAAGCTCGCAGGTGCTTACTGGCGCGGTGACCATAACAATCCTATGCTTCAACGTATATACGGGACAGCTTGGTCCAATGAAAAAGATCTTCAAGAATATCTGACACGCTTAGAGGAAGCTGAAAAACGAGACCATCGTAAACTGGGTCGAGAAATGAACCTTTTTCACCTGCAAGAAGAAGCAGCAGGAAGTGTCTTCTGGCATCCAAAAGGATGGGCTCTTTATCGTCTTTTACAAAATTATATTCGTGATAAGATCTCTGCGGAAGATTACGTAGAAATCAATACCCCTCAACTGTTGGACAGTTCTTTCTGGGAAGCCTCTGGGCACTGGGGCAAGTTCAAAGAAAACATGTTTGTCATTAAGGACCACGAGAAAACTCTTGCTTTAAAACCCATGAGTTGCCCTTGTCATATCCAAGTTTTCAAGCAAGGACTAAAGAGTTACCGCGATCTTCCCATTCGAATGGCTGAGTTTGGTGCTTGTATTCGCAATGAACCATCTGGGGCATTATCAGGACTGACACGCGTCCGCAGTATGGTCCAGGATGACGCTCATATATTCTGTCGTGAAGACCAAATCGAAGAAGAGACCCGTAAGTTTTGTGTCCTCCTTTTAAATGTCTATCAAGAGCTTGGGTTCGAAGAATTGATTGTGAAATTCTCTGACCGGCCCGATGTCCGCGCAGGCGACGACGAGGTTTGGGATCGAGCTGAGGCATGTCTTGAGGCGGGAGCACGCGCATCCGGCCTCAGTTATTCTCTGAATCCTGGCGAAGGCGCATTCTATGGCCCCAAGCTTGAGTTTGTTCTTAAAGACGCAATCGGTCGACACTGGCAATGCGGAACACTCCAATTAGACTTTGTTTTACCTGAACGCCTAGATGCTTCCTATATCGGAGAAGATGGAAAAAGACACAGACCTGCAATGCTTCATCGGGCGATCTTAGGATCTTTTGAAAGATTTATTGCTGTTTTCATCGAACACTATGCGGGTAAATTTCCCCTTTGGGTTGCCCCCGTCCAAGCAGCCATTGCCACGATTACCCAAGATGGCGATGAATTCGCACAAAAAGTGTTTGATAAACTTAAAGCAGCTGGACTTCGCGCCGAACTTGATTTACGTAATGAAAAAATTAACTACAAAATTCGTGAGTTAAGTTTGCAAAAGATTCCCTATATTCTAGTAATTGGAAAGAGGGAAGCCGAGGAAGGAACCGTCGCCCTGAGAAAATTAGGAGGCGACGCGCAAGAAATTCTTGCCCTTGATGAAGTTATTGATAAACTCAAGGCCGAGGCTGTTCCTCCTCACAAACGTACGTAGCAACAGATAAAGGAGAATGTTACATATCTAAGCAAATAAGAGACGACAAAGGGACCTCCCAAGACGGCCCTCGTGTCAATGAAAAGATTACATCCCCGAAAGTCCGACTTGTTGACGAAAATGGGGAAATGGTAGGCGTTTTACTCCAGAAAGAAGCTCTCGAGAAAGCATACAATGCAGGACTCGACCTCGTCGAGGTGTCACCCAATGCTGAGCCTCCTGTTTGTAAAATTCTGGATTATGGCAAATATAAGTTCGAAGAACAAAAGCGCCGAGCTGAAATTCGCAAAAAACAAAAAATTATAGAAATAAAAGAAATTCAGCTGCGTCCAGGTATTGATAAACACGATTTTGACGTAAAAATGCGCAGTGCTCGCAAATTTATTGAGGAAGGTGATAAACTCAAGGTCACGCTTCGTTTTCGTGGACGTGAGCTTTCTCACCAACAATTGGGTATGGATGTTCTCAAGCGCGTTGAAGAAACCCTTCAGGACGTCGCAAAGGTTGATCAACATCCAAAACTTGAAGGTAAGCGGGTGATCATGGTCATGAGCCCTGTGAAGTAGTTCTCTATAAATGACTTGTGCACAGACTCAATGTAAATAATTATTTTGAAACAATAAACAAGGGCCTCTTTGAGGCCCCTATTTTCATTCCCGTCCCCTTAAACAATATATACAAGATACCTCTACGCCTGGATCACAGAGTGAAACAGGAGTAGAGGTTATCAACTTATTTTCAACAGTTCTATGATAAAGAAATGACAAGGTGAAAATTCTAATTGCCATTTTCTTGTTTCTCTTGTCATAACCCCACTCCCAATATCATCCCCTGTTTTCTTTGTCATCCCCGCGGAGGCGGGGATGACAAAAGAGGACGGCAATGACATGGTCGCGAGGAAGAGTCTTTCGGTGAAACTTCTCCTCATAAGGCTAAAAATAAAGAAAGTACCCAAAGGACTACCTAAATCTGAGAGTATTAATAAATAGATAGATGCGTGATATCTTACCTAAAAACAAAGAGAGAAACATTATATGAAGACGGCACTCTGCAAGAAATGTAATAGTAAATTCTGTGCAAAAAATGGTTTTGTGAGGGGGAAACAACGCTAAATATGCAAACATTGTAACACTAGCTTTGTTCT
>CAYRHD010000029.1:0-6343 GCA_964424065.1 uncultured Alphaproteobacteria bacterium
AAGATTCTTATCTTTTCTAACACTTTGTCCTCTCTGCTCTCCCGCATTGTCATCCTCATTTTCACGGGGATGACACGTTGGAAGCAGGGATAAGATTAACTTTTCAACATAGTTGATCCAAGAACAAAATTCTTTTGGCCCTTTTCTTCTCCTCATTCAATAATGCTTTGACCAGACCATAGCTGAAAGTCGGTTGTCTTTTAATTTACTGCCACGTGATGAGCCGAACTCAAAAGCATATGCATCCTTGAGACAGGAGCCAAAAATGCCAGCAATAGTTGAAATAATTCCCACAGCTTCACCAGGCAGATTGGTGCGGTAAAGCGTAATCGTTATCAAACATACGATTAGTCCCAAAGCTGCTGCAATGACCATAATGTCAGCTCGCAAATTTCGACGACCTTCTTGAATGATTGCCATATCTCTAAGACGAGCACTGTCACGGTCTTTATAAATGGCAAGGTCTCTATCACGAGCCATCTGTAAGATCGCCTGTTGAAAGTCAACCAAAAGCTTGGGATCCCTTTGCAATGCTTGAAGGATATGAGAGCCTTCTTTTTCACCAGTCAAGTTTTGAGCAATATTTACAGCCGATTGAGCAATACGTTCACCGTCTTCACCTCCGAGCCAATGGCCAAGGATAGGCATAAATTCAGATAAAGCGTGTGCCAGGGTGTATATGGAAAATCCCATGAAAAGCCTCATGTATCTAGTTTATAAAAGATGTGGTTGCCGAGCCACAGTTTGATTTTGGATTTTCGAGCCCAAGAAGGATGGCATGACGTTGCATGATAGTGATCGCTATTGCGCGTAAGATCTGGCCAAATGCCTTCTGTTAGTTTTTTGACAACCAGCTGGCAGTATTGAAAAAGTTTGTTTTGAGTCAAACTTTCTTCTTGAATCAAAGATCGATTAGGATCACAGGCATTCCAACAAGAAAATTGTCTTGGTTTTAAGCAAACCTCCGTGAGGCTATTCCCATACTTTCCTTTTTGGAGCCGATTCATTACCACATTTCCAACAGCCATTAAGGCGGCAGGACCATTCAGGGCATACTCACCCCGAGCTTCGCCATAAAGGGTTCGCGCAAAAATATCTAGGTCGTGGTTTGTCATGGGAGATCTCCTTTCACAATTTTGTTCCATTTTTGCCCATCAAAGTAAACAAGATCATTTTCTTCTTGTCCTATTAGTAAAGCCAATTGGCCCCTGGCTTCATGGGTGGGCAGCTTTTCCTTTTCATAAAGAGGGAGTGATAATTTTGCCTCTGAAGTAGGATGACCTTCCAGTTGCTTTAAACGTGTTTCCAGTTCTTTGAAATTGGTGTCAATTTCATCGGATGTTAGAGGAGATCCTTTGAGAGAACGATAAGTTATGGTCATTTTTTACTCCTTTTAGGGTTTAAAGAAGATATCAATATCAGTGGTAGAGCCAGAAATGGCTTTGTAGGTATAGGATCGCAACCTTATGGAAATAGACTCAGTTTGAAACTCTATGATGGCGTAGCCCCCGATTAGAGCCCCTGAGAGGGACATAATGGATTCATCTTGCAGAGGCGGGTAAAATGTAATCTCTTTGCCTCCTTGAGGCGGAGGTGTTAAGTTTCTCTCAAGAAATGACGAGTCATAAAGTTTGATTTTGGTTTCACTTTGAGTGCATCCGAATGAAAAGTAAATTTGTTGGATTTCTTCGAGCGGAATTCCTGGTTTATAATACCCGCCGTATCCTTTAAAAATCCTTGTGTTAAATACATCAGGTGGTGACGTCAGAAGTTGCCCAGAAGCAAGGGTTGTATGACGCTCACTCAGGTTTTGATGTTGGGTTATAAAAGTCTTTGTAAAAAGGGGTGTTCTCAAAATTAAACTACCCATAGGCAAAGTTGTTCCTTCGAAATCAAAGGTATCATTTTGATATGTCCCTTGGCCCTTTCCTAAATAGTGCAGAGAAATAGCTGCCCACATGGAATATTCCCATTCCCGTGAGTATCCATAAGCAATGGAAGGCTTAGCATAAAGGGCACACTTATGTAGGGCTTCTCCTTCCAAGATTAATTGGGCTTCAGGACTAGGAAAGGTGAGAGGAAGAGGCTTCAGTTCACACCGTAAAATAATCTGTTGGGGTGAGATCTTTGTCTCTTCTATGCATGAGCCTTCCGAGGGGTGGTAGATATCTAACATGCCCAACTCTTGATTAGAATCAACAGGAAAGGGTTCATATCCATCTTGTGAAGGAAAGGGGGAGAGAATATGCATGTTGACCTTTCTTAACGAGGGGGAGGGGGACCCCAAGGTGTAGCTACCTTGACGTTAATATGATGTTCAAGGCGTTCTCTGGTTCTGAGATCTTTGAAGTAAAGGCGGATGCGCGTTGCATGGTTGCGCAGGGCTTTGTCTATTTGCTTTGCACTTTCATAAGTTTGGCTTACAAGTTGTTCTTCTTGTTCGAGAGGGCCGTTCTTAAGCTCGATGCGATGGAGTATCGAAGATCTTTGAAAGGTATTGGGCGGACATTGGTCATCGTATCGGAAATACTGAATTCCTGAAGGAGTCGTTGATATAGCATTTTCAAAGACTTGATAATCAGATTCGCAATAACTCGCTGAGATATGTGAAGGGATTGGGTTTTCTTCTCTCCTCATAAGAGGAAGATAGCCTGAAGGTGACAAGAGTGTTAGCTGAGCCCATCTCTTACCGGTTTCTCCTTCAGCAATGAGCATGTGTTTGACTACCTTTCCTATGAATTTTCCTTCTGGAAGACGGGAGTCGGAAAGAGAGATAGTCATATCGGTTGTGACACTTTCTAGCTCATCCCACCTTCCCTCTAAATAGACCTCAAGGCATCGCGCCGTTTTTGCCAGTTCTTTTTTTGCGATCTCTAGCGCATGTTCAGTAGCGAGATAGCCTTGATCCGTTAAGAAAAAAGAAGCCCGCGCAGGATGCCCGAGAGGTGTGTGAAAGGTGCGTTTAAGGTTCCAAAACCGTTCATCTTTCTCAAAAGACAAGTCGGAGGTATGAGGCGTATGGCACCCATACATTTTATTCTCATGAATGACCTTAGATCCGTTAGAATAGTATAACTCAGGTTGCCAAGAGTAAACGTGAGGGTCGGGGTTTATGTTTTGAAGCGTGTAGTTCAGTATTTTGTGATTATTAACGTTAGGTATCAACGATTTATTATGATGTTCTAGTGTTACAGAAAGGACTTCGGTTCGTTTTTGCTGATAATGCCATCGAACCCATAAACTTGGTTTAAACCAATGACGGATGACCCGGTAGGTTTTTTCCTCCTTTTCAAGGGAAAGAGGTGGTGAAAACTTTGTTGTGGCGGGGACGGGTTTCAAGTCACTTTTGAGGACCCATATCCCGGATCGGCCAATCCGTTGCCCTCTTTGGGGCCATTTTGCAGAGAGGGAACGCTCTGTATAAGTGCTCATTTTATAATGAGGGAAGGCCCGTCGAATAGCTGGGCTAAGATCATCAATACCCGTATCAGACTGAATCCAATGAGCAGTCACATTAACGGTGCATTTTTTTAATGGAGTTTCATGTGTTTTTAAGAAGAGGCTGTCTTGGAAAAAATGTTGGTCAAGATGAAGATGATGTTTCCCATGAAACCAATCAGACCAACTTAAGTCTCCTGTGATTCGATCACAATAAAGTGAAGCTAGTTGAACGGATTGATTTTCCTCGTAGTCTGTCCGCTTCTGCGGATTGATCCATAATTCATTCCAATAGGGTGCGATACGGCTTTGCTTTTGTAAGACTTCATTCTTGTCCTTAAAATCGACAGGAATTGCTATAAGGACGATATCGGCGAAATAAGAGTCAACTTTTGTAGGAGATCCTTTAAGTTGTCCTTTAAACAGGCGAGAACCGTCTTCTTTTTCAAGAACCCCTTCTGTTCCTTCAGAAGGAAGAACGGTCAGGGCATCAATCGTAAGTGTAGCCTCAGCAAAATGGTTTTCTTTCTCTTGAATCTTAAGGTAAAAGATGGGAATGTGGCTCATAACATACCCATCACCGGATTTCCATTTTAAATTTATGTTCATGACAGTATCTCAACGAAATCTATTGACGAAAGAAAAAAGCTTTACTATCTACAAAGGACACATTTAATACCTATGAGGAAAAGTCCCATGGTTTTTCAACTTTCGTGGTTTCATACAAAAGGATATCTCCAAGGCATTTTTTGGATGCTTATGGTTTGTGTCGTCAGCAGCTTAAATGATGTTTTGACAAAACATGTGGGGCATCGTTTGTCAGGCGCTGAAATTGCCTTTTTCCGCTTTTTCTTTAGCACCCTTGTTCTTCTGCCATTTATGGTCGCTCGTGGGAAAAGCGCTTTTGTGACCCATTATCCAGGTGCTCAATGCATACGTGCCATTCTTCTTGTATTTGCCATGACTGCTTGGAGCTATGGCGTATCGTCTATGCCTTTGACCTTGGCGACAACTATCAGTTTTACAACACCTTTTTTTATACTTCCTCTGGCTAAGTTTTTTCTCAAAGAGCAGGTTGGTTGGCAACGCTGGGCCGCAACTCTTTTTGGATTTGCCGGTATTTTAATTAGTATCCATCCGACAGGCGCAGGCTTTAATCCTATGGCCTTGACGTTGGTGGCCTCAACCTTGATGTTTGCCTCGCTTGATGTGATTAACAAAAAGCTTTTGACAGAAGATGAAGGGCTTTTGGGTATGCTGTTTTACTCGGGATTAGGTACAGCCATTCTAGGTTTTGTGCCTGCAGTAATGACCTGGCAAACCCCTACCATTCAAGAGTTGTTCTTTCTTTTGCTTTTGGGCGCTGGTGGAAGTTTGATCTTGTTCTGTTTGCTGAAAGCTTTTTCTGCGACAGAAGTGTCTGCACTTCAGTCCTTTCGCTATACGGAGTTTGTTTTGTCAGCTATCTTTGGACTGGTCATATTCCACGAATGGCCAACCTATAGCACACTTTTGGGAGCAGCCATTATTGTCCCAGCAACACTTTACATTGCTGCTTATGAAACCCGAGAACAAAAGAAGCGGATTATACGAAAAGAGCTTGAGCTGAAAAAAGCATCGACCTGATTTCGTTTATTCTTCTTCTAAATCCATAGACCATCCCACAGAGAGACCCCATTCGTCCGTTTCAAGAGCATAGTTTTGCACAACCATGATCAAAGAGGGCCGATAGCTTATCCTTCCGCCAGGAAAAGCATCAGGAAGATAAACTATTTTCTCTTCAACTCTTGCCGTGGGTATTGAGTGGTCTTCCTTATCCATTAGATGACACTCAAGAGGAAGTCTATCCAGTTCAACTTGTTTTGAGTTCTTGAGTATATTCTGAGTGAGAAATTGGATGCATCCCACTTTGAGCCTTGTTCCTTTCCACACCCCACTGAGAGCGGGTGCAGACCTGTCCTTGCAAGTGATAGTTGAGATGAATTTTTGGTGCCCCAAATGGCCTACAAATACCAGGTTTCCATTGATTGTACGCCTTAGAATTCCTTGTGGAAGAAGAGAAAGGGTTTGGGTGCATTCGCGGACAGAAAAAGGTGTGAGCATATCTCCCTTGTCTATGATTTCTAAGGTAAGGTCTGTTTCAGTCATTCATTGCCTCACGATAACGAATTTTAACACCAAATGTATGAATGCGGGTTTCCCCATCATTTGATAGAATCATTGAACTCTCCTTAATTTTCAGGCTGGATTTCAGTAATTTGGGGATATCCAAGTGCAAAGCTGTCTCAACTTTCTTAATCATTCTCAGGATTTCCCGTGTTCCTTTATATCGACTTAAAAGTATGAGGTTGACCATCATAATATGAGGCCCCCAGGGTAGTCCTTTGAGAAATTGTCTAATCTGGATTTCAATGTGAGGATAATGCGGATCTTCGGGCACTTGCGTATAAGTCGGATAGAGCGCATTTAAGCTTTCTCTCAATTTATTCAGTAAGTTGCGCATGGCTGTTTTCCTTTCCAATCAAGGTTAAAAATCTATTTTGATGAGTGAGGACAGGTTTGCTGATGACCTGTAACCGTTCTGTTTTGTTATCTAGATGCCATAAGAACATAATGCGGGGAGGAAGTTTAATTTCTGACCGAATATATATCTTATATCGCCCATTCATGTCTAAACCGCTTAAGGGTGCTATAAAGGCCCAAAGGTGATGGGAACTCTGCCATTCCTCAATCCAGCCGCCTTCGCCATCTTCTTTTTTAAATGGTAGCAGCAGAGTAAGGGATTCTCGCAAATCTCGAGATGTGAGCTCTTTCATGATACTCTCCTAAATGATGTGGAAGACTTTAAAGGGATTTAAAATGCTTAAATCAACAGGGGAATGATCTTCAAACAAGCGAGTTGCCA
>CAYRHD010000029.1:6353-21504 GCA_964424065.1 uncultured Alphaproteobacteria bacterium
GGGTTCCCATGGTGAGATTAGGGGGAAGGCGAGATCTTATTTCCCCATACCCAGCCCAAAAGGTTATGGTTATGTTTTTCTCCCAACAAGAAGTCGAGAGAATAACAGCATCTTCTTCAACCGTGTAGGGAATGGGCAATTCATACAAAGTGACTGTTTCAACAGACATCAATGGAGGATGGGGCAACCGAATGGAAAGGTGACTATACTGTCGTTCAATAAGGGGTGATTTCCTAGGAAAGGGAGGCTTGAGCTTCATTTCCCACAGTTGCTTGAGTAAGGCGCGTCCTGTGATACCTTCTACATAGGCGCGTGCTGCAGAAATAAGATTGTTGAGATAGGTTTCTTTTGTATCTGGAGGAAGCCTCAAATAATCTTTTACTCCCTCGGGAGTAATGGGTTCCTCAACAGGAGGGGTTAAGAGTGTTAATTTCATTGGATTCTCCTGTGTTTAAGTATGACATTTTTTAATCCCCCTCACCCGGAGCGAAGCAACTCTTACTCTCTTGTCATTCCCTGCTGTAGCGGAAATCCAGGATAAAGTAAGGACTCTCCACCTCTGGTGGAGGGCTGGGAAAGTTAAACAATATATGCAAGATACCTCTACGCTTGGATCACGGAGTGAAACAAGAGTAGAGGCTATCAACTTATTTTCAACAGTTCTATGATAAAGAAATGACAAGGCAAAAATTCTAATTGTCATTTTCTTGTTTCTCTTATCATAACCCCACTACCAATGTCATTCCCATCCTTCTTTTGTCATTCCCGCGGAGGCGGGGATCCATCTATCAACTTTTCTCCTGGATTCACGCTTTCGCGGGGATGACAATGAAAACGAAGGAGACAACAAAAAAGCTCTCATTCTTGCAAAGCGAATAGTTTGTTTTTCAAAGAAAAATATTACCATTTCTTATCCGAGGGCCTATATTTAAACGATTTTTCAATAAAATATTAACTGAATATTTATTAGATGTGTGTCATAATAAAACTGTGGAAAGATTATTATTATTTTGGTGTTTTTATGAAAGTTGTATCACTGATTTTAGTCATTTTATTTGTTGTTGGCCCGGTTCTTGGATTCATCGAGTATGCTGAAGCTAGAAAAGGAGCTTCATTTCAGGGGTACGAAAATCCCTATCCATATTTACGATATGAGCTCATGAATCCAAATGATTATCTACATAGACAAGAATAAATAAGTCGTTGGTTGTTAAGGTCTTCCCCCGTTTTGATAAACGGGGGAATTGTTTTTGCGTCTTAGTGGGCAAAGTTTAAAACCTTGATGGCTTCGAAATTCAATACATCTCCACCTACTCGGCGAGTTGTATAAAACTCAACATAAGGCTTTGAACTATAAGGATCTCTTAAGACACGAATGCCTGTGCGGTCCACAATTTGGTATCCCTCTTTGAAGTTTCCAAATAAAATTGACTTTGACGGAACACCTTGTATCAAGTTTGGCATATCATCACATAAATGAATTGGATAACCCAACAACGTTGACGTAGGAATACCTGCCAGAGGTGGCTGCCACAGGTACTGATGATTATCTGGATCTTTTAGAGTCCGCAATGTTCCTTGAGTCATTCGCGACATAAGCCAACAGGCCCCCGTCAAATACGGCGTTTTCAGGCTATGAAAGAGGTTGATCAGCACATTAGCATTTTTATCTTTGGGAAAAGCTCCATCTTCTCCTGATTTGGTTTCTTCCAATTTTCCCCACTCCCAATCGGGCAGAGACGTTGTTTTATAGTTTAAAATGCCTTTGGGTTTATTACTCCCATCCCCCAAAAGGAACGCCTCGTTCTCCATCGCAGCCATTTTCTGGGCAATTTTATGAGACAACCATTCTTCTACATTTAAACTGGCGTCATCCAATAGCTTTTGGGTGGCGCGGGGTTTGGCATACATTTCATGAACAGGAATGCGCATTTTTGCCAGTTCTGGTGTTTTTGTTTCTTCCCGTGCATCCGTTTCTGCGACCCAGCCCACATCGGCGAAATCCTTATCGATTAGCATTTCAAGGGCAGAGCTTGAAATTTCTCGGACGTTGGCAATGCTTCGAAAGATGGATGCGGTTTGAAGAGTTGCATACAAACGGTCATGAAGGCCAGTAGGAACCAAATAACCCCCATCACGATCAGTCGTCGCCGAAAGACTTTTTTGTTCGTAATGATGCAATGGGGTATCAAGACCTTTGCGAATATAGTCCATAAAAGCATGGGTGTGGTTAGGAAAAGGGTCGGCATGGTTGTCAAGGGCAGGGCGGTGGACGACTACATCCAATTGTTGCAAGCGTCCTTCAGTTTGATCCAATTGGTTTTGAAGGCGTTCCATTTTCTCCTGAAGCGAGGAGTCTTCATGGTTTGACTTTTCAAGGTAAACCAAGCGTTCCTCATTTGTTCTTTTATACTCTTCAAATGTTTTTGCAAGATCGTCCAAAATTGTTTGTGTGTCATAGTCGTGCATTCTTTCCTCTTAAGTTGATAGATATAAAAAACCACCGAATGGTGGGTGTATTCCCTTTTGGGAATTGGGTTAAAGAGCTTTGATATGGTGGACGGTGGCCTTGGTATTGGCCCCAAAGGTTACAAGAGAAATTTCAATTAAATCAATGTCTAGGAGGACACGTGAGTTGTCTTTTTTATTGGCATAGGATTTTCTTGTACGAAATCCAATGGATAGATTATCAAGAACGCCTTCTTTCAAAAGGATATAGGCCTCATCAGCACGGGTTGTTCCCAAAGCAAGGCGTCCTTTCACATAGAGTCCTTGGTGATCTTCCTGAAGGAAAGTCCAAATGCCGATCGGTTGGCGGGGATCATGCTGCCAGAGCATCTTTGGAAATTGATGCCTTGACCGCCATTCCCGAATGGTTTTTTGAAAGGCTCCGGAGGCAATTTGATCCTGTTGTGAATCCAAATGATGGAAATAACTCGCATAGCCCTCAATGGTTCCTTTTGAATGAGCTTGAAAAGAAGGCAAAGATCGCGTTATACTTTTTGTCATAATTCAAACCTTTAAGGATAAATGAGATGAAAAAAACATGGATAGCCTTTTTGATGCTTCAAATGGGTTTTATAACGTCTGGTACCTGTTCCAATTTTTCGGCGACTTGTGTCCCTAATTATTATTATTGTCCTGACACAGCGGAGTGTATTCCTGATGGAAACACTTGTGGTACCGCACATGTTGAATCTACTGGGAGTTTATTATCTCTGATTAAAGCAGGAAATACATTTGCCTGTGACCAGACCTTAGAGTTGGTGAGGATGGGTAGCGAGTTTGATAAGCATCCCTATTGGAATTGTCAGAGTACCTCTGCTGTACCTTACCCTGCGCCGCAGCCTGTAGGCATTAATGTGGTATCTTTTGATCAGCGCGGAACACTCTATATTTTCGGTCAAGATTCTTTTATCTCTTGTGATGATACAAGTAGTGTGCCTTCATTGATTGGAAAAAATTCTGAAGGGCTCGATCTCTATAAATGTTCAGATATTAATGAACCCCATCACCATCACCATCATTGAGCTAAAACTGAATAAACAAAAAGGCCTTTGGAGAAACAGAGGCTTTTTTGTTTTTTTCAAAAAAGTTACTTTTATTAATAAAATATTATCTTTTTTTGTCTACAATAAAAATTAGAACAAGAAAAATAAAGAACAATTTATCATTAAAAGGAGACGTAAAATGAAAACTTTAGCAACTTTTGCCTTCTTGGCAGTTTTGACTCTTGGCGTTTCAGCAAATGCCGACATGACACAAAAATTAGGATATCAAAACTTCTTGTATTACTTCGGTAAGCCATGTCCTTGTGCAGTAGCAAACCCATGTGAGATGCCAAGCCCATGTGAACCAGCTTGTCCAAAAGTTGATGTTTGTGATCCTTGTGCATCATAGGATTGTCTGAACATTAATGGACAAAACAAGGTTATTCGAACCGGTCCCCATTGGGGGTCGGGGAATAACCGAGTTTACTTCGCTTTTCATTTATAGTTAAGAACGAAGCCTTTTCTATCTTATCCCACAAGGCTTCCCTTTTGGGAGCTAAGGCGGGAATAGCATCTGTATCAAAATTAAATATGAGATTCTCTTGATAGAATGGCGTGAGCCATTTGTTGATCTCATCTTTGATCATTTCCACATAGGGAAGGATTGTATCTTCCCATAAGTGATATCGGGCTTCTTTATAGTTTGAGAACGTTGATTCACCAGGAACCCCAACAAGCATTGGCGGAATTCCATAAGCTTGGGCGATTTCCCGAGCTGAAAGATATTTTCCTTCGATAAAGTCCAGATCTTTAGGAGACAGACCCATTTCCTTCCATTCAAAGTCGCCATCTAGTAGAAGCATTCGTCCTGAATTACCCATCCCCTCCACACATGTTTTTAAGTCGTCTCGGAGGCGCTGTCGTTGTTCGTCGGTTAGATGTTCCCCATTCTTTCCTGAGTTGACTTGAACAATCCCGGAAAGGCGTCCTCCATTTTGAAGAAGGGATATATTGTGGGTGGCAACGGCGTTATGCTGATCAATGGCGTGTGCCGCCGCTTCAACGGGACTCATACCATACCAATCATTGAGGGGGTTAAAGGTTTTAATATGAAGAATTCTTGATTTACCTGTAATAGGATGGACAGGAATCGAAATAGATTTCCCATTCAGTGAGTAAATATAGGCGTCAGCATGGCCAGCGTTACTCGGGACGATTTTCATGCGGTCGGGTCTGAGAAGGTAAAGTTCACGGGGTTTGTCCTCTGGGATGACAGCCTCTATATATACGTTTCCTGCGAGTAGAAGGTAGCCCGTCAAACTTTCCATAAATCGAGAGAGACCTTGTTGCGGATTGGGATTTTGAATCAGGGTTAAAAGTGGGTGATCTTCTAATAGATGTTCTCCCTCGTAGAGTTTCCATGGAACACTCCCAACGCCGCGGGCGATGAGGCTCACACAGCGGTAGACGATTATGTTCTTTTGGTAACTTTCATGCGCGAGTGTGTCGTATTGCCGAGGTGTCCAAAGAGGATGGCGCCCTCCTGCTGAAGCGAAAAGGGGGGCTGTAGAACTTGCTTTCCTTTCGCGGGTGCGAAAGAGGTGATCAAACCAGTGTTTCATGGATAACCTTTTTGATTATTGTGAGTATGGGGTAGACATAATAATTACAGGATACATTTATTAGACCCTATTTTTTCGAAAAGGTCCACTTTGAGAAATGCCCATTTAAATAATGGCGTTATTCCTGCGAAGGTACGCGAGTGTGGAAGAGGTGAGTAGAATACGTCATATATAACAACTACTTTTTGCGTTTTGAGTTTTTGGCAACCGTGAGAAGAGGGTGAATAATTTCTTTGAGATCGTCTCCAGATGCCTGAGGAAACTGGAGTTGTAATTCTTTTACAAGCCTCTCAAGGGTTAGTGTACTTTTATCCTGAGAGTGGGTAATCATGCTCATGGCATTCGTTCGAATGGAGGCTTGAGTGCTTTTGTCAACACTCACGATGACCTTTTCTTTCTTCTTTTTAGGTTTCTTTTTTTTCTTCTTTTCTTCCTGACTCTCTTTCACAATCGTCAATGCACCCTTTATAAAATTTTTAAACTCATTCCCATCTTCAAGATACGTGAGAGCTTTTTCATAATGAGAGATGGTGAGATCTCGGCGACCTTGTTTAAACCTAGTTTGTCCGAGTTCATAATGGGTTTGAGCCATGTCATTCTTGTCTAATTTTTGAGTTGCTAGCGCTCTTTCTAAGAACGCGATGGCCTTCTCTTGCTCTTTTAAGTCGATGTAAGTGGTTCCCAGATCATATAAAATATTTGCATGTAAAGGAGTGTTTTGCAAATCATCGCTCTGTTCAACGAGTTGAAGAGCTTCTAAGAGGTTATCGCGTGAAGAAATTAGATTGTTATCGTCGCTGTAAACCATTGCAATCTCATGATATATATACACTTTTTCTTGAGGATTGGCCCATTTTAGATCTTGTCGAAGGGCTTTAAGTGCCGTTTTATAAGTCCTTTCACTTCTATAAATAATGGACAGAGTGACATAAGTGTGGGCATTTTTAGATCTTTTATCACTTGCACGAGCTAACTCCAAATAATGTTTAGCTTCTTGAAATCTTTCAAAGCGATAATATAGACTCCCTAAGTTATGATAAAACTGACCATCTAAGGGGATCTCTCCCTGGTTTGCAAAACTAAAAGCTGTTGTGTAAGCACCCAGAGCTGCTTCATATTCACCATCGTCAACAAGTCGATCGCCTAAAACCTGATTTTCTTCTGAGATTGTCGTCAAATAGCGTCGCCAGGTCGTTCTCAAGCTTGCTTTCTGGTCTTGAGGCGTTTCATCAGACTCTATTTCCAATTCTAGGCTTTTTGCTTCGTCAGATAGTAGATGAGTTGTGGCGTATGTTTCTTTAATTAGGCTATCGATATCTGGCTTATATTCGTTTTGTAATGGAATAGAGCTAGATGTCGGTTGATCATCGTCATTCAATGCTACTGAAGAGGAAGACCATAGAATTGCAACGCTTAGAAAGGCAAACTTAGAAATATACATTATCTAACGACTCAAATTGATTTCTTACCTTGTGTTAAATGATAATGTTTTCGAAAACAAGTAATATTTCTGCTATTTCAATATTTGTTGTCGATATTTAAAATGCTGAAGATTCATTGATGAGTTCGAAAAGATCTAGATTTTCGGGGCTATCTTTCATGTATCCCGTAACTTGATCTTCGTGATAGTTGATATCTTGCAAAACACGTACTTCTTCTTCGATTGTAAAGACTTGGCCATGGGCGACCAAAAACTTATATAAAGCTTTTAAAGAGGCGGCTGCTTGTTGACTATCTTTCTTTCTGGCATAAGCGTATGCAATTGAGCACATCGCAATTCCTTGTTGGCGCAAAGTTAGGAATGTGGTGTCACCCTGAACCGCTTTCAAAAGGAAATAGGAATATTGGATGATTCTATCAGGGTTTTCGGTGCGTTCATTGAGTTTCAGAAGAGAAGAAAAAGCATGGCCTCGTAATTGACTGGAAGCACTAAAATCACCCCAAGAATTCCTTGCATACAAAAGACTCAATAAAAGGTCTGAAGCTGAATCAACCCGACTTTCGCTTATTTTTCGAAGGGCTAACTGATAAACCGCGTTTGGGTCTTCAATATGTTCTTGATGACTATCTTGCTTAGGATTAGAAACGCCGCCTGGAAGCACAGATTCATCTTCCTCCCTGAGACTAAAGTTCCACGATGAGGATAGAGTCCAAGATTTTGTTAAGGAAGATGCTTTGAGAGGATCCTCTGCTTCATCATCCATCGCAGAAGCTGGAATGAGATTGATAGGGAGTAACAATGAAAGGAGAAACAATTTTTTAACAATAATATTTGTCATAACAAAACCATATATTTAATAATAAATTGTATGTAGTAATGATAAATAATATTTCAAGTGTTTTGTTGTGTAGGGTAATGAAAGACTATTCTAAATATCCGTGAAATTTCTTGGTTTCTCTCTCAATTTTTGTCATACTCAAAAGAAAAGCAGGGAGTATACATACCATGGAATGGGAATACGGCATTGGTCTTGTTGTTGCGGCTTTCCTTTTTGGATACCTTGTTTCTATGCTTCTTACCACTCCTTCATCTTAAGGAAGGGTATCAAGCATGGCATTCATGGGATGGGTCGAAATCAGTCTTTTGTTTTTGCTGCTTGTCCTTTTTGTAAAGCCAGTGGGCTCTTATATTTATAATGTTCTCGAGAACCCTATCCCCTTTTCCTGGCTTAGGAAAGTTGAAGCGACCTTGTTTTCTTTTTGTGGCATTGCGGATGAAAAACAAACGTGGAAAGCCTATGCTTTCTCTCTTTTTCTTTTTAATATCCTTGGCATCCTCGTCCTCTTTCTCATTCAATCGACACAGTATTTTCTCCCTCTCAATCCTTCTGCGTTTTCCAGCCCTTCTTGGGATCTTTCTTTAAACACGGCTGTCAGTTTTGCTACCAACACCAATTGGCAATCCTATAGTGGGGAACAAACCATGAGCTATCTCACTCAAATGTTGGGACTCACATGGCAAAATTTTTGTGCTGCTGGCACGGGACTCGCTGCGTTTATGGCTTTTGCGAGGGGCCTTACCCATTCAGCTTCGCCTGATGGGCACAAAGAACTGGGCAATTTTTGGATCGATTTAATGAGATCCCTTTTGTATATTTTTATCCCCGGCAGTATTATTTTTGTCTTTATTCTTATTTCTCAAGGGGTTATACAAAATTTCTTGCCGCCTCTTGAAGTGGTTACCCTAGAAGGGGCAAAACAAATCCTTCCTATGGGGCCGGTGGCCTCTCAAGAAGCGATCAAGATTTTAGGGACAAATGGGGGTGGATTTTTCAATGTGAATTCTGCACACCCCTTTGAAAATCCAACACCTTTAACAAATTTTCTCCAAATATTTTGCCTTGTTCTTATCCCGGCTTCACTGACGTATACTTACGGAAAAATGGCCAAAAATAAATGGCACGGATGGTCGCTTTTAACGGTCATGGTTGTGATGGCACTCTTGTCTGTTGGGTTGGTTTATTATTTTGAATCTCAAGGAAATACTCTTTTCACAGATCTGCCCATCATTCAAGATCTTGGTAATATGGAAGGAAAAGAGGTGCGTTTTGGAGCGGCGGGCTCTTCACTCTTTGCGAGTCTTACGACGTCAGTTGCAGGAGGAGCAGTTAACTCGATGCACGATAGTTATACTCCTTTGGGTGGGATGATTCTTCTTGTGAATATGCTACTTGGTGAAGTGATTTTTGGCAGTGTGGGAATGGGGATGTTGAGCATGCTGATTTTTGTCATGATCACGGTTTTTCTAGCAGGTCTTATGATTGGAAGAACGCCTGAATATTTAGGAAAAAAAATCGAAGGAAAAGAAATCCGGTTTGTCATTTTATATATAGCTTTGCACTCATCCCTTATTTTAATAGGCGTTTCTATGGCGTTGTTTTATGCAGGAGTTCTTTCATCTCATACGATTTTAAATCCTCATAAACTGACGCAAATTATTTATGCCTATACCAGTGCAGCCCAAAATAACGGCTCGGCTTTTGCTGGACTAGAAACGGATACACTTTGGTACAATACAAGCCTTTCTGTTGTTATGTTTTTGGGTCGTTATTTGTCGATTATTTTTGCATTAGTCATTGCGGGATCGATGGTTAACAAGAAACGAATTACGGTAAGCCTTGGGACACTTCCAACTCAGGGTGTTCTCTTTGTCGTATTATTGATTGGGGTTATTTTCGTTGTGGGAGCTCTCACATTTTTCCCTATCGTGGCTTTGGGGCCTTTCCTAGAACACAGTTTTTATCTGCAGGGGAAGGTGTTCTCATGATGGAAAAGCGCTTTTTTGAACAAGCCAACTTTGGAAAGGGAGTCATTGGTCTTACGTTAAAAAGACTCAACCCTTTTTATTTAGCGGATAACCCGGTAATGTTTGTTGTTTTCGTTGGAGCTTTCTTAACAACGGTTATTTTATTGAGAGATATTCTGCTCCCTCCACAACACCATGAACCTCTTTGGTTTACCGGAATGCTATCCTTTTGGCTTTGGCTGACTCTTCTTTTGGCAAATACGGCAGAAGCAATTGCGGAAGGAAAAGGGAAGGCTCATGCCTCAAGTTTAAAAGCGTTGGCACAGGAAATTATGGCCCATCGAGTTTTGCCAGAGGGAGACGAGGATGTTCCTGCTAGTGAACTGAGAAAGGGAGACATTATTCGTGTTGCTGCTGGAGATTTTATTCCAGCAGATGGGGAAATCATTGAAGGGATAGCTTCTATTGACGAATCAGCGATCACTGGGGAGTCTGCCCCTGTCATCAGGGAAAGTGATGGCGACCGATCATCTGTCACGGCTGGCACAAAAGTCTTATCCAATAGATTAGTTATCCGTATCGTGTCCAATCCGGGTGAAAGTTATTTGGATCAGATGATTCATCTTGTTCAAGCGGCAAAGCGACAAAAAACACCTAATGAAATTGCTCTTGAAATTCTTTTGATTGGGCTCACTCTTATTTTTCTTGTGGTCAGTGTGACAGTTGTTCCTTTTGGGATGTTTTTCCATAGCAATTTGTCTTTAACAATTATTGCGGCTCTTCTTGTTTGTTTGATTCCCACAACGATTGGGGGTTTGATTTCGGCCATTGGAATTGCAGGAATTGAAAGAGCTCTCAGTCGCAATATTCTCGCGATGAGCGGAAAAGCCGTTGAGATGGCCGGCGATATAGATGTTTTGCTGTTAGATAAGACGGGTACTGTGACGCTGGGTAACCGGATGCCTATAGAACTTATCCCTTTCCAAGGGGTTGATATCAAAGACCTCGCAACAACCGTACATTTATCAAGCATGGCAGATCGTACCCCTGAGGGGAGATCGATCTTGGAGTTTATCGATAAGCATTATCATTTTGATCAGTCAAAAGACTCGGGGCAAATGATCTTTATACCGTTTAGTGCCGATACCCGTATGAGTGGATGTGACATAGGTTCTGTGTCTATTCGAAAAGGTTCATCTGATGCGATAGAAAGTTTTGTTTTGAGAAAAGATGGGAAAATTCCTTCTAACTTTTATAAAATCGTTGAAGATATCGGTATTAAAGGTGGAACGCCTTTGGCCATTGCACGCAATCAAGAGATTCTGGGTATTATCTACCTGAAAGATATCATTAAGTCGGGTATTCGTGAGAGATTTCAAAGACTCAGAGCCATGGGAGTTAAAACCGTTATGGTTACGGGTGACAATCCATTTACAGCAAAAGCTATTGCTGATGAAGTGGGTGTTGATACATTTCTAGCAGAAGCTACACCTGAAAAGAAAATGCAATTGATTCAGGAGGAGCAAGAAAAAGGATACTTGGTGGCAATGACAGGGGATGGCACTAATGATGCGCCGGCTCTGGCTCAAGCGGATCTTGGGATTGCCATGAACTCTGGAACACAAGCAGCGAAAGAAGCTGCGAATATGGTTGATTTGGATAGCAATCCCACAAAGATTTTGGAAGTGATTGAAATTGGAAAGCAACTTCTTATGACACGAGGGTGCCTCACGACTTTCTCAATTGCCAATGATGTGGCCAAATATTTTGCCATTATCCCGACCATATTTATGTTGAATCTCCCTCAACTTGACTCATTAAATGTAATGCACCTCGCATCTCCCCATAGTGCTGTTCTTTCGACAGTTATTTTCAATGCTTTGAGTCTCGTGGTTCTTATTCCTCTGGCGATGAAAGGAGTTAAATATCGTCCCTATGGGGCAAAATCGCTTTTGATGCGCTTTTTCTTTATTTATGGGTTAGGCGGACTTTTAATGCCATTTGTGGGTATCAAAGTTCTTGATATGATTTGTGTAAGCTTGGGGTTCGTTTAGATGAAAAATCAACTTATGATCGCTCTAAAAGTGACTCTTGTTACCCTTTTGTTAACAGGTATTGTGTATCCTTTTTTTATGACACAACTTGCAAAAGTCATTTTACCAACAAAATCCCAGGGGAGCTTGGTTTTGAACGAGCATAACCAAGTGCTCGGCTCTGAGTTATTGGGTCAAAACTTTACTAAGAAAATTTATTTTTGGCCAAGACCATCAGATGCAGGAAAAGGGTATGATGGGATGGCCTCTCAAGGGTCAAATTTGGCTCCTACATCTGCTGTTCTTATGCAACGTGTGAGAGAGCGTGTTATACATCTTAAGCCGGAGGATAATTCAACGATTCCTGGCGATCTTGTTATGACCTCAGCCAGTGGTCTTGATCCCCATATCTCTCCCGAAGCAGCCTACTGGCAGGCTCCACGAGTGGCTATTGAAAGGAAAATTTCCTTGCAGCATTTGATTCAGGTCATTCAAAATCATATTGAATCGCCCCAATTATATTTTATGGGACAACGTCGGATTAATGTGCTCCGATTAAACATGACATTGGATCGATATTTTGGTTCGGGAACCATTCCATGACAGAAGAAAGATTCGATAGTGAAGACTTCTATGCTTTTCTTCAAAAGGCGAACCGCGGCCGACTGAAAATATATACAGGTCCGGTGGCTGGTGTTGGGAAGACATATCGAATGCTTGAAGAAGCTCATGCGTTGAAAGACCAAGGTGCGGATGTCGTTTTGGCTTATGTCGAAACCCATGGCCGCAAAAAGCTGGAAGAACTTTTGCAAGGTTTGGAGGTTATTCCGCGGAAAGAGTATGACTATAAAGATGTCATCATTGAAGAAATGGATCTGGAAGCGGTTTTAAAACGCAAACCGAAAATTGCCATTGTCGATGAGGTAGCCCACACGAACGCGCCGCTTTGTAAAAACGCCAAGCGCTATCAGGATATCCTTGAGCTATTGCGAGCAGGAATTAATGTCATTTGTGCCTTTAATATTCAACACTTGGAAAGCTTAAGTGACCTCATCAAAAAAATAACAAACATTACAATTTATGAGATTGTACCTGACAGTTTTTTGAAACAGGCCGATCAAGTCATCAATGTTGATTTAGGGGTAGAAGATATCATTGAACGTCTTCAAACAGGTCAAATATATTCGGAAGAAAAAGTGACAGTTGCTCTGAAGAACTTTTTTAAGCAAGAGAATCTTTCGAAGCTTCGCGAGATTGCTCTTCGAGAAGTGGCGGAAACAATTGAACAGGCAGCAAGTTATCCCACCGCCTCCGGATTTGTTTTAAAAGAGGCTCTCTTTACAAGTCGGGAAATTATGGTTTGTCTTTCTCCTAAAAGATGGAGTCAGCGAACCGTTTTGCGCAAAGCTGCGAGGCTTGCAGGACGATTGAAGAAGGATTGGTTTGTTGTTTATGCTGAAACACCAAATGATGAACCGGAAGTCATTGATCTTGAGATGCAGAGGCATCTGTTTTCCGATCTTCAATTCGCTAAAGATTTAGGGGCGCATATTATCCATTTAAAAACAGAGAACCGCGTCAAGGCATGGTTGGAATTTGCAAAAAAAGAAGGAATTACACAAATTATTATAGGGCGCTCTCAAGAAAACTGGTGGAAGGAATTTTTTGGTTTGGACAATCTTCAGCTGCTTTTAAGAAAATCGAAAGAGTTTGACGTTTATATAATGAGTTACCAAAGAGAGCATGAAGAAAGGTCACACTTATGAAACTAAGAACGCAACTGACTTTAGCCCAGTTGCCCCTTGTGCTAATCGTGATTGTCCTTGCCGTATCCCTGCTCTTTTATTTAAAGCTTATTCAACATAAGTCGGAAGTCGTTTTAGAAGATAATTTGAAATGCATTGAATCTATGCAAAGAGTGAATATCTTAATCGAAGAGCTTAATGACACGATATTAATTTCATCTGATCAGATAGAAAAAAACAAAGATAAAATTGAAGATATCGAACATCGCATTGAAGACCAACTTATTGCACAAGCAAGAAACAGGCAAGTGCCAGAAGAAAAAGAGCTGACAAAAAAGCTCATAAAGGAATGGGATACCTATTTGAAGGCGGAGCGATCAAAATCTTTTCCTGCAATGCGAAAAATTTATAAAGAGATTAAAGTGTTAACAAACAAAATTATGGAAAAAAACGAGAGAGAAATCCTCGAAACAAAAGAAAAACTCGTGTCTTATATTTCTAGTATCTATTTTTATATTACTCTAGGATCCGTCTTAAGCCTCACTTTAGGTTTCTATTTATCTTGGTTTTTCATGCGTCTCTTTTTGAGGCCCTTGAATAAGTTAACGGATATCATCCATCGAATGGGAACAGAAGAAAAGATGACTCTTTTACACATTAAAGGCTCTGAAGAAATAGAAAATTTGTGTGAGGCGTTCAATGGGATGACGCGTCGCTTAGAAACCTATCATAAGGGATCTATTGGAAAATTAGTGCAAACAACGCACTCGTTAAAAGCGGGATTTGATTCTTTACCCTGTCCTATTCTTATCGTAGATATGAACGCAAACATTATTTACAAAAACAAGTTAGCGCAAAACCTTTCCGTGAAAATACGTAACGTCTTGACTCTCTTTCGTATTACAGTTGAGTGGAAGGATACCTTGCTGAAGATTTTTAATCACGTGATGGAATCGAAAGTTTCATATACGCCTGAAAAAAATCAGGACATTATTTCCATTGTAAAGAGTAATAAAAAGCATTTTTGGATGCCTTGGGGCTACCCAATTTTAGATCAGGATGTGTTGCCTCAGAAAAGAGTGCAAGGCGTTGTGCTTGTTCTTGAAGATGTCGTCAAAGGTCATATGATTGAGATGGATCAGAAAGAAGCTTACGAAACGTTGGCACACGAAATTCAGCCTCCCTTATTAGATCTCCATATGGCTATACATACTTGTCTTCAACAAGACGGGGGCCCTCTAACGTCCAAGCAGGAAGAGCTCCTTCAAGCAGCTCGTGAAAAGTGCAATCTTTTGAAAAAACTAAGTATGGATTTATTAAAGGTTTCGAAGGTTCCTCCAAAAGACCAAAACCCTCAATTAGAGGAAATCGATTTGAATGAAGTCGTGATAAAGGCAATAGCCTTCCTTTCACTTGAAGCAAAATCGAAAGAGGTTGAGATTGAGTACAAAGAACCGCCCTACTTAAGTAAGATTCATGGCAGTATCGAACAAATGGATGCCTTATTTAATAATTTGCTGCGGTATGCCATTCAAGATGCGTTGCCCAAGACACAGGTTGTTGTTTCTTTGAAAGAAAAAGGGAAAGACGTTCTGTTAGAAGTCAATCATAAAGGGACGTATCTGCCGCAGAAAGATCGAAAAGATGTCTTTGAAAAGAGCTATAAGACTCCTGGAAAAGCTAAAGGGAAAGAAGGGCTCGGACTTTATGTTGTTCATCAAATTTGTCACTCCTTTGGCGGAAAGTATGACTTGAAGAGCACAAAGAAAGAGGGAACTACCGTTTCCGTTTCCTTTCCAAGTGTATGATTCTAGAGCTTTCCGGAAAAATTAAACAGAGAACTTTAAAAAGTCACTAGTCAATACCTCCACCTCTGGTGGAGGTATTGACTACTTCTTTGTCATTCCCGCGGAAGCGGGAATCCAGGATAAAGTAAAGCCCCTCCACCTCTGGTGGAGAGCTGGGAAAGTTATACAATATATGCAAGATACCTCTACGCTTGGATCACGGAGTG
>CAYRHD010000030.1:0-19464 GCA_964424065.1 uncultured Alphaproteobacteria bacterium
GACCTACTGATTACAAATCAGTAGGTCGTTGGTTCGATTCCGACATCCGGCACCAGAGTTTTAAAGAGATTTCTGAATTAACTTAAAAAGAGTCTTTTAAAATTGTCATCAAATTGTCATCTTTTAGCAAAAAATCTTCCCTAAAATTTATTCGTTTGATTTTTATCTTGTTTTCCTTTTAGGATTATACGAAAAAATAGGGGAAAGCCTACGATGCAGGGGAGCATAAAAAACTATAAAGCCTTCTTAAAGCCCCTTTTTATAGGAGTGTGCTGTCTTGTTGTCGTGTCTCTTCTCTATATTGCCGCATGCATTTATGTAGAATATAAATATTATTTACAAACCTACCACAAAGAGCAACAAGCTGAGTTCACCGTTGTTAAAATCAAAACACAAAAGCTTTCTGCAAAGCTAAAAGAATTCCTTCAACTTACAGGAAATAGAATTGGAGCATCTCATGGAGATCAAAAGCGAATTCAAAGCATTTTAGGCTCGGCGATTCGTCTTTACGAACCCTATGAATTACCCAAGGGGGACAAGTTCATCTTCATCAATTGCGGATGCTCAAACAAATCTGCATTGCCGGTCTCTTAGGGGCTCTTCTCGCTGGAAGTGGATATTTGGCTTGGCAATGTCAGCGTATTCCTGGTTACGCTTGGCAGATGACTTATGAGACATATTGGGCCAAGTTTATGATCGTCTCAACGCCTGATACGAAACATAAAGAGCTCTTTCAGGTTTATACCCCAAAGATGGGGAAGCCTTACAAGAGACGCTGTAGCAGTATCTTAAAAGACCCCTTACTGATAAAAACAACTCAGCAGGTTGAACACCATCTCCTCAAAGCCGCCACTAAAAGCCTTCAGTTTGGTGGGGTGGTGTTTTTCTTGATCATGGTTTTTTGGTTTGTTTTAGGACGGTTGCAAAAAAAACCTGAGCATAAAAGAGGAAATATGCTTGTTCCTTGGAAGCAACTAAGTCGTTTATTGAAGAAAAGTGGAGAGGCCTCAGATCTTCACTTAGAAAATCTTCCTCTCATGAAAGACAAGGAAACATCCCACATCCTGATTACTGGTACAACAGGATCAGGCAAAACGAATGCATTCCATATGTTCCTCCCTCAAATTCGGCAACGGGGCGATCGAGCCATTGTTCTTGATGTAACTGGGGATTATGTTTCTCGGTATTATAACGAAGAAACAGATATTATACTCAATCCTTTAGATATTCGCTCAAAGGATTGGCATCCGTGGGCAGACTGTCACTTAGATTCCCATTATGATGTCTTTGCTGAAGCGATGATTCAGCCAAAAGGAAACTCTAAGGATCCCTTTTGGGATAATGCGAGTCGAGTCATTCTAAAAACAGCCCTTCGCAAATATGCATCTCGAAAAAACACAAACGTTCAAAAACTGTACACCTTCCTTCTCACCTCCTCAGATAAAGAATTTGAAGACTTCTTCCGAGGAACAGAAGCTGCGACCTTTGCATTTAAGAATAGCGAAAAAACAACTCATTCCATACGGAGTGTCCTTTCATCACAAATCGAAAGCTTAAGACAGTTGGAGCCAACAAAAAATCCTTTCTCCATAAGAAATTGGATGAGTGGAGAGAAAACTGGACGATTTCTTTTTATCACAGCGCGTCCTGATCAACGGGAAACCTTAAGGCCTCTCATCTCTGCATGGATGGATATTGCTCTGAATGCCCTCATGGTTCTTCCCGAAAGTCAAGGGCGACGTTTGTGGTTTATCATGGATGAGTTAGCCGCTCTTCAAAAGCTTCCGCGTCTTCAAGCAGGCCTTGCCGAAAGTCGTAAATATGGGGGATGTCTTTTGGTGGGATTTCAGAGCAAACCTCAACTCGAGGAGATCTATGGTAAAAATGGATCTGATGCGATGCTCGATTTGTTTAACACGAAGGTCTTCTTTAGGTGCACCGAACCTTCAACCCAACAGTGGATATCGAAAGTTCTCGGAGACAAAGAAGAAGCTGAACCTCAAGAAAATATTTCCTTTGGTGCTCATCATATGAGAGATGGAATTTCTTTAAGCCGCCAAACTCGCCAAAAACCACTTGTGATACCCACAGAACTATCTCAGCTTAAAGATCTTGAGTGTTACGTTAGGTTTCCTGGAGATGTTCCTTGCACAAAAATTCAAATGTCCTATCAAACAGCTGTTTCAACCAAGAAAGAAGCGTTTCTTCTAAAACCTGAAAGAAAGAGAAAGTACCCTGTTCATCCTATAAAAAATGCTGAAAAGAAAAAGGAGGAGATGGTGTAATTGTAGAGATATCCTTGGAAAAAGAGACACTCTGCCTTTTCTCTATGAAAGAATTAACATTATACGGATCCCGTAATCCCATCATAACCTAAACTTTTAAAATATCCCAAAAACTCTGAGCTTCTGCCTCGCTTGTATATGATTTTGGTCCGCTGCTCTTCTATACCAAACCTTAGCAAGCGTATCTTTACCTTGTTTTTCAAAGCACTGGGCTAAATTGAACTGTCCATGAACATCGCCTTTCTCAGCAGAACTTCGAAAGAGTTTCATCGCCTCATCCATCTTCCCTTCTTTTTGAAGAAGGAGCCCGAGGTTATTCTCAGCTCGCTCGTCTCCTTGTTCGATAGCTTTTAAGTACCATTTCTTCGCTTCTGCAATGTTGCCTTCATCTTCTAGAAAAACACCCAAATTCACTTGTGACGTCACCTCGCCTTGATTAGCTGCCTTGGTTGCCCAATGCTTAGCTTGATCAATTTTACCTTCCTTACGAAGTTCAATGGACAGTTCAGTCTGAGCCCCCGCATTCCCTTGCTCGGCTTGATCTTCTAACAAGGCGCGACTTTCTTCTTGCGCTTGTGTCTTTCCACTTAAAAGCGAGTTAAGACCTAGCTCTTTTAATAGGTTGGTGTCAGCAAAACCATTATTTGGAAGACTCACCCACATAAACCCACAAATTATTGTTGTTCTTCCTAAAACTTTTGCAAAACTTATTCTTTGGCTTCTTTTTCTCTTGATCACGATTGTCATCTAGCGATTTCTCCTTTTTTGTTAAGTTATTTTTTGTCTAGCTTATGCATTTCTTAACCCAGACCACAACATTATCATTCATCGTTGAATATGTCTTCATTCTTACGCTAAAAAGTCAATAAAGACCTTTGAAGAATCTTTCATCACTTAAGAAGATCTCATAACTTTCCTCAAGATTTTTGAGAAAAATGAGGAGGTGATGGAAAAATTGAAAATCGTTTGTCCTGAAATCGCTAAAGAACTCAAGGCTCATATGCAAACTCAGAGGCAATTTTTAAATAAAGACTTTGAAAGGTAAACAATGATTTTCAGATTAGTTTGATATAATTTGAAAGAATTTCTAAGCAAAGAGGCTAGTGGTTCAAAAAACCATTAGCCTCAGTTAACTTATTCACGGTTTATCTTCTTCCTGAAAATTTAAGTCTATAAATTTTTTTAGCTTCTTTAAGAGCAGCCGGAAAATCAATAATTCCACAACCATAATCTTCTGAAAGACGATTCTTTTGATGAAAACTTATTTGTCTAGCAGAACGGCGGATAGATTTTAAAATTTCCGATGCAGTAAGATCAGGATAAGCTTCTTTAAGAAGAGCAGCTGTGCCTGTTACCACGGGAGCTGCCATAGATGTTCCACTCATCTTTACTAATTGGTTTCCAGCACCACAAGCTGTTACTTCATTACCTAGAGCAGCAACAACGTAATTTGCTCCTAGTCCAGCTCGCGTACTGAAATCACATATTTTACCTTCATCATTTGTGGCAACAACCATAAGCATGGAATCCTCCATTTTATGAAGAAGTTTTACAAGACTTCTCGTATAGGCAGTAGATCCAAGAAACTCTCCTTCTCTTCCATCATTTCCAGCACTCTTTATGATCCCTATACCAGCATCACGTGCTTTATAAAATGCTTTCCTTAAGTTCCTAGAGATTTTACCATTCTCATCATTATCTGGATGGATCTTTAGAGAGATATTAATAAAATCAACTTTCGACTTAATGGCACCATCTATAGCTTTTATCAAGCGAACGTTATAGCTAGGCTCATCTTTTATCGAAGGTTCATCACGAAGACTAATCATTCTTAGTCTTAAATCAGGAACAATATGATAAATGATACTGGAGACATGATTTGCATGGTCTTTCCCTTCTTTATGAGCCCTCCAGGCTAATTCCCCAGGATCTTCTTCCAAGAATGGCTCTTCTGCACTTTGTGTAAGAGATCCTCGAGTATCACTTCTAGGATCAAAGTTTAAATCAATAACACCAATCTTTGAAGTGTAGTGTGTGACTTTTATAGCAGGTTTTTGACTGCAGATGATGGATTTAGAATCGTCAAATTCTCCATTTTCTCTTGCATAAACTTGTGAAGAAATGTTGACTAATAAGGATAATGTGAAAAAAATTATCTTATTTCTTTTTAAGCGTTGTCTCTTTTGAATAATCATTTTATTCTCCTATTGTTAAGTGTTGCTAAAAAGATTTCCGTCCTTTTAGTGATTCGATGAGAGGGCCTTTTCGGTCTTCTCATTTTTGTTAGAAGCTAAAACTCTCTTTCAAAGCTATTGCGTCCTAACTCTTGAAAAATATGTGAAAAATTTTCTCTTACCCATCTGCATAAGTGGCGTAAGAGGTATGACTAGTACGAATATAGGTAGAACTCTTTACAGAGGATCAGAGGGAGATTAGAGTTAGAAAATTGAAGGAATTGTTTTTTAAGAATTCTCATTCCTTAAAAGGTGAGGCCATAGTTAGATTTATTTATGGAAGAAAATAACAATTATTTTCCTGAAGATATTTTAGAACACTTGTCTATTATCAATGGAATCAATTTTACACATCGAGAGATTGATGTGGTGGCCTGCCTTATAAATGTAAGAGGAACAAGTAAAATTGCTTCGCTTCTCTCCATTGCTCCTCGGACAGTTATTACACATGTACGCAATATCATGCTTAAACTTGAATGTAATTCTCGTGAGCGCATCATTGATTTTATCGAAAAAGCAGGAAAAACTTGCTTCCTTAGAAAGCATTATGCTTGTTTATTGATTCGTGCAGCATTCGAAAAGCGACTGAAAGAAATTTCTTCCATCATTGGAAAGTGCCCATCATTACAATATTCTGTTCTCGGTCAGGATCATGATTTTTTAGCACCTTTCATTAATTGTCTTAGAAATGACCTAGCAACTCTTGGTGTGGAATTAGATCAGGAAAATCCGAACAGCTCTGATTCTGATTGTAACCTTCCCACAGACAAAGTTCTAATATGCATTCTTTCTCAAAAGACAGCTGAAGATTTTCAGTTAGATAAAGATGTGCAATATCTTGAAAGTTCTCCATTAATTTGTAACCATAACACATGCATTTTCTTAAGAGTGAATTTGGATTCAACTCTTTCTCAATGTCAAAAGGGAACCTCTCTTTCCTTTGAATCCTTTCAAAACTATTATTTTGCTTTTTTTGATCTTTTAAAACAGATTTTCCCTTCCGTGGTTTTTGAACGAATAATTAATGAGTTTAAAGATTTCTACCATACAACTTATGGAGACAGAGTCGAAGATTCCGTTCTTACAAATGAATTAAAAATAAAAAACACTCTATTTGAACATATAAGAAATGAGGTCGTCGGGACTTACTGGACTAAATTTATAACAATCTTTTTTGTTGGCATAGGGTTTTGCTTTGGTTTTTATTTTCTATTACCCTCAAATAAAGAGAGTGTTAGTTCTAAGCTTAGCTCTTCAAATGTTTTAATAAGATCCGATTTATCTGTGCCAGGAGATAAAGCTTTACTCAATCGTCCTCATTTGCTTGAAGATATAGATCAAAAAATAAGAAGTAATAAAGGTATTCAATCAATAGCTCTTGTAGGATTTGGTGGAGCTGGAAAAACAACATTAGCGCGGCAATACGCACTACAGCAAGCACAACAACAAAAAGCTGGTGTTATTTGGGAAGTCAATGCTGAAACGGCAGAAACACTTAGACTTTCTTTTGAAGAACTAGCTCAAGAGTTAGGTCCATCAAAAGAAGATCAAAAATCACTTCATGAAATCCAAAACACTAAGGATTCAGTACACAAAGAACAAAGAATTATTCAATTTGTTAAAGATCATTTGAGAGTTACTCCCAATTGGTTGCTGATCTTTGATAACGTTCAACAATTTGAAGATATCCAAAGCTACTTTCCTCAAGATACTGAAATGTGGGGGCAGGGAAAGATTATTCTTACAACTTGCAATGAGAACATTGGAAAAAATTCCCATATTGATGATTTTCTTGAAATCGGAAAATTAACTTCAGAGGAAAAACTCAACCTTTTCACACAAATTATGGAACATGGAAAAGGCCAAGCAATTTCACAAAACTCATTAAAAGAAACGAAGATCTTTTTAGAAGAACTTCCTCCTTATCCTTTAGATGTTAGTATTGCAGCAAGTTACCTGAAATCGACTAATATGTCTTATGGCGAATACCTAAAATGTCTTAATGACTGTAATTCTCATTTTGAAAATATGCTGGAAAAGCGTCTTAAAGAAGATGGTAATAATTACTCTAAGACCCGCTATAAAATCATTTCTCTTTCTCTCAAACATCTCATTGAGACTGATACGGATTTTATAGATCTTTTGTTATTCATTAGCCTTATTGATTCACAGAATATTCCTAAAGATTTACTACAAGATTTTAAAGGCATTACAGTTGTAGATGATTTCATTTATAACTTAAGAAAATACTTTTTTATAATAGATGAAAATTCATCTTTTACTTTTTCAATACACAGAGTCACTCACAAATATAGCCTTTCATACTTAATGAAAGAATTAAATTTGCAAAATAAGACGCAACTCCTTCAAAAAATCACAAAAAATATAGAAAAATATACATCTACAGAAATAAATAAAAAGGACATATTAAAAATAAAATCTATGATTGAGCATTGTAAAAAATTTATAAGTCATGACAAATTGCTTAAGGAAGATAATATCAAGTTTATCAGAACAGAATTGGGATGTATTTATTACCGTTATTTAGGAGACTATATAAATGCGGAACAACTTCTTAGAAAAAGTCTGGTAAATTTAAAAGCAGATCATAATGCAGATTATAAGTATCAGATAAAAATCTTAGTAAATTTGGGGAATACATATAGAGAATTAGGTAGGTTTGAAGAAGCTAAAAATCTTTTAGAAGAGAGTCTTATAATCCATAAAAGCAACAACTCTAAAGATCATGAAGGAATTGCAGAAAATTTTGCAGACTTAGGGTATGTTTATAGAAGCTTAGGATGTTATAAAAAAGCTAAAGAAAATCTTGAAAAAAGTTTAAAGGTTTATGAAGAATCTCTTCCAGAAAACTTGGTAGGAAAAGCGAAAACCTTACTTTATTTAGGAGCAGCATCCAGCAGCTTAGAAGATTTTGAATCAGCTGAAAAATTTTTTAATCAGAGCCTCAAAATATATGAGAATAACCCCTCAATAAATCAAGTTGATCCCGCTCGTGCTCGATTATATTTGGGAAGTTTATATAAGAAACTAGGCCGTTTTAAAGATGCTAAAACAGAAATAGAAAAAGCCCAATCCCTTTTTAAAGAACATTATGGTGAAAATCATATTAAAGTTGGATGGGCACTATATTATTTGGCAAATGTTTATGAAGAAGAAGGAGATTATAAAGAAGCTAAAAAGTTGCTTGAACAAAGTCTAGATATCTACAATGGATATTCTAAAAAGCATGTTATTACGGCTCGAGTAAACATATATCTAGGAAATATTTATAGAAAATTGGGCGAGTTTGAAGCTGCTCAAAAGTCGTTTGCAGAAGGGCTTAAAATTTATGAAAAGCATTTTTCTAAAAACATACTTGAGGTTGCACGTTCTTGGGAATATTTAGGTATTCTTTACAAAGAGTTAGATAATAAAGAAGAATCTAAAAAAGCTTTAGAGAGGAGTCTTGCAAACTATGAAAAGTACATTTCTGAAAATTCTACAGAGCTTGCTGAGATTATGCATGACTTAGGAAATGTATATAGAGACTTAGGAATATATGACAAAGCAAAAATATATTCAAATAAAGCATGGGAAAGATATGAAAAAATCTATAAAAATAATCGTGTTAAAATTGCGGAACTTTTAAATGACTTAAGCAAGCTATATATCCTAGGTGGACATATTGAAGCTGCAGAAAATTCTGCACAAAAAGCCTTAAAAATATTTGAAGAGACCAAACACCCCGATAGATTTATTTCTTATGAAAACTTAGCAGAGCTGAATCTCAAAAAATCAGCTCAAGAAGAGAGTAAACAGAATATACAGCAAGCGCAAAATTTCAAACTACAAGCAATCTCTTACTTAAGACGAGCTCTTGACATTGTAAAAACGCACTTCCCCACAGATTCTTCTCATCTTCAAAAAATTCAAGTGAAGCTTCAGAAATTAGATTAATTCATATGTAAATTGTACTAGTCACAACTTAATCTGACATGGGTTAAATCAGGCAGCGATCTCGAGTGAAGTCTCACTGTCTGATATTCCTTCCATATTAGCGATATTTTTTTCTTTAGCAATATGTAGGGAATCTTTAAAAGTCTGCATAGGCGTTTTTCCGAAGCAATGTTTGCCAGAATGAGCTCTTTCATTATTGTAAGATTCTAGCCATGCATCCACATCCTGTTGCAGATCATCCAAAGTTGTATAAAGTTTTTTCCTAAACAAGATCTGATAGCATTCTTCTTGCATCGTTTTATGGAATCGCTCACTAATTCCATTAGTTTGTGGGCTATAGGCTTTTGTTCGTGTGTGATCTATATTCTCAATGCCAAGATAGAGCTGATAGGCATGATGTTCTGGTTTACCACAGTACTCAGTACCTCTATCTGTAAGAATGCGCACCAGGGAAATATGATAGCTTTCAAAGAAAGGAATCACCCGATCATTGAGATGATCTGCAGCTGTAATGGCTGTTTTCTCTCTGTAAAGTTTACAAATAGCTACCCGGGAGTAGGTGTCCACAAAAGTTTGCTGATAAATACGACCGATCCCTTTAACGTTAGCTACATAGTAGGTATCTTGAGATCCAAGATAGCCTGGGTGATATGTTTCTATTTCGCCCAGAGCTTCTTTACGCTGTTTATTCTTCTCAAGGGCTGCAAGTTGGGAATCGGAAAGGATGATACCTTCATCAGCTATTTTCTTTTCCAAAGCAACCAAGCGCTTTTTAAAACATTCCAGGTTATGGCGGAGCCACACAGACCTCACACCTCCTCCAGAAATCATGATTCCTTTTTTGCGGAGTTCATTGGCTGTCCTTTCTTGGCCATAAGCTGGAAATTCTACAGCGATTTCCACAACAGCATCTTCTATATGAGTAGGCACCCGATTCTTTAGACAGGGCTTTTTTCTACTCATCTCATAAAGTGCTTCCTCTCCGCCTTGCTCATGAAGTTCCTTATAACGATAAAAGGTGTCTCGGCTATAACCCATGATCTTGCAAGCTTGGGATACATTCCCTAGTTCTTTTGCAAGTTCAAGAAGGCCTATTCTTGGCTTAATGATTTTTTCTTGATATGTTGTCATCTGACAGTCTCCTTTTGTTGAGATTGATTTGGTGTGAAGGTTTCGAATCTCTTTACAAGTTCTCATCCTTCACACCTTTTCTGTCAGATCAAGTCCTTACTTTTACATGTAAATTAATATCTGCTTTTACTTGACTTTTTGATTTTTCACGTTGTCAACCATCATGTTCTTCTTCCAAGCTGTTTTTCTTTTCTGCACCATTTTTGCTAATAATCACTTGGTAAAAATTTTGCATCAAAATTATCAAAATCATTTTTATCTTCATTAACACTCTCAAGCATCTCATCGAGCCTCATCAAAATATCCCGATGAAGTCTTTTAAACATTTGCCTATACCTTCTTGTAAGAGCCACAAGCTGATTACGCTTTTGACCTGCAGAAGGAGATGTGAGTTTGGCAGCTGTATTATCAACAAACTGAGCTGCACCTCCTATAGATTCATTGAACATCATCATATTTTTAAGTGTATCACTTAGAACTGCGGGAGCCAAAAGGCAAAGGCGTTGCCATAATGCCCAATCTTCTGTCGCTAATAAGCCAATGCCTATAAATGGAATTGAATAGACCGCGCCCATGACAAGATTATGAACTTTTCCTCCTATCCTGAGCACTCTGCGTTTAAGACTATGACTCGTATCTTCTCCTATCTTTTTACCACCTGATAAATCATAAATAGCCTTTTCTGTTGCTTCACTTTCAACAAGTCCTTGAAAAAGTGATCCTACTCCTCCTAAAACAACACTTAAGGCCATATTTGCTGCATCATTTTCCAAACCAAGGAACTCAAAGAGATGATAAAACATATACCAGTAGATAAAGGTTCGCCCCCCACTCGCAACCAGAGGAAGAATCCAACTCATTGATTTAGAAAGAGCTTTACGGGCTATTTCAGGCTCAGGATCTGGCATCATAGCTTGGTTTTGAATAGAATATTGACGTAAAACCCACAGCGTTCTGAGCGCCTTTGCAGCAAGAAAATTCTCACGATCTTCAGATGTTGCTGGTAGTTCATCAAGAGAGGACCCTAAAACTTTGTCATAAAGTTCATGGATATCTCCCTCTTTCAATCCTGCAACCCACCATTTCAGGTTTTTAAATTCACGCACTACTCGCCCACGCGTTTGCTCAGCTGATGATCCTAAAGAATAATGGGGAGGTACAATCCATTTGGGGAGAGCTTCTACATAACGACTAAGATGAGGGCCATAAAATGATAAAGCGTTCATAAAGACGAAAGGAGTTGTTGTAAAAAAATCAAAGAGACTCAGACCATCAGATTCAAATTGAGTAAACCATTCATCAAATCTTCCGTAACAAACAACAGGCACTAAACACGGAAGACAAGCGCTAGCATAGGTTAGAGTTTTTCTTAAAATAAGAGTTCCTCTTTTAATTTTGCCAAGCGGATGTTCAAATTCTAGAGTAGAAGGAGATAAACTCTTACAGATAACACTCATATTACGTGACAATGCATCTAGCCATAGAAGAGGAACAAAATAATCAATCTGAAGAGGATTTGTAATGAACAAAAAAGTAGAATCAGATTCTTCGTCTAAGTAAAAAGCATTGTAATAATTTCCTCCTCCCATAACTGCAATGATAACAGCTGCTGCACTACTTATTATGATTTGGGCTGAAGCTTTTTTATTTTCTGTAAGAAACTCTTGAGCATAGCTTAAAAAACGGCGAGCTTTTTTACCAAACACTTCTTGAGGTTGGTCTAGTTGTAAAGTTTGAGCTAAAAACCGAGACACTGATAGAGGTCCATTTTCATCAAGATACTCCCTATTTTGGGAGAGAACGGACAAATTTCCTTGAGTTAAAAGAGAGTTTAATCGAAGAATAAGTTCTGAGTCTAAGGTTTCAAAAATATTTCTATAACTTTTAGCAAGTGTAACAAGCTTGTTCCTTTGTTGAGAAACACAGCTTGGATGAGCTGTTAAATCAAGTACATGCAAAAAGTTAGAAAGATCTCTTGAGGACTCTTCCATTGCCATGGAATTGCCAAGAGCAGCTGTTAGCAACGTAGGAATAAGACAAGCTATTCTTGTCCCTAGCCCCCATCCTTGTGTTGCATAAATTCCAACTATTGCATAAGGAGTCGTCATCCATAGACCGCAAAAGTACGAATGAAGAGTTATTCCAGCTGATAAAAATCGGGTTTTAACAGAAGAGGATCTTGATTGTACTTCTTTGTTACCAAAAATCTTATTAAAGGCATGCATGATGCCTTGCTCTTCAAACTTAAGTTGAACAAGAGACGCCACTTGCCCACCTACCACAATAGAAAGGACCATTCGCAAGGGATCATTAGCAAGTCCAATGTCTTCTAATACGTCATTGACAATGTAATAAAATATAAATGATCTTCCCCAAGTCGCTAATAAAGGTAATCCCCAGGCAGGAATTTTTTTGAAGTGGTGCAACAGACTGCTTGTACTTGGAAGATGCCTTTCTGGATCATTTTCATGATAGTGATGAAGGGTTCTTAAAATTCTTAAGCTTTCTGCGGCTTTAGAAAGACTCAGAGACGTATCAACCATTTGAAAAGAAGAAGGAGAAACAAGAATTTCTCTAAAAGCTTGTCCTAAAGATTCTTCTGAGAGATGTAAAAAGAAGTATTCTAGTTCCTTAAACTCTTCTATAAGCTTCCCACGAATTTTTTCTGCATGTAACGATTTTATATCTTCTCTATGAACATATAAATCCTGAAATTTATTTTTAAGGAAGTTACTTAGGCGAGTACCAAAGTAAAGCACATCATCTGCAAAAAGCGCTAAAGCTAAGGGTGTGAATGAAAGTATAACTGAATATAGAGGAGGCCCTCCTACGCTGTAATCAGATCTATCAAACATGGCTTTAGAAAGAGCATAAGAAAGAAAGGCTCCTGCAGGGCAGCTTGCTGTATATACAGCAAGCTCAAGGCTTTTAAAGAAAATCTTGTAAGAAAGTGGTCTTTTTTCTTGAAACTCTGAAAAAGAAGGAGCTGTTAATTGACTCAGTGTTTTTGCGTTGCGAATTCCTGCATCTGCGAGAAGAACCCATTGAACATAATCTCCAATAACGTCATCATAATATAAGCTAGTTTGTATTGTTGTTGAAACTCCTTCGAGTGAAGAAAGTCTAGTCACCAAATCAACATATAGCCAAATAGTGGAATAACAGACTCCAATTGCAATGGCTAATCCTCCTAGTCCCCCAGCTATCAGCTGCCTATGAAGCAGTCTTCCCTCCACAATAGGATCATAAGTTTTCAAAAGAAATCGTGCTGTTTTTTGTTGATAAAGATCACCGTCTTGAAGACCTTGCACAGTACTCAGAAGTTCTAGAACAGTTGGATAGAGAGATGGAACATCTTCAATAGTTAAAGAAGAAAGGTTACAAAAGGGATGACTAACAAGTCCTTTTGGCAAACTGACGGGGCTTAAAATTTGATTTTGTCTTGTTGGAGGCAAAGAATCTTGAATAGATCCATATCCGAGACTCTCTTCCCTTGTGTCAAAACTAAGTTCCAAAGAATTAAGACCCTCCCCTTCTTCTTCGTTCTCTGTTTCATCATCCATGTGTATGCTATGAGATCCAGGAGAAGGTTCAGGCAAAAGTCTTTGCGTTTCTGCACTAGAGCCCATTGTTAAAAAAACGCTCATCTCCCGTAAAGATACAGCTGTGGCACTGTCTGGTGGATTGCTGTCTTCTGCCTTATGACTAATGGGAATTGAAGGGGTAGAAGAAGGCAGGTGATGTCTTTCAGAGTCTTCTATAGATTGGGAAGGTTTAGGTCTGATACACCAAGCTCCGTCAGAAATCAGGACGGAAAAAATGATTAGAAGAGAAATAAGGTTTTTGAGCATAAATTCCAATGTTAAAAATTGATGACACACTTTATCAGATTCATATCTTGTTATAGAAGAAAAAAATTGAAAACACTCCTTTCTCTCAGAAATAGAGAATGTTTTGAATAGGTATTAGTCTGCGGTTAAATATCCTCTAAAACTCTGAAATGGCATCATTGCTGTGAAGCTTGAACTGTATTTAAGGTTTCATCAAGTTTTAAGATGAGATCTGAACGCAGCTTTTTAAACAACTTACGATACCTTCTTGTAAGGTCTACAAGTCGATTGCGCTTTTGATCTGCAGAAAGGTAAGTTAGCTTTCCTTCAACACGATCTGCAAATTGTGCGGCATCTCCAAACGATTGATTTAATCTCAAGACATTTCCAAACATATCTGACACTCCAAGTGGAATTAAAAATCCAAGTTGGGGCCATAAACTCCAGTCATTTGTTATTGCAATACCTATACCTATGGTTGTTAACGAAAGAAGAGCTGCAGGTAAATAATTGTGAGCTTTTCCCAATCGTCGTAGGGTTTTCCTAACTAATCCATGACTTGTGTCATCTCCTATTTTCTTTTCCCACGTTAGATTATGAATAGCTTTTTGAGCTCCTTCTATTTCAACACTGGTTTTAGCCATACCTCCGATTGTTCCTATACAGCCCGCTAGCACAGTTTGAGCAACTCCTTCAAGACCCGTTAATCCTATGAAATAACTCATGATATAGTAAAGGAGATAAACATTCTGAAGAAAGGCACATAGAGCGACTCCTAATCCTAAGGGCTTAGAAAAAGCCATCCGGTCTACTTCCTCACTTCGCTCTGGAATCAATTGTTTATTACGTACATGATATTGCCGAAGTCCCCACAATGTTTTTAAAGCTTCTGCAGCTTGTAGTTCTTCTCTACCTTGTAGATCTGAAGAGATTGAACGAGCTGAGCGAGCTAACACCTGCTCATAAACTTCATGCACATCTTTGTCTGATAAAGAGGCGAACAACCACTTAAGATCTTTAAATTCTTTTAAAAACTGCTGCCGTTTTTCTTCCGAAGGAAAAGAAAGATGATTTGAAAACTTCAGGGAAACTTTATCAACTGCGTTTCCTATATAACTACTTATGCGAGGGCCATAAAAGAAGAGAGAATTTAAAAAAAGAAAAGGAGCTGTATAGCCAAATTGAATAAAAGCCCATGGTGGGAGAAAATCTTGACTATCATTTTCATTTAATTCTTCAAGTATAAAGAATAAATATATAGAAGTTAGACTTGCTATTGTAGCTCCCCCATATCCTAGAGCTTGAAAAGTTCTTTTTAAAAATAGTTCCAGTTTTACGGGCTCTTCAAATCGATCTGTGGAAGGGCGAAGAATTTTTGAGACCACGCTTGCCCCACGAGAACAGCCATCTAAAACAGATAAATAACTATAAATTTCCCAAAAAGGAAATAGATTTAAATATAAAATATTATAAATTTTATCATTTTTAGTAATATAAAATGATATGCTGTTAATTGAACTAATAACATTAGTAAGAATTGGGTTATAAACCATAGCCCCTATAAAGGCTCCTCCTATACCACTTCCTAATGCTTGTCGAGTTGTATACTTATTTTGATTAAGGTACTCATCGATATGTTGAAGCAATGCTAAAGTATCTTCTCCTTTCTGAAAACGCCTAATATGAGAAACAAAGCTTTGAGAAAGAGATTGAAAATATTCCTGCTTACTCTCTTCTTGAATTTCCAAATATTCGCCATCACTTTCAGAACCTAAAATAGTGTATAATTCATCACGAATCTCAGGATGAAGAGACTCAAATCTTTCTATATAACTTTTCGTCAGCTCGATGAGTCTTCTTCTTTGCTGAGAAACAATATTGGGGTGAGAGGTTAAATCAAGACATCTTACAAAATCCCCAACATCACTTGAAGATTCATTAAATGCCATGGAATTAAAAAGCCAGCTTGAAACTGCTGTTGGAGCAAAAAGAGCAATTCGCACCCATGGATTCCAGCCTTCAGTTGCTATAAAGCCTGTTAAAGTATATACACCTGCAATCCAAGAACCTGCGAAATAATCGTGTAAAACTAGCGCTCCATTAACAATACGGCGTTTTAGAGATAATTTTTGTTCAACATTATCTTTAATTTCTCCAGTAATCTTAAGAAAAGCTTCTTTTACACCATCTATTTCCATCTTTCCTTCAAGAAGAGAAGCAATAACCCCTCCTAATGAAATAGATACAATCATTCTGGCCACTTCATCTTCTAATCCAAAAGACTCTAGTAGTTCTCCAATTGTATACCAATATATAATGGAGCGTCCAACCGTTCCTAAAAGAGGGAGGCCCCACCCAATAACTGTTGCTCCTCGTTTTCGAACAAGAGAAAGAGTTGTTTTATGATTATGCTCATCATGTGGTGATTCATAATCTTGAAAAGCCCTTAATGTTCTCAAAACTTCCGTGGCTTTAAGAGAAGAAGAAAGTTGAGCATTTCGAGTTTCTAAAGAAAGAGACGGCCCTAAAATCACCTCAAAAGCATATGATACTTCATTAGCATTTAATTGAGAAAACATCATTTTAAGCATTTTAAGGTGGTGAAAAAAATCTTTTCTCCATTTTTCTTGTGAAGAAGGAGTTTCTTTTCGCACAAAAAATCTTTTATCTAAGAAATTTCTTAACTGAGTACTCAATCTAGGCCCAAAGTAAAGCATGTTATCGACAACAAGAGACATGCTCAGTAAGCCGTAACCACCCCAATACCCAGGAAAATTTTCCTTTATATTAGAATCTGCAGCAGAATCGTATTGAATAGTTAAGGCTTGATAAAAGTAATAAAGAAGAATTGCTCCTCCTAAAGAAGATAATCCATAAATAGTAACATCTATAGCTCTTGCTCCAATCATCTTAAGTGTTGACTGAGGTAAATCAAAATCTTTTGTTGAAGGGGCAAAAAAGCGCGAAAGAACGCCACTGTTTCGACACATAACATCGTTCATAAGAATCAAACTAACGTAATTATACATAAAATCTACGTAAATAGTGTTATAGAGTGCATTTATTAATCTTTTATCTTGAGAATCTATATGAACGACTTTTTCCGCTAAATCTAACGCTAATGTTATAATTGAAGAACCTACACCTAGAGCGATTACAGCTCCCCCTAAGCCGCCTGCGAGAACCTGTCTCCGCGTCAATTTTTCTTGGTTGATATAATCAAAAGCATATTGTAAAAATCGTAATGTTCTTTTTTGAGGGAGATTTCCAGACTCCAGACGTCCTGCTTCGCCCATAAAAACATGTAATCTAGAAGGAAGATTTGGTATATTTTCAAGGTCAATACTATTTACGACAATGAATGGATGACATACCTGTAAAGGAAGATAATGAGAATTTTCAGTAACCCCTGAAGTTGGTATTGGGGTGTTTTCTAATAATGGTCTTGACTCAGCATTTCTACCTATAAAATCTAAATTACTGTCACTTTCATCAGGTTCTAATATAGAGAACTCAGGATCTTCTTGAAGAGGAGTTATAGAAGGACTTTCTAGACTTGAGTCTGAAGGGACATCATCAATGATTAACCCACTCATATCTTTTAAAGAGAAAGTTCCTTCTCCAGAAGAGACTATGTCTTGACCAGAACTCATAGCTCTATCTCTTAAATTTCTTATTGTTAAGAAATGTCCCGTTCTTTCTTCAAATGTATCGTCCACATCCTTAGAACTAGATCTCATACACCAGGCATTTTCACTGAAAAAAATGGAGAATATAATAAGAGAAGAAATTATTTTTTTGAACATAAATTATTTCGCTTTTTCTCCAAAATTTTACTTTGAGCGACCTTTATAAAATAAAAAAGGGTGATCATTTTCCTACGTTTTATTCATCTTATGTTTGGTTGGCATAGATTTACCATCCAAATATGTACTTATAAGAGTAAAATTTTCATCTCTAAGTTGATCTTCCCAGGGATAGCAGAAGCAGTTTCTATGGCTAACAATGATACCGCTTCATTAATAGTGTCTTCTTCGTAAAATCATGCCTTCTTTTTTATTTATTTTGTGTTTGGTTTGTATAAACTATTCTCCCATATATATATGAGGCACCATAGCCATTTTCCTCCCACGTTACAAATACATTTCCATCATGAAGAGAAGTAACACTAGTTTTACTAAAAGCATCAACATTATCATCACTAATTTGGAATGCTCTTGTAATACTTGCACCTTCAGAATTTATTATTTTTCCATATGCTTTTCCAACTACACTTCCAACATCAGCATTTAGCCAACTTATGAATAAATTCCCATTGACTAAAATACTCATTGATGGATAAACAACGTTAGGATCTGAAATGTTTTGGCTAATTAAAATTGGATTACTTAAAATAGTTCCATTTTTACTAAGTAATTCTCCATAAATACCATCTCTATCCACCCACGCTACAAAAACTGCTGCACCATCTATGACTGTACTAACTGGGTAAAGACCACTAGCTTGCAAGTCAGTTTTATACTTAACTTGATTACCGTTCACAATATATCCATAAAGATCCATATTTGGAAAGTCTGATACTGTTACAAAAGTGTTTCCATTACTTAAACCACTTATACTATAACTCTCTCCATAATCATTGCTAATACGAAAGGGGCTTTGATCTATGGGATTTCCTTGTGAGTCTATATGTATTCCATACATTCCAAAAATGAAGTTATCATAGTTGTACCCCGGCCATATAGCTAGAGCTTTTCCAGAACTTAAACCTGCTATCTTCATATTAAAAGGAACACCAATATTAGATGATATATTTCGAGGGGGAGAAATGGGGCCAGTCATATTAACAACAGTTTCACAAATTGAACCTGCTCCGTCGCTGTATGGGTTATGGGATCCTTGCCAAGCGACAACAGCATTTCCATTAGATAAGCTGGCTACAACAGGATTTTCCTCTGAAGGAGTACTAGATGGATTACATTCATTGTTTATACTAATAAGAAATGGGCTGTCATTAATGCATTTTTCTCCTCTAATTACGCAACCATAGATACTGTAAGGATCACGTGGCGTAGGATGAGAAAACCAAACAACTATAGGGTCTCCATTAGTCAAAGTTGCAGCAGATGGATTGAAATTAAATTGTTCCTTACTATTGCTAATCTGAAACACAGGTCCCATAGGAGGAACGTATCCATCTTCGGGTTGATCATCTGACGTATATTGAGCAGCAACAGATCCTAGCTCTCCAAGACCGAATGTAGCGAGAATTCCTAACGGAGAACGAAGCCCAGATTTACTGGAAGAAACCATGGACAAGAGAACAGGAGTAACTGCATAAGGAGCGGCTCTTACGACAAGGTCTGTTAAGGACGACACACTGTAAGAAGTCACTTGAACTGTACTGGATTGATCTAATGATTTGACTCCATCATCAGGTTGCATCGGTTGAGATGAGGCAAAAGATGTCGTAAGTCCACGTTGGATTACATTAAGAATACCTCCACTGGTTAGAGCCAACCATCCCATGGGAAGAGTTTTCCATAAAGAGGGTCTATATGCGGCATCTTTAGCTCTTTCTACTTCATCAAGTGCCCATCGTGTTGCAAGATCTGTAAATGAATAGAATGGTTCAGATGAATATTCACCTCTAGCTCTATCTTTAAGCTCATATTTAAGGCCTAATTTCTTAAGGGCTTTAACTGCATTCTCTCGATCTGAAAATCTCGAAGATCCTTTTCGTCTTTCTATAAGCCATTGTTGGGAATCAGGATCAAACCTATATTCAAGTTGAGACTTCGAATCAGCAAAAACATCTATGACAGGTGAGTTTCCGATCTCTCCATCCCATCGTTGCTGTTTGTAATAAGTTTTTCCTTGAGAAGATGTAACCGCAAGAGTATGAAATCCATCTAAAGGATGTGCACAATATTGTTGATACGCAAGACCATCTTGATCCCAGCTGAGTTGAAACTTTCCTGTTCGATAAAGATCAAGAATCTGCCCAATGTCTTCTTCAGAGAATTT
>CAYRHD010000031.1:0-885 GCA_964424065.1 uncultured Alphaproteobacteria bacterium
GAAATCGCAACTAACCATATGATAAAGAATAGATAAATTAGAAATTGTCATTCCCCCGCATGCAGAAATCCATCTTTCCTTCATAATGATTCATGGAGGAACGCTAACTTTTCTGCAATCCATAATAACTTTTCAAAGCTCTCTGAATTAACTTTCTGGGATTCTCGTGAACCTTACTCCGACATTTTTCCTTCGGAGCTCATCCACTGTTGACGACGGAAGGTATCAATCAGCTTGCTGATTTCATCTGGCGGCATCCCCATTACGTGGAGGACTGATGTTGCGAGCTGAACGGTCGGCTCCACGGTTTCAGGTACAACGAGGCGTGCTCCTGATTCCACCAGTCTTTCTTGATGTTTGTGGTCCTTTACACGAACACATATGGGCAAATCAGGGAAATGCCTGCGGAACGTCATGACAGTACGAACAGAGGGTGTGAGCTGGTTCAGGGTGATCACAACCGCTTTCGCGTGCTCAGCTCCTATCCCTTTGAGGACTGGAAGTCGACGAGCATCACCATAAAAGACTGGATATCCCTTTTCACGACCTTCAATAACACGTTGCATATCCACGTCAATAGCTACAAAGGGAACGAGACGAGACGCCAGAACTTCGCCAAGCATTTGACCAACACGGCCAAATCCTGCAATGATCACATGATTTTTGAGTTCCCGGCCTTCTTCGATCTCAAGTTTTGGCTCAGCCTCTGTTTCTTTCACCATGAAACGATCGGCCCATACTTTTGACAACATTGCCAAAAGCGGCGTCAAAGCCATCGAAAGAATCACCACGAGGAATAAAATGTCCACTATTTCCTTTTTCACAAGTGTTTGAGCAATCGTTGGAGAGAAAATGATGAATACGAACTCTCCACCACCTGCTAAG
>CAYRHD010000031.1:895-6419 GCA_964424065.1 uncultured Alphaproteobacteria bacterium
CCTGCTAAGAGTAGTGCAACTCTTAAACTGGTTGATAATCTGAGACCACTGATGCGTGATACGAGCAGGGTTAATAGGGTCTTTAAAAAGATCATGGCAATGAGAAGAACAAGGACGATCGAATAAGTATTGGCAAAAACATTTAAGTTAATAGCCATTCCAACAGACATGAAAAAGACACCTAACAGGAGTCCTCTAAATGGTTGGATGTCCGCTTCAATTTGATGACGATATTCAGTTTCAGCCAAAAGAATACCCGCTAAGAAAGCTCCTAATTCGCGAGATAGCCCAGCAACTTCTGTTACAAATGCCGTACCTAAAATCACCAAAAATGTAGTAGCCATAAACAGTTCAGGGTTTCCACTCAAAGCTACCACTCGGTAAAGAGGACGAAAAACAAACCGTCCCATCCCCACAATAACCAAAAGGACAACAATGGCTTTGAAGGTCGCCAAGGACAATTCGACCATAATACTGGTGCCTTCCTTACCCAAGGTTGTTGCCAAAATTAAGAGCAGCACAACGGCAAGATCCTGGAGTAACAGGACAGAAAAAGAAACACGACCAAAGCGGGTCGCCAGCTCACGGCGGTCAATCAAAACCTGCAAAACAACAGCCGTTGAAGACAGAGCTAAGGCCGACCCCACAAGAAGAGCTGCTTCGTTTGAAAGGCCCAACCAGATACCAACGAAGGTGAATACCGTACCCGTTAAGATAACCTGACTAATACCTAAACCAAAGACGTAGTACTTGAGCGACTGAAGTCGTTGAAGAGGAAGCTCAAGGCCGATGGTAAACAACAGGAAAAGAACGCCGATGTCCCCTAAAAATTGGACATCTTTTGGATCTTCAACAACCCCCAAAACATAGGGTCCAATCATGATCCCCGCTACCAAGTAGCCCAACGTAGGGCTTGCTTTGATCCTACGAAAAAGGAAGACGACCGCGATGGCTGCTGCTAAAAATCCGATAATTGTATACAATAACGTGGACTCTGAATCCATCAGACAAGTTTTTCCCTTCTTATTATTGTGACTATTACAGCATAGTCTTCTAGATATACAAAGAGTTTTATTGAATAAATTTAGTGCATTAGCAGCTTATGAAAGCACAAAAATGATAAGTTGTTGTTTATCATAAGTTTTACAGAATGCTATTTGATCAGATTTGGCTGGGAGACCTGGATTCGAACCAGGGTTGCCCGGTCCAGAGCCGGGAGTTCTACCGCTAAACTATCCCCCAAGGGTCTTAGGCATTTAACATACTTCTGTTACTTTGAAAAGAGGCAGACTACAGAGAATATTTGTGATGATTTACAAAGGATGAGCGTGCTTATAGAAAGCATGATCAAAGACAATAAAAGGAATCCCCTTTTGAACTTTTAGTAACTTTGATCCAACCCCATATGGCAAATGATTTTTGGCTTGATTTCCTCATCCGCAATCAGGATTTCAACTTCAGGACAATTGTTAAGCCCTGACATAATCACCGTTCTAGCTTCTTCGTCTTTGGGATCGTTATTTACATAGAACTTCCATGAATCATTGGATTCAAAATCAGATGTGGTTGCCGTAAAAAAATTGTCCATTTCATCATTTTCATGAACTGTAAACCAGTCAGCACATCCACAAGAAATCTTACCTTCATTAAGGATTTTAACATACTGAATCTGTCCCGTTTTATTCGTTGCGTAAAAGAGAATATCACCTGCTTTACTCATCGAACCCATTAGCAAAAGCACGCTCAAACTATAAATGACTTTATTCATTCCCAACACCTGTTATGAAGTATTATTTTTCATCAGCATAGCAAATGCTTCCACAAAATGAAATGTGAAAACCTGTGGACTAGGAGCGACTCCTTCTTGCTAAAATAGATTTTTCTTAATAGTTGCAGTCGACTTGCACGCTTCCCGGTGTATAAATAACTGTCCAAGGAAGTGAACAGTTATTTGTTAGCGTCAGTTGGTAAGGGACTGCATCACTCCCATTTGAATGTTGACTTACATTGAGATACCAATCCGTCAGTTTACATTCTGTTGTAACTTTATCAAATTTAATAACTACTGGCTTGTCTGATTGAACCTCTTTCCAACCCCAACTTTGACTGCATGATTTATTTTCTACTTGAAAATAAGAATGTGGCGCGTTCGGATTTTGTATAGTGAGCTTGTAACTGTATGGAACCGCTGAAACATCTGATGTTGCTAAACCCAAGAGCATTGCTAGTAATAGGATGCACTTCATAGCTTTATCCTCTTCTTTATGAACTTTCTTTCATCTTAATCAAGCTCTCTTAAAAAAAGGTAAAGAACTTAGAGATGAGAAGATCTGTCTTTGACTTGACTTTCGATTTCAAGGCGGCGTTGCATATCCTGTTTTCCATACTTTTGACTCTCCAAAAGCATTTGGGATAATTTCCCATCATCAAGCCCATGACTTGGATGGACTTCCACTTGCTGAGAAAGTCCCGTTGTTTTCTCCATGGCACTGACGGTTAAAAGCCCTTCACAATCCACCGCAAAGTCCACTCTGATGCGAGGAACACTCGCGGGTAGGGCTGGGAGACCCTTGAGTTCAAACCGCGCCAAAGAAAGGCAATCTTGAACGAATTCTCGTTCCCCCTGAACCACATGGATGACAATGCCACCTTGACCCTCTCGATAGGTTGTAAATTCTTGAGATGCAAGTGCCGGCAAGGGCGTATTCCGGGGGATGATTTTTTCAACAAGCCCCCCCATAGTCTCAAGTCCTAATGATAATGGCGTTACATCAAGAAGAAGCGCTTCAGATCCATGCCGTAAGCCATGTGCAGAAAGGGCAGCCCCCATAGCCACGACTTGATCAGGATCCACATCACATAAAGGAGCTTTCCCAAAAAATTGTTGAACTTCACGCCGAACCAAAGGCATCCGGGTCATGCCACCCACCAACACGATACCTTTGACATCTTGCGAGGACAGCCCTGCATCTTCTAAAACGCGGTTTGTGATATCGATGGTTTTCTTGACAAAGGGCTGGGCGATCTCTTCAAGCTGTCTTTGAGTTACCCCTTCACAAGACTCTTCACGGGATAATCTTTCCTTGAGTTCGCAAGCTTCTCGCAAGCACTTGAGTTGACAGAAATCCTTGAGTGCGTGATCAATGTCATCACCACCTAATTCAAGATCGCCGCCGGTTGCTAAGACTTGGAAGACTTGATCTTGAAGTTTAAGCAGAGAAAGGTCGAATGTTCCGCCCCCGAAATCATAGATGGCATAAATCCCTTGTACCCCTTTTTCAAGACCATAAGCAAGGGCTGCCGCTGTTGGTTCATTGATAAGACGCAAAACTTTTAGACCCGCAAGACTTGCTGCTTGTTTCGTTGCAATGCGAGCGGCTTCATCAAAATAAGCGGGAACGGTAATCACTGCCCCTTCAATGGTCTGTCTTAACTGTTCTTCTGCTTTTGTTTTGAGGTGAAGCAAGATATGACTTGCCGCTTCCACTGCCGTTAAGTGCGCATCACCGCAAGCGAGTGGTATTGAACCTTTGCCCATATGTCGTTTTGTTGAAGAAAGGTAATTATCGCCTACTTTGCCAACCTGCCATTCTTTCTCTTTGAGACTCAAGATGGAAGGAACAAGGGGACCAGCATCAAAACCAAGGATGTGGGGTTTTCCATTTTCAACAATGGACACCACACTATGAGTTGTTCCTAAATCAATGCCAACCACACACCCTTGGGATTCCTGTTCCATATTTGTTGGATCTTGAATTTGCAGTAACATTAATAACTCCGTTGTCTTAAAATCACATTGTCATGCCCGTGAAAACGAGGATCCATTCTTTCAGCTGCAAGATGGATTCTCGCCTGCGCGGAAGTGGCAACATATTTCATGCTTTTAGCTCTTTCAAAAGTTTCATAACGTAAGTTTGGCGGTAAAGCGCCAGACGAACCTTTTCAAAATCTTCACATTCAAACCCATCGATAATCTCTTGAGATAGATTCTTTTGTTCTTGTTGAAGCTCAGCTGATAAGTCTTCACCTTCAACCAACCGTTCATTCCACATCATGGCTTTACCTAAGGTTGGCGCATCATGGGCAATTAAATCAATATTCTTAACTTTCAATAGGTATTCTGCACGCCCCAACGGATCCTTTAGTAAAAGATAAGCTTGATTGAGTTCCGTTGATTTTCGCAAGGCTTCCTTTTTATCCTCCTCACTTGCCAAAGCAAACCGATCAGGATGATTTTTTCGCTGTTCTTCAAAATACCGTTTTTCAAGAAACGCACTATCTAAGGCATAAGATTTTTGAAGTCCCAAGATTTCAAAAGGATCAAACATGGAAAGATTCACCACACCCACAACGTCCCTTTTCATTCGGGTTTTGGAAGACAAAGCCGGATGAAAGTTTTTCTTCCACATAATCCATTTCCGAGCCAATGAGAAACATCACCGCTTTTGGATCAATCAATACTTTGACGCCGTGGGCTTCGACTTCCTCATCATAGAGTCCTTTTTCATCGGCGAACTCAAGGGTGTAGGAAAGGCCTGTACATCCCTTGGCTTTCACACCCACCCGAATCCCATAGCTGGGTTTGTCGCGCCCAGCGAGCATCCCCTGAATTTTCTTGGCAGCCGTTTCTGATATAGTCAGGATGGGTTGGCTCATTTAATTTACACCATGCTTTTCTTTATAATCAATGATCGCTGCGCGAATGGCGTCTTCTGCCAGCATGGAGCAGTGAATCTTCACGGGAGGCAACGAAAGATGCTGAGCAATTTCCGTGTTCTTGATCCCACTCGCTTCATCAAGGGTTTTTCCCTTGATCCACTCTGTCACAACTGAGCTGGACGCAATGGCGGATCCACAGCCAAATGTCTTGAACTTGGCATCCTCAATGATACCTTGATCATTGACTTTGATCTGAAGCTTCATCACGTCGCCACAGGCTGGCGCCCCCACAAGACCCGTCCCTACGGCTTGGTCCTTGGCATCCAATGACCCCACATTTCGAGGGTTTTCATAATGATCAACAACTTCTTTTGAATAGGCCATATTCTTTTCCTTTCCTCAATGTTCTGCCCATTGAATGGAACTAATGTCAATGCCTTGACGGCTCATTTCCCATAGTGGACTCATTTCACGTAATCGATTCACTTCAGCTATAATTTTTGTCGCAGCAATGTCAACTTCTTCTTCCGTTGTAAAGCGCCCAAATCCAATCCTCAAAGAGGTATGGGCCATTTCCTCTGGTACACCCAATGCTCGCAATACGTAGGAAGGCTCAAGGGATGCGGATGTACACGCCGATCCGGATGACACAGCCAAGTCTTTGATCCCCATCATCAGCCCTTCCCCTTCCACATGGGCAAAACTCAGGTTGATGTTTCCAGGGATACTGTGTGCTAAGTCACCATTCAGGTGAACTTCCTCAAGTTCGGCAGAAATTCGTTTATAAAAACGATCGCGCAGGGCTTCCAAACGTGTTGCTTCCGACTTCATTTCTTGCTCTGCAATTTCACATGCTTTGCCAAGC
>CAYRHD010000031.1:6429-18036 GCA_964424065.1 uncultured Alphaproteobacteria bacterium
CGAAAGCGTTCCTGAACGCATACCCCGCTCTTGACCTCCACCATTAATAAGGGCATTCAAGCGAACGCGTGGCTTGCGACGAACAAAGAGCGCTCCAACTCCCTTTGGGCCATAGATTTTATGACCAGAAATACTGAGCAAATCAATATGCATGACTTCAACATCGATCGAAATTTTACCCACGGCTTGGGCCGCATCCGTATGAAAAAAGATACCTTTTTCGCGGCATAGCTGACCGATTTCTTTAAGCGGTTGGATAACCCCAATTTCATTGTTCACAGCCATTATGGAAACCAGAACGGTCCGGTCAGTAATGGCTGCCCGCAAGTCATCCAGATTCAACAACCCATTCGTTCCGACAGGAAGATAGGTGACCTTGAACCCTTCCTGTTCCAAATGGCGACAGGTATCCAAGACACATTTATGTTCCGTTGCACAGGTAATGATATGGTCTTTTTCAGTTTTGTAAAACTGAGCCACCCCCTTGAGTGCCAGGTTATTGGATTCAGTTGCCCCACTAGTGAATATGATTTCTTTTGGATTGGCATTCAGAATATGGGCCACTTGTGCGCGAGCCGTTTCTACCGCATCTTCTGCAGACCAACCATAGGCATGACTGCGGGAATGGGGATTGCCAAACTCTTCTTTAAAGTAAGGAAGCATAGCTTCCAGAACCCGTGGGTCACAGGGTGTGGTTGATTGATAATCCAAATAAATTGGCCGTTGAGCCATGAAATCGTCTCCTCTATTTCTGACGCGCGTAAATATGCTGCCAAGTTTCAATAAATTTTTGAATGTCCGCTTCCTCAGTTTTCCAGCCATAACTGACACGAATCGCGCACTTAGCCTGACCATCAGGAAGTCCCATAGCTGTTAAAACGTGGGACTTTTTCATTTTCCCTGAGGAGCAAGCTGCCCCTGCGCTGACCGCAAGGCCTGCTAAGTCAAAGGCCATCAATTGCAAATCTGCAGCAACTCCTGGCATTCCTAAACAGGAAACGCTGGGAACCCGTGGATTTCCCTTACCATAAATGATAGCATCAGGAAGAGATATTTCTAGCATCTCTTGCAGTTTAGTTAACCGTTGTTTTTCAGACGGTGCTTTTTCCACAGTATCCTTAAAAGCCGCCCCAAAAGCAGCAATCAATGGAGCTGATTGGGTGCCTGAGCGCATGCCAAATTCTTGACCACCCCCAATAATGATGGGCTGCAATTGAATATCTTCTCTCAATAATAGAGCACCTGTTCCAACAGGCCCTCCACAAGATTTGGGTGAAGAAAGGGTCATCATATCTACGCCCAACTCCTCCATTGACAAGGGCATGAATCCTACAGCTTGGCACGCATCTGTGTGAACTTTCCATCCTCTTGCATGGGCAAGGCGCGCCGCTTCTTTCACGGGTTGAATGACGCCGGTTTCATTATTCACAAGCATCAAAGAAACAAGCCCTGGCGTGTCGTGTGTTGCCAATAGCTTCTCAAGGGCATCAAGGCTAATCATCCCCTCCTCTGTCACCGGAATTTTCTTAAACTCTGCAGCATGATGTAGGACGGACTCATGTTCAATACCAGAAACAATCAGCGAAACCTTACCCAGACCTTTGAGTGCTAATGTATTTGCTTCTGTTCCACCACTCACAAAGATAATTTTTTGAGCTCCTGTGAAGGCAGACAGTACTTTTCGAGTTTCATCAATATAAGAACGTAATTGACGTCCAATATAATGTGGAGAAGAAGCATTTCCTTCACTCTCTAACAGCTTGATAAAAATGTCTTTTGCGCACGGCCTTAATGGAACACCAGCACAATAGTCTAAGTAAATCATGGGAGTCGCCTTTCACAAACATCCATTAAAGAGATTCCCTGTAAATATTGGTTCATTTGCTGTCCCAGACCTGCCCACAAAGCATGTGTTAAACAATGTCCTTTGACTCCCAAACATCCAACTGTTTGTTCCGCATGACAACGGGTTGTTTCAATAGGCTCGCCAATCGCCTCCAGAATTTCAGAAATCCGAATGGATTGAGCATCGCGAGCCAGCTGATAACCACCTTGGTGCCCACGAGTACTTTCAACAAATCCTTTTTGGCGAAGCTTGACAAAGAGCTGCTCTAAATAGGCGAGTGGCAATGCTTGTCGGGTGGCAATCTCACTCAACGGCAAGGGTTTGTTCTTACCATGATAGGCAAGATCCACCAACGCCATCACCGCATATCGTCCTTTTGTGCCAAGTTTCATAAAATTCCTCTAAATAAACCTGGATTCCTTTGTTGGGACTATGTCCCTCCGCGCAAAGATGGTTCTTTTCCTTTCAGCGTCATTACAATTAGACGCCAGCAGCTGAGAATCCATAATTACTATAGTGACAGTACGATTCCTGACTATTTTAGTCAAGTATGAGATTGAGAGCCAAAAGATAATACGTGGTTTCTCCTAAAAATTTAAATTTAGCATTATTTAATTTTTAAGTTGAGAGTTTTCAAGGTTCATGTTCACACTTAATTTCCTGGCGATTCAACATCTAAAATTCTCAAAAATACCATTTGCTAATACTTTCTTAATCCTTTCTGTTTAATATGGGTATAGGTTTACAGGAAAGGCACTTTAATATGAAAACACTCATATTTTTTATCGCCATACTCGGGATTAGCTATCTCTCTAACACTGCAGCATTTGCGCATAATTGCTATAAATATTGCGTATGGTGCGATTTTTACTCTCACACTCACAAACAATGGTGTCGGGACAATTGCGGCCAATGTTAAAATTCTTAGGATAAAATAAAAAGCACATCTGGGCATCATCGTTATTAACAATCACTTATTTATATTGACTGATTTCGCGTATCATTCGATCAATCACCAACCGCTGTTCTCTTCCTTCAGACGCGCACACACTCAATAGGGAAGAGTCTCTCTTCAAAAGATCATCAATGCTATTATTTTTATCACTTGAAAGAAGGAAAGTTAACAGATAAAAATGCTGCATCTTAGAACATATTATTCTAAAGGCATGATCGCAAGCACAGCAACGTGGAAGAAATTATAAATGATAAGTAAGTTATCCACAAATCATGATAGAGTTTTTAGTAAGCTTATTGAGAGGATAACTGATTCCGTAGCAGTAGATAATAAACTCATACCTTTTCTTTTTTTACTAAGTTTTTCCATTTGCCTCCCCACCGTTTTTGCTTTTCTTTTTGGTGTTTCTGGCATAGACGCAGCTAAATTTTTTATCTATGCACTTATTTATCATGGCTTAAATGGTTATCTTGTCCTTACACTTTTGTCTCAACGCATTCAAACCAACATGCTCATCCCTATTATATTAGCTATAGGCATCGGGTATAATTTTATAAGTTTTTATACCCTCAGTTTTTTTCATCTTCAGCAATATTCTTACCTAAACTTAATTTTAATTCTAACTATCTCTTTTTTTAAGACAACTTTCGCTAAGAGAGGTACCATCGGTTTTCAATTGACGAGCTACTCTTCGAATCCTTATTCATACTCAACCTATGATCTAAACATAATCAAAACTTCTCTTATCCTTTTTTTATTCTTATTTATTGTTTTTTTTGATGGATTACCTTTTTTTCTAAACAATGATTTAGATTATCATTTTAATTTGCAAGGAGCGTTTGCCACCTCGATGGCTTACCTTCCTTATCCATTTTCTGAACCTCGAAATCCTGAGATATCACTTTATTATAACTATGTTTATCATGCGGAAATGGCCTTCTGCCATCTATGCACATCTATTCCGATGAAAGCCTTAGCAAATAGAGTCTACCCAATCTACATCTTCTATCTAGCCATTTGGACAATTTATTCTTTCTGCAAGGAACATTTTGAAGGCAAAGACTTTACAGCATGGCTAACAGTCATATTTTCTCTTTGTGTTATAGGATTCAGTTCCTGGAGTACCTCCCTTTTTGGTAACCCAATCCCTAGTTCCAGTACATATGTAGGCTCTTCAGCGTTGGGTTTTATATACTTTTTCATTTTAACAGAAAAAGTTATGGATTTTTACGAATCACCAAAACCTTCATTCTTGGATTGGGCCTTTATAAGTTTGATATTTTTTATTGGCTCAGTTGCAAGATCAGCTGTGCCCCTAATTTTTATAGGTGGCATATCATTATTTCTTATCAGGGAATATTTTTCTTTCTCTGTCAACAGGCCTCTCATCCGATTATTTTTCTTAATCTTATTAATGAGCCTTCTTTTTATAACAGCACTTTTTAGTGCATATGGCCTCTTTTCTAGCACTTCAGCTACTGACTTTGTAGAATTTACACAGAACATAGATTTTTGCCTTTTTTCCATAGGAAAATGGCTACCACTATACTTTCCAACCCTATTTAAAAGCCTTCCAGAACTTGGATTCGGCTTAGCTTCTCTCTTACTTTTATTATTAACTCCTGGTTACCTTATGATTGGATTTATCTTGCAAGTAAAAAAATTTTTCAAAGAACGAATAAGAAATTTGGATTTTCTATTGTTTGCTTTTGCATTTACGGCAGCAATTATTACGAACTGCACACTTGCACCAGGTTCAAGTCATTACTCTTTTTATTTTTACACCATTCTTCCCTTTTCAATGTTTGGTGCTCAAGGAACCTATCTCTTGTTTAAAGATTATGCATTACTAAAAAAAAACTCCCTCTTGTTTTTATGTCTCACGTCAATTCTCATTTTCTTAGTTAAAGGATATGAGCTTTTTTACGAAATACGTAAAGAAAAATTACTTACTAGCGTGTCTTTTTTATCAAACCCTCTCTTTACTTCCTTATCTCAAGATTTATTAGATCTTTTGAACACCATAACCCTCCCAGTCGAAAAGACTATCGCTGTTTGTTTGATTAATAATCTTAAGGAAGAGGATGCCCTAGCCTTATATATTCAACTAAAGGGCATCCCTCTATATCAACAAACTTTGTTAAACGATACAGTGTATCCACACTATGCAGCTTTTAACAATCGAGTTTATTCACTAATAGATTCTTTGACCGTAAGTGAAATAGATGATACTTTCATTGAAAAATGGAAAAGTTTACAGCCCCACAAGAACATTATATTTATTGCGAAAAAGAATATGAACATCTCAACAAAAAATAGCTTTATTATATATAATTCTAGATATCACAATATAGTTATATATGTAGATGGAAATAGTTCATAATATATGAAATTAATGAATAAAAAGATTGCTATCATCCAATCAAATTACATTCCTTGGAAGGGATATTTTGATATCATAAATATGGTTGATGAGTTCGTTTTACTAGATACTGTACAATATACCAATCGTGGATGGAGAAATAGAAATCTCATCAAAACTCCTAAAGGGAACGAATGGTTAACAATTCCGCTTCATGTTAAAGGCGCAAGAACCAAGAAATTACAAATCAGAGATATGACAGTAGCTGACCCTAAGTGGGCCAGTAAACATTGGGGGAAAATTGCGGCAAACTATAAAAACTCTCCCTTTTTTCATGATTTGAAAGAACTTTTTAGGAACACGTACAAGTCGATCTCTGACATTCATTTAAGTTCTATAAACCATACGTTTATAAAGTTAATCTGTAAAATTCTTAATATCGAGACAAAAATTACTTTATCCCATGACTACCATCTTTCTTCAGAAAAAAATCTTCTTCTCCTGGAACTTTGTAAAAAGGCTGGAGCGAACACTTATCTTTCAGGACCTGCAGCTCACAACTATTTAGACGTCAATCTTTTTACTGAGAACGGCGTTGAGGTTGAGTGGATAAACTACGATGACTATCCAGAATATCATCAGCTCTATCCCCCTTTTGATCATAAAGTGAGCATCATTGACCTCATTTTTAATGAGGGTTATAATGCCAAAAATTTTATGAGAAGTTTCAAATGTCAGTAAACATTATCAAAAAAATTAATTCACTTTTCACTGAAAGTATCCTCTTACACGGTCCTATGCATAACGGAGTCCTGTGGAACAGCCAAGAGACTCAATATTTACGCTTTGAGCAGCTCTTGAAAATCCTCCCCACAAAAAGCAATTTCTCCCTCACGGATCTAGGATGTGGGTATGGAGAACTATACAATTATCTAAGAAAAAACAGATATACTGACTTTGATTACATGGGTATTGATATCTCTGAAGAAATGGTTAACCATGCTTCCAGCCTTTATAACGGAGAGCAAAACTGCCATTTTTACGCTGAGTCAAAATGCCTTGAGATGCGTGATTATACCATCGCCTCAGGCATCTTCAATCTAAAGCAAGAGATTGACAAAAAGAGCTGGGAATTATTTATCTTTCAAACCCTTGATAGCATGAATGAATTCAGCAAGCGTGGTTTTTCCTGTAATTTTCTCACAAGTTATTCAGACCAGCAATTTATGAGAGACGATCTTTATTACGCAGATCCTCTATTCTTTTTCGATTATTGCAAAAGAAATATTTCAAAAAACATTGCTCTTCTTCATGATTATGAAGCCTATGATTTTACTCTCCTTGTCAGAAAGTAAATAAACTTAACAGAAAGACAAACTTGTGGAATCTAAACATAGCAAACCTTCAATCTCTGTTGTAACCACTCTTTACTGCTCTGCGCACTATGTTTATGAGTTTTATGCTAGAATCACCCAAACTCTTCGAGAAATTACAGATAATTATAACATCGTTATGGTCAATGATGGTTCGCCGGATGAATCATTAAATATTGCGCTCAAACTACAACAAACTGATAAACATATTACAGTAATTGATTTATCCCGGAATTTCGGGCATTACAATGCTATTCGAGTCGGATTAGAAAATGCAACCGGTGACTACGTGTTTTTAATTGATTCAGACTTAGAAGAAGACCCAGAGTTGCTTAAGGTATTCTGGCAAGAGTTACTCAAAGAACAGGATTGTGACCTAATCTGCGGCACACCAAAAGTGCGAAAAGGAAATTCTATTGAACGGTTTTTTGGCTATCTATTTTACAAAGTGATGAATCTTATTACAAACGTTCCAATTCCCAAAAATGTATCCTTAGTCCGACTTATGACGAAACGCTATTTAAAATGTTTTCTTTTATACTCTGAAAAGGATATAGCCTTTTCTGGACTATCCGTTCTGACAGGATTCACTCAGAAATATATGGAAATCAATAAAATACACAAAGGTACTTCGACTTATACCTTTTCTCGAAAAATGAAGCTCGTTTCTAATTATATTACTTCTCTCTCCTCATTTCCTCTCATAATTATATTTTATACAGGGTCCGTTATTACTATTTTTTCATTTTTTTACTTGATGTGGATAATAATTAAAAACATCCTTTTTGATACTTTGGTAGGATTTACACCAATGATAGCATCTATTTGGATGACATGTGGAATGGTTATATTTTTTATGGGAGTCATTGGAATTTATTTATCAAAAATACTGATTGAAGTGAAGAACAGACCAAATGCAATTATAAAGAAAATTTATATAGCTGACTCAGTTGAATTATTGAAAGTCTCATCTCAAAACGTTGTCACAAACAAAGAGGGACCTTCTCAAGAAAATATAGAGGCTCAGTCATTTTAAAGGAGAATAAAATATTGAGTTCTCAAGGGGTACTTTCTGAACATAAATCAGAAAACCTTTTATATAAATCACTCACTTTCTTATCTAAAGCCGTACTTTTCTCGTTCTATTTAACAAGCGCAATGTGTATCATTTTGATCCTCATCATACTTTCCAGTAAAGGCTTTGATATAACTGATGAAGGTCTCTATTTAACAAGTTTACAACACCCTCAAGACGTAAAAGCAATTGTTACTTTTGCTCATGTTTATGCGCATTTTCTTTATAAATTTGCCCTTTCGAATCTTGCGCTCTTTCGAGCTGCAGGCATTATTATAATGGTAATTTTATCTTCCTTACTCACAATTGTAACGTTTAGAAATACTCCCTATAAAGCAAGAACAATAAATCTCATTCCTTTCGTTTTCGTTGCCATGGGTTCTTCTTGTTCCTTTTATTTTTTTTATATTTTTACCCCTCATTATAACTGGCAAAATTCAATAATCTTAACCACATTATCAATTTGCTTAATCACCCTTTTATATACGCAAAACATAAAGTTAAAAAGTATACTCTCATTTTGTATGGGATTTATTCTAGGATTTTCATGGTTCATCAAACCATCCACTTTTATTCTTACTCTTCCTCTTATAACAACAATTTTGTTCGTATATAAGAAAAGTGCATACGTTTATTTTTTAATGTTGTTTGGGCTTATTTTTTCTTTTGTTATCAATTTTACATTATTTATTGATAAAAATACTTATTATACAACACTACTTTATGGCACTGAATCTCTCATAATTTTAGGAGCCCATCTTAAAAGTACTCTTTTATCAAATTTTATCTTACTTATCAACTTCTTGAAAAGTATAATTCTCACATCTCTTTTGTCTATAAAAATAATAGAAATATTTCATATTTTATTATTTTCTTATTTTATAGCTCCTTACTTTAAAATAGATTTTATAAAAATAAAGTATTTTAACGAATTGCTTTTTATTACTGCTCTTATAGTACTTTTTTCTATTAGTATTTTCTATTCTCCAGATCAATTATTTAAAAATTTATTTATTATTTATCTTTCTATTATCATTTTTTTACTTCACATCCTCTTTTGGAAAAAAAATATCGAGCCCTTTAACACTCGACTAATTTGTCTTATAGCATTCTTAGGACTCCTTCCTGTAGCCGGCGTATTTGGAACAAGTAGTGCATTTAAAATAGGAATCGTACGCGGCGGATTCATCGTATATTATACAATAATATCATTCATATTATTAAATTATATTAAAAATAATATATTAACACAAAGCTATCTTGTTTTTATCTCCTTGCTCAATTTGCTTACTTTAGTCCAAGCCATATATCATCCATACAGACTCAACACAAACTACCTCAAGCAAACTATTCCGATCGAAATCGGATCACCAGCATCTATTATTAATATTGATTTAGAAACCAAAGAGGCTATTGACAAATTTAAGGCAATTTTAGTCGCACATAGCTTTAAAAGAGGGAGTGATATGATTGGATTTGCCCGATTAAATGGACTTGCATTTGCGGTAGGAGCAAGATCTCCTGGCACACCATGGTATGTCAGCAGATATCCAGGATCTAAAGCCTACAATACATTTGGTCTTCACTTAGTTCCTAAGACCAGATTAAAGAAGGCATGGATTCTTATCTCGGACAATGATCTTGAAGCCGTTCCTAATTTTGAAGAAGTTGGTATAAGTTTTAATTCCCAGTATAAAAAAATTGGACAGGTAGCCTGGCCCTATACGCGTAGCTTAATACACATTTATAAACCAGCGAATCTCTGATTAAAAAACATCTAAACCACTTATTTGGAAGATATCCAATATTTACATGTGTTACACAATATTGTTTTTATATCTCTCACCATATTCAGCCTCTGCTCACTTCCTTCAGACGCACAAATGCTTAATAACGATAGCATATCAGCAAGCTTAGTTCTGAGCCTCCAATCATCCTGCAAGAGAGCAAAATTCCCATCCCGAATACCTGCAATAAATGTGTCTTGATAGATGGCGGGTAAGTGTGACGCATATCTGAGCATCAGGCCCATATCCACATAATAGCTGCTTGAAAAAGAGAATTCCCAATCCAAAATTGCCGCAATCTTCCAACGCCCATTTTCATATGTCACCAGCATGTTCGAAGGATCATAGTCTGCATGAGTTAAATTGTGCTGATGTGATAAGTCAACAAGGATCTCTTTATAGTTCCCGATATGCGCAACTAACGTTTGCACCAACTCATTCCCTAACATGGTTATCACTTTTGGTTCTCTTAAAAAGGACAATAAGATTTTATCAAATGTTTGCCCCTCCACAAAGGGTTTTATAGACAAATCAAAATTGAAAAAACCTGACTCTTTCAAATCAATGGAAGCCATTTGCGCAAGATAAGTCCCTGCTTGATACGAGCATTCTTTGACAGCTATTTCATTTCCTTTCAAAATAACATCTCGGAACACTCGACCTTCCACATATTCGAGAATGGCAAAGGGATACGAAAGAACATTTACTTCTTCATTGATATACAGAAAGCGCGGTACAGGCATTTTGGTATGAACCAGCTTATGCAAATGATATTCCCGCATCAAAGCATCCCTATCACGAGTATAAACCCTTAGGATGACTATCTGAGCACTGCTTAAGACAATCTTATAGTTTAAGTTAGCACAGCCGGTACCCATCAGTTCCGAAGAAACGATATTGTCTTCAGAGTAGGCTGCAAGCGCTCTTTCAATTTCCTCATTTGACAACAAGAGGGAAGGCTGTCTTCGCTCCCAATTGACTTTGAGAATATCATTCCTTTCCATAACGCCAACACTCTTTGGGATGATCATTGACCATCCCTACGGCTTGCATGAAGGAGTACATAATTGTTGACCCCACAAACGTCATTCCACGCTTTTTTAAGTCTTTAGACAAAGCATCACTTTCAGAGGTCGTTACGGGGATATCTTTGAAGCTGTGCCAACCATTAATGATTGGCTTGTTATTCACAAATCGCCACACATAGGTTGAAAATGAGCCAAACTCTTTTTGAATCTCAAGGAACGCCTTTGCATTTTGACGCGCTCCATAAATCTTAAGGCGATTCCGAATGATCTCAGGATTCTCTCGTAATGCTTCGAGTTCCCGATCGCTCATTGCAGCCACTTTTGATGGATTAAAGTTATAGAAGGCCTTGCGATACCCTTCCCTCTTTCGCAAAATTGTATCCCAGCTTAGGCCCGCTTGGGCCCCTTCGAGAATCAACATCTCAAAAAGATGCTGATCATCCTTTGATGGAATACCCCATTCGTTGTCATGGTAGTCTGCATAATAGGTCTTTCCTGGATCTCCGCCAAAACACCTTATTTTTTCAGTCTTGTTCATCTTGTTATCCTCTTGAAAGCTACAGCGTATGCTAGAACACTCCTGTGTTCAAGAAAAGGATATAAAATGCAGGACAAAGACCCTCTTTGCAACGACGCAACGTATTGTTTTCATTAAGTTATCTAGCAAGCTATGGTAATGTTTGTTTTACGAAAAACAAACCATGCGCTTCTCAAGAATGACACCCCTTTGTTATCATCTTCGGGCTAGAAAGGCTTAATTTGCGAAATAAATTCAAGTTCCATTCGCGGGAATCCATGGCTCCATTATGAATGATCCTAAGATAAATATAAACTCTCTATAGTCAATACCTCCACCAGCGGTGGAGGTATATAACGCTTCGCTTGGACCACTCAAAGTGGTTTTTTTTAATTAAGTTTCGCTTATGCATATCATCCCCTGTTTTCTTTGTCATTCCCTGCTGTAGCGGGAATCCAGAAAATCATTTAAAAATGACATAACGATCTTTTCCTCAATAAAGTAGCTTCATACAAAAACTTCTATGATTCAAATGCTTCTTGGATTCCCGCTTTCGCGGGAATGACAAGGAATTAAAGTTGAACCAAACTAAAGATGTCATTAGCTATTTTGTGAAAATTAAAGATTCTTATCTTTTCTAACACTTTGTCCTCTCTGCTCTCCC
>CAYRHD010000032.1:0-8158 GCA_964424065.1 uncultured Alphaproteobacteria bacterium
GTCATCCCCGCGGAGGCGGGGATCCATCTATCAACTTTTCTCCTGGATTCCCGCTTTCGCGGGAATGACAAAGAAAGCAGGCGATGATATGCATAAGCGAAACTTAATTTAAAAAAGCCACTTTGAGTGGTCCAAGCGAAGTATTACATACTTCCACCTCTGGTGGAGATATTGACTGCTTGTAAAAATTCCTTATTTTAAGTAATTCTCTCAACAAACCCTGTTGCATATCTGCATCATATGTGTCTATAACCTCCTGAAATACTTAGATGCCAACTTGCGAGTTCACGTAACTCACGGCATATTGTTGCGTATAGAGTAATACTGGAGACAAATGTAACCTATGAAGAATCCTCATTCTGTGCATAAAAGCAAACCAAATGATCAATCTCATCATCGACGGATTGTACAGTTTCTGTTCGGATTCAGCGCGTTGGTAGCCCTGTCTTCTACCTCTTTGATGGCTCAAGATAATAGTGAGCTTGTTGTTGGCCTGATTAATCGTGTTGGGGAAGTCGAAGCTGTCAATCGGGATCTGAATGGGAAGCTGGAAGAAATTCAGCATGAACTGAAGCAGTTGACACAAAAAATGGAAACTTTAAACGCCGATGTTGAATATCGTTTGAGCGAAGCTCCTCAAGCTAAGGGACAAACTCCTGTAGCGCCAACACAAAATGTTTCAGCTGAGGACTCACCATTACCCTTAAAACAGACATCTTCTGAGAGAAATAAGATACTCGACGCACCAACGCAACCTGCGCCTTTTTCAGGAGCAAGGGATGAGCCCTCTGAGTTAGATCTTTCATCACAAGATACACCTCCAGCATCTGACCAGATTCAACCTGGATTTGGACAATCAGAACCTGAACTACATAACTTGGAGGCAACGGCGGCTCCGAAAAGTCCCAAAGAGGAGTATGAACAAGCGCGCGAGTATTTAGAACAGGGCGATTATGCTACTGCAGAGCGGGCGTTTGCTGCATTTGTAAAAGCACACCCCAAGGATCCCAATGCAGGACCTGCTCAATATTGGTATGGTGTGACGTATCTCGTGCGTGGAGATCATGGAAATGCAGCAAGTACATTTGCTAAGGGGTATAAGTTATATCCAAAAAGTTCCAAAGCGCCTGACATGCTATTAAAGCTTGCGCAGTGCCTCGAAGCCCAGGGACAGAAAGCCAATGTGTGTGCAACATTGGATGAACTATCTTCCAAGTTTCCTGAGGCTCACGTTTCAAAAGTTGCTAGTCAGCGTAAAAAGCTAAAGTGCGCGAAGTAGGAGTGAGCGAAAGCTGTCAATTTTGGCTCTTTGATAGAGATTAAAGAGTGTTCTATATACTATCCATTTTCTCCTCGCCCTTAGCTCCGCGTGAGAGGGATCAAACAAATATATTCAGAAAGTGAAATGCAAAATGAGGTGTCATCCCCGCGAAGGTGGGGATCCATGTTTCAGCTTATTCCTGGATTCCCGCTTGCGCGGGAATGACATTAGAGAGTGATGCCCTGGAAGGTAGACAAGTTCAATGAATGTTTGATTGCCGAAATTTAAGTGATTTCATCTCTCACCTTGTGGGCAAGGTCAGGGCGTAGCTCCGTGTGAGGGGTACATACATTGTATCGTGGTAATGACTAACTGGAACATGGAATATTTACAACTGCCTTATCAATTATTGCCTATATCACAGAGCCTTAGCAATAGAGTAATCTATCTCACCCACTCCCACTTATCAGAGTTCGTAAGGGAATGGTAGAGATCCTCCTTGATCGAAACGCGGATGTTCGTCAGCTCTTCAGCGGTTGGTGGGTCGGTTTGGAATTCGACATGAGGTGCATCAGTAATCAACGCCATTGGTGTTTTCTCATCTCCTTCTCCCATCACAAAGACGGCTGAACTTGCTAATGAATCGATAACATTTGTCTGTGAAACTTCAAGCAAACGGCCATAAATATCCGGTTTACCTCTATAATCATTAAGTGGTTTGAAACCACACCAACCGAGCGTAAAACCAGTAACACCCTTTCTTAAAGGGGAAGTCCGACTATCGGTTATAATAACACCTAAACGTTCGAGCGAATCACGCTGTTTTAAATAGTGCCATATATGTTGACTGGTAGCTTGGACAGCGCTTGGATACAAAATATAGTTCTCATTGGCATTCGATTCATCTATGCCAGCTGACAGAAGAATCAATCCATGGGTAATGGTCATAAATTTACCCGGCATATTCTCTATGGGGAGGATGGCCTCACATTCTTGCCTGATAAGGCTCTCTTTCGTTATGCCCGATGATTTAGGAATAACACGCTCCTGGCATATGCTGATAATCTTTGAGGTTATCGCGAAAATCGTTCCTTCCTTGAGAGTTGGGACATGACAATCAAGTATGTTTTCGAGAGGATCTCCAATGTTGATCAAAGGGGTTTTTAAAGGATCAATACGCATGTAAAAACCCGAATGCTCTATTCGCCTTTAATGACACATTACTCAGTATCCGAAGGTGAAAGCTTAATGGAAACATAGCGTGACTCACCATCTCGATTGATCAGCATCAAAGTTGAACGCCGGTTTTCTTTCGCAGCATTCTTGAAATGATCAACTACATGTTGGGGGGTGCTGACTTCATCCTGGCTGATTTCAAGGATGAGGTCTCCTGCACGTAATCCCTTTTCTGCAGCTGGGGTTTGTGGTCGCACATCAACAATCAGAACACCTTGTGAATCTTGAGGGATATCAAAACGGCTCCGGATGTCTTCGGTGACAGGTTGTAATGTCATACCATGAATCTCAACGCCTTTAGGAAGTTCTTTACCGTTATCAGCAGAGGCAATCATACTTGCATCCTCTGCTTCTTCATACTCACCAATATGGACGGGGAGTGTCAATTGCTTCCCACGTCGGATAATCGTAATTGGTATTTCGGTGTCAACTCCTACATTCGCGACAATTCTTGGAACGGATTTGGGATCTTTTATTGTGACATCGCCGATTTTTAAAATAACGTCGCCAACCATAACTTTAGCCTTTTCGGCGGGGCCACCCTTGACGACGTTTCCAACGAGCGTACCCTCTTGGGATTTCAAACCAAGACCTTCTGCAATATCTTCTGTAATGGGTTGGATATGGACACCCAGCCAACCCCGCATAGGCTTACCGTACTGGCGAATTTGAGAGATAACCTTATTTGCGATATCCGATGGAATGGCAAATCCAATGCCAACGCTGGATCCATTAGGCGTGAAAATTGCTGTGTTTACACCCACCACTTTTCCTTCCAGGTCAAACATAGGGCCACCTGAATTTCCAAGGTTAATAGCTGCGTCCGTTTGAATATAACCCTCGACAAAGTCTCCTGAAGCTCCCTTATCTGAAATATCGCGTGAAAGATGCGAGACAATTCCAGTTGTTACTGTGCCGCCTAGGCCAAAGGGATTGCCAATGGCAACGATCCTATCACCAGTCCGAAGTTTGTTTGAATCACCCCATTGGACAAAAGGAAGCTTTTTATCAACATTTACTTTTAAGAGAGCAATATCAGTTCGTCGATCGCGACCAACAAGTTTGGCCTTAAGTTCAGTATTATCATTCAATGTCACAGTAATTTGATCTGAATCAGCAACGACGTGATAGTTGGTCACAATATAGCCATCTGGATCAATAATAAAACCTGAGCCGAGCGCTGAAGAGTTACGTTGACCGTCAGGCTGCATTTTATCCAAAAATTCCTTATAGAAATCTTCAAGAGGAGAATTGCTTGAGAAGGGAATATCCATCGGTGACGATGTGATATCCTTTCGCGAACGTACCGCCGTTGATGTCGAAATATTGACGACTGCTGGAAGGAGTGGGGCCACCAAGTCCGCAAAACTATAGGGAGCAGCAGATACAGACGAACTGTAAGTAGGCTCGTTCAAAGAAAGCGTCAATAAAGGTAGGACAAATATAGACTTATAAAACCGGCGAGATAACATGTATAAAATTCTCCTTAGCGATTCAAATATTTAAAGAATGAATCTTTGGGGGACAGAATAAACGTAGTTGTCTCTTTGTTCAAGGCCGATTTATAAGCATTGATTGATCTATAAAATTCATAAAATTTAGGATCTTTTCCATAAATATCACCAGCTTTCTTTGTGACATAGGCGTCACCTTCACCTCGTATATTTTGCCCAGTTTTATTTGCATCTGCTAGTATGATGGTTCTTTCTTTATCAGCCGTTGCTTTGATTTCTTGAGCAATCTCATCACCGCGAGAACGAAATTCCTGCGCCTCCTGATTACGTTCACTAATCATTCGATTAAAAATAGCTTCGCTGTTTGCTGCGGGAAGGTCTGTTCCTTTCAGCTGCAAATCCACAACTTCAATACCAAAGGCCTTGGCAGCTGTATTCATCTGATCACGAATGTCTTTTGATATTTCAGTCCTTTTAGGAGAAAGCACATCCGAAAGTTTGACCTTACCCAAGACACTAAGAGCGATGGACTGGTTAAGGATTCGCAAACGCTGCTCAGCACCTTCTTCATTAAAAACAGTTTGAAAAAAGAGAGCAGGCTCTACAATTTTATAACGGGCAAAGGTGTCAACCAAAAGACGCTTTTGATCTGCAAGAGTTGCTGGGATGGCTGAAAGATCAAAGTCAAGGATACGTTTGTCGTAACTCTGTATATTTTGGATAAAGGGAATTTTGAAGTATAATCCAGGTTCCTTTATAACTTTGATAAGACGTCCAAATTCAAGCACAAGCGTTTGTTGTGTTTGTTGCACAGTAAAAAGTGATCCCATTAAGATGCTTAATATAACAAGGCCTGGAATGGCAAAAACGATAAGATTCCTTGAGTTCATTGGGCGGCCTCCTCAGCTTTGGGTTTATTTACTTGTAATTCAGGTAATGGTAAATAGGGCAGAACCCCTTGAGCTTGGTTGCCATCAACAATAAGCTTTTGCGTAGACTCAAGTATGGATTGCATTGCGTCTAAGTAGAGACGCATTTGTGTCACGGCTGGCGCGAAGAGAAATTGGTCATAGACAAGCTTAAAGCGTGAAGTTTCACCGTCAATATCTGCTTCGACTTTTGCTTTATAAGCTTCAGCATCTTGTATGGTTTTTTTTGCTTCTCCGCGAGCGACTGGGATAATTGAATTACGATAATACTCAGCTTGGTTACGTTTTCTTTCCATGTCAGCTTTGGCCCTTTGGACGTCTAGGTAAGCATCCATAACCTTGGCAGTTGGAGGGGTTACCTTCAAAAGCTCAACTTGAGTTACCTCAACACCGAGTTTATATTCATCAAGTAGCTTTTTAAGCATTTCTTTTAATTGAATATTAATTTTGCTACGTCCTTCTGACAGGATCTGTGCGATGGGTGTTTGAGCAATAACCGAACGTACAGTACTATCTGCTGCGGCACGTATTGTAGTTTCGGGTGATTTTACATTGAAAAGATATTCACCAAGATCTTTTATCCGCCAGTTAACAGCAAACTGCACGTCGGCTATATTTTCATCTCCCGTTAACATGAGTGCGCCTTCACCGCTGAGCGAACCAGAAGATTGAGATGTATTTGTATTTTCCAAAAGGTTAATACGGGTTACATTGCGAACAATTGCCTGCTCGATAGGAGTTGGTAAGTGATAGTTCAATCCTGGATTTGCTGTTCTTACCCACTTTCCAAAGCGTAAGACAGCTGCTTGCTCATCTTGTTGGACTGTATAAATTCCTGTTAGTCCCCATAAAACAAGGATGCCTCCGGCAATGAACCACAAGGTGCTTCCGCTGGTTTTTTTATTTTTAGGGAAAAAGTTCTTGAGCTTATCCTGACCTTTTTTAAGGAGGTCTTCAATATCAGGTCCATCTTCTTTGCGTTTATTTGACTTGCGTGTCCAAGAGGAATTATCTCCGTGTCCCCACGGTCCTTCATCGTCGTCTTTAAAACTCATTCTAAACTGTCCCTTTCATTCTTTTTAGAAATGAGTATAGATGATCAGAGGCTATTAAGCAATTAGGATAAGAGAATGTCTAAAGAAATGGAAATTCGTAAGGTACTTCAAACCGTTATAGATCCGCTGACCCATAAAGATATCGTGGGAGCCAACTTGATACAGGGGCTTAATGTAACGCCTCAAGGTCAAGTCAACATTGTATTGGATGTTAATACAGAATACATGAAGGCAGGTGCAGAGCTCAAGGAGACAATTGTTAAAAAGCTTAAAAGCCTTGAGGGTGTAACGGATGTTCAAGTTATATTAACGGCGCAGCGCAAACCGAAAGCTCATAATCCATCGAAACTGCCGATTCCAAATATTAAACACATCATTGCTGTTGGTTCAGGCAAGGGTGGTGTAGGCAAGTCAACAATAGCTGTTAATCTTGCTTGCGCCATGACAACTATGGGATTAAGAGTGGGTTTACTTGACGCAGATATTTATGGTCCTTCAATTCCGCGATTGGTAGGTAGTCAAGAAAAGCCAACTTCTGATAACAATAAAACAATAAATCCAATAACTATACATAATCTTAAAACTATTTCTATGGGCTTTATGATGGCAGAAAATACACCTGCTATTTGGCGAGGGCCTATGGTACAAACAGCATTTTTACAAATGTTGCGACAAGTCAATTGGGGCGATCTTGATATACTTGTTATTGATTTACCGCCAGGTACAGGCGATATCCAGCTTACCCTTGTTCAAAATGTTTTGCTTTCAGGGGTCATTATTGTTTCAACTCCTCAAGATCTAGCGCTTGTTGATGCGCGTAGAGGCTTAGAAATGTTTAGAAGTGTTGACGTGCCAATATTAGGGCTTATTGAAAACATGAGCTATTTCGAGTGTCCCCATTGCTCGGGTCGATCAGAAATATTTCATCATGGCAATGTTCGAGCAGAAGCAAAAGCTATAGGTGTGCCACTCCTTTGTGAAATTCCATTACGTATGAATATTCGTGAAGTATCCGAGATAGGACAGCCCCTTGTATATTCTTATCCTCATTCTAAAGAATCAGAAATATTTAATACACTATCTAAGAATGTCTGGAAAAAAATAAATAGTAAATTATTATAATATTTACCAAACAGAATAAAAGAAAAATATATCAGCTGCAAATAAAAAATTATAATTAAGTCTTCCTTAACTTTTCTATTATAGAATACAAGAAAAGTACAATATAAATTCATATAAAAAGAAAATACAAATGCTGGGAGGCTAAAATGATGAAACGATTTGCGTTAGCATTATGCGTTACGACAATTTGCGGTGGAACTGAATCTGCTTTAGCTCGGAAAAACACTGAAATCCAAGATGATAACAATTCCATGGCAAAAATAATTCCAGTGCTGCGTAGTATTGGAAAAGGGAAGTATTCTGTTGAAAGGAGAGAAGTAATTCCACATCAAATACTTCATCAAAAAAAGAAAGAAGAAAAAAAATACAATAGATTACAAAAAAAAATGCTGAGAGCGATTCGAAAAAGAATGCTACGGGAGGCTAAAATGGAGCGCAAAATAGGTCGTTTAAGTATAAAATTTAAGCGCTTAAAAACTAAGCCTTTAACATTAAAGAGCAGAGGCGTTAAAACACGTCAAACTGACCCTTTACTAACTGTTTCACATGTCATTAAGCGAGCACTAAAAGAAGAAAGAGACAGTAAATCAGCCTCCATATTTGGTACAAATGCAAAAAATGATCTTGAAGGATTTATTCTACCGATCAAGATTTTACGGATGTTGTCAAAAAAGTATGGTGTTGAAGAAAGTAACTCTAATGAAACAGAGAAAGCGCACGAGGCTAAAGTTATGCCAACGAGCGATACAACAGACAAGAGGACATTAAAGGATGCTGTAAAGGCAGAAGCTACTGTTTTTAAAGCTCAACAAGAGGTTGCGAAAGTCATTAAAGCTAAAGTGGATGAAGCTCGCGTGAAAGCAGACGAAGAAAGCTTAAGTAAAGCGGCTCAGGATGCAGCAGCAAAAGCTCAGCTAGAAGAACGTGCTAGGAGTCAGTTAGCGGCAAAAACTCAAGAGAAAGAAGAAACAGATCAACGTGTTGTAGAAGCAACGAGAATGGCAAACGAAGAAACAGACAAACGTGTTGCAGAAGCAACGAGAATGGCAAAGGAAGAAGCAGATCAACGTGTTGTAGAGGCAATGAAAATGGCAAAGGAAG
>CAYRHD010000032.1:8258-16510 GCA_964424065.1 uncultured Alphaproteobacteria bacterium
GTAGAGGCAATGAAAATGGCAAAGGAAGAAACAGATCAGCATGTTGCAGAAGCAATGAAAATGGCAAAGGAAGAAGCAGATCAGCATGTTGCAGAAGCAACGAGAATAGCAAAGGAAGAAACAGATCAGCATGTTGCAGAAGCAATGAAAATGGCAAAGGAAGAAGCAGATCAGCATGTTGCAGAAGCGACGAGAATAGCAAAGGAAGAAGCAGATCAACGTGTTGTAGAGGCAACGAGAATAGCAAAGGAAGAAGCAGATCAACGTGTTGTAGAGGCAATGAAAATGGCAAAGGAAGAAACAGATCAGCATGTTGCAGAAGCAACGAGAATAGCAAAGGAAGAAGCAGATCAACGTGTTGTAGAAGCAGTGAGAATGGCAAACGAAGAAACAGACAAACGTGTTGCAGAAGCGACGAGAATAGCAAAGGAAGAAGCAGATCAACGTGTTGCAGAAGCAACGAGAATGGCAAACGAAGAAGCAGATCGAGTCAAAGCTCAGCTAGAAGTACAAGTTAAGACTCAGATTGAAAGAGAAGCTAAAGCTAAAGCTGAAGAAGAAGAGCTAGCTAAAGCTCAGATTGAAAGAGAAACTAAAGCTGAAGAAGAAGCTGCAGAAGAAGAAGCTATGGAACAAAACGCAATTGTAGCGACTCAGCTTCATAGTCTAGGTGACATATTGGCTTCAATTCATAGAAAAATGGAAGAAATAAATCCGAACCCAGATGATGAGCTTATAGATGAACCAAAAACGGACATGAATCAATCTAATGAAGACTCTGATGAAGAATCTGAAGAAAATAAGGAGGAAAGCGAAGATGGTTCCTCAGGTGTAAAAACTATTAAAAGGGATACTTTAAATTATTTGTTGAAGACAGCTTTTTCGACCATACATGATCTACCCCAAGTTGCAAGGCATGAAAGGGATATAAATGAATTATCTCACTCATTAGAAGACTTAGCTACTCAATTAAGTGAGATAGAGCCTTTCATAGATGAAAACTCTCCGGAAGTTGGCCATCTCTACGCAGGTGTGCAAGAAAACTATGGGAATGCATGTTTTAAATTGCAAATGATGCAGTCAATATTAGACATGTTTATTCAACAGATAAATAGTCATGTTACACGAGTTGCAGACCGTGTTGAGGAGTTGCGACCAAAGTTTATGGAAAGCATGTGGCAAGTTGGAAAATCAGGTTATATCTTAATGGTAAAAACTATCGAAGAAAGTAGCTTTCCTGAAATTGATCGCAACATGCAGGTTCTTGATCGTTACCTGAATGCAGCTAAACAAATTTTAGAAGAGAGTCCTACGGCAATCTCTTTTGTTAGTGGATTGATTGACATTATCAAAGGATATCATAGAGACGCGGATGAATCTGTAGAGATCAAAATGGCAAACCAACAAGCTCGTGATGCATTCGTTAGAAGATATGCTCATGTCAAACATTTAGATACAGTGACTTTAGATAAACCTGATGATTCAGCAAAATTTGAAACAACCAGCGATTCATTGAAGGTAGAAACATTCTCCAACTTGCTTGCAAAACAGCAAGCCAGAGTAGAGCGTGTTATAGACGCGCACACAGATGACTGGTCAGCATGTGAGAAATTCGTAGCAGAAGAAATGAATACTTTATATTATTGGAACTCTACTCTCTACAGAAGTTTACAAAGCATTTTGAAAAGCAACAGAGAAATAGAGTTTTCTTTCAGTCGCCAGTTAGAATCTTTCAATGTGATAAGGGAACGTTTCACGCTTCAAAAACTACTTGGTTTATTGCTGCTTGGAAGTGAGATAGTAGGTAGAGATCAAATTAAGCTTCCATCGTACCTCTATCTCAGGGCAAAAGTGCGAGGAGTCGAGGAGGCTCTTGTTGCACTTGATAAGCAACTTGTTGATAAGAAAGATGATATATATAGAGAAATGCCCTCTGAGAAGGCTTCTTCTGCTTCTTTCAGCACCCCTTCAATCCCCAGAGATTCAGGTAAACTTGATGGTAGACCACACGCAGATACGACTGCGTCTGAAGAACAATTGGAACTTCTTAGAGAAAGAGTGTTAGAGACAGTAACAGGACAGTCATCAGCTGATTCCGTCAGCGCACTTCCACCACAAAGCCCACAACGAAGCGTAACTTCTGAGATTAGGTACATGACTCTTGGTGAGGCAAGGGAATGCTTTACAGGTCTATCTGAACAATTTCAACGTATTATGTCTCATCCAGTGCTTCATATGCAGAGTGTGCCTCTATCAGTTAGAGAAAAGTTACAGTTAATTCTCGAATGGATGCCTCGTGTTACTGCTAGGATTGATCCTGTTATTATAGCGAATCCTCATCTTGCAGGCATTTTAAAACCTTCCTTGATAGAAAATGGTGAGTTTGAAGATATGGTAAGCTATATCAACAGTTCTATTCGATATGTTTCTGAGATTCTCCAGCAAGAAGCTATACAGTTTGAAAGAGCTTTACTTGAGTCAACGGTAAAGTGTTTACAAATGCTTATCCAAAACTATGAAGCGCATTTACGCGAATTATCAGCGCCGTCGCATTCATTATCACCAAGTGTGGTCCATAAGTTTTCAGTTGATGCTAAAGCAACGACCTCATCATCTTCATCTTCATCTTCATCATCTTCTTCTGGCTCACTAGTCCAAGTAGACAGTGAAAGGAGAGCAGACAGTTTATTAACAACTCGTAGGACAGTTAGAAACTGGCACGTACCTACGGATGATGCCACTGTAACGTCAAGAGTGGATTCTACAAAGCAAGTCGATGGGACTTCTCAACAGTCTAGAGATAGTGTGCCTCCGCGACGTGGATTGAATGGGTTAGATCCAAACAGACCCGTGCGGGAGCAACAACATCGAAGTAAGCAGATTGTAACGGTAGTTTCTGGGGTATCATCTCAACCACAGCAACAACAAAGCCAACCACAACAAAGCAGTGGTGGTGTGCTCTCGTTGCCATCATTAAATTAACCTTTGAGTGATAAGCGCAAACTTGGCCTCTATCCTACGGGATAGGGGCCGTTTCTTTCCAACCCGTTAAATAAATGATTTCAAATGTTGCTGGAATCTTGTGATCTTTCAGTCCAAATTGTTCAAAATACAAGATTTCAGCTCGGTCAAATATGGCTCGAGGAGTAAAAGATTTCTTGCGGTCTACCATGTTGTTTGTTTCCCCCATCCCTCGGAGGTCAAACATTAGGCTGTTCAGGGATGAATAGGTGACTCTCAAGGTTTCAGTATCGACAACGGGAAGAAAGTAATTCATTTTCTGAAGGAGGGCAGGGGCGTCTGATGGGCGGAGAAAAGGGGCAACACGTGGCGATGCGCCTCCCATTATCTCAAGTTCAGCCTGTAAAAGACAATGTCGTAGTTCCCATAGGGTTTGTCCACCACATAAAGCCCCAACAAACAAGCCTTCAGGTTGAAGGCATTGCGATATTTGGCGGAGATATAAGGGAAGGTCATTGATCCAATGAGCTTGAAAGCAACTTAACACAAGATCATAATTTGAGTCAGTATGAGTGGTAACGTTATTTAGTATAGAATCATACTGACCGGAGATGAGAAGGGGATGGGAAGACAAAATAAGGGGATTTTTGAATTTCTTTTTAAAATCTTCAAGACGATTTATAAGCTCCTGTGACACGTGATCAAATAAAAAGCGGTGATGCTGAAAGGTTTTCTTGGCTCTTTCTTGATGAAGGTGATATAATTGGTGATCAAACAATGTCATAGAATTCTAATAGCACATTATCGGAAGACAATGAAGGACCAAGAAAAAGAAGGAATAATAGAAAAAACCGTGACGTCCGATGGGGCGAATACACGTTTAGATCGCTGTTTGCGTCTATGGATCTCCTCACTACCCCAAGGTTTAATAGAAAAAGCCGCTCGAAAAGGTCTGATTAAAGTTGATGGTTCTATAACAAAACCATCCACGCGCGTTCAAGAAGGGCAAACAATCATATTTCCTGAAGATTTTCTGCAATTAGAATCCTCGCCGCAAAAAAATCAGAGAAAAACACTCACCCATGCTGATCGCAAGCAAATCAAAAGTTATATCCTCTATGAAGACCATGACATTGTGGTTCTTAACAAACCGGCAGGGCTTCCTGTTCAGGGTGGAACAAAACAGAAAAAAGCCATCGATACAATGCTTGAAGCATATTATGAGGACTGTAAACCGAGACTTGTCCATCGCTTAGACCTGGATACCTCAGGGATACTTGTTTTAGCCAAATCAGTTCCACTTGCGCGTTGGTTTACCCAAAGTTTTAAAGAACGCAAAGTTCAAAAAGTATATTGGGCAATTGTAATTGGTGTGCCTAAGAAAAAAGAAGGTATTATTTCTTTGGCTTTAACAAAGAAACAAGGATCTCAATCGGAAAAGATTCGCGTTGACCACGAAAGTGGTGTGCATGCAACAACCTATTACCAAGTGCTGGAAGCCTTAGGGAATCGAGTAGCATGGCTGGAAATGGTTCCTAAAACAGGACGAACCCATCAATTGCGTGTTCATTGTGCAGAAGGTTTAAAGACTCCAATTTTAGGAGACGGCAAATACGGTGGCAAGGAAGTCTTTTCTATGGGGAGAAAGAGACTCCACCTACATGCAAGAGCTATCACATTACCTTTTCCTAATGGAAAATCAAAAACATTTGAGGCCCCTTTACCCAAGGATTTCGAGGAAACAATAAAAGGCCTAGGATTTAACCATGTATGATATCTATGTTAACAATCAGTTTTTGACAACACCTGAAGGAAATCGTATAGAAGTTCCCACCTTGGATCTTGCTAAAGCCATCGAGGAAGAATGGGAAAGGGACAAATCCTCGCATTACATTCAAAAACCATTAACATCCCTCGTCGCAACGGCTCTCGATAAGGTGGCCGATGACCGTGATCACTATGTTGAGGCTATTGTCCAATCTATTCCCTCAGATGCGTTGCTGTTTTGGGCGACATCACCAGAGTCACTCGAAATCCTTCAAGAAAAAGAATGGCTTCCACTCTTGAGTCTTGTGAATGAAAAGTTGGGGCTATCCCTTAAGCCTACAACCTTGTTCTTTATTGGGGAGTTATCCAAAGAAGACCAAGAAAAAGTTAAGGTATTTCTTTACCATCAATCCATATATACCCTATCAGGGGTAGCGCACCTTGTTAGATTGACCCATTCCTTTTCTCTTTCCTATCTATTTATAATGGGATCTCTTTCAGCGCAGGAGGTGTGGAATCTTGCGTATTTACATGAGCAGGAACATGAACGTCTTTGGGGAGAGGATCAAGAAATGATCTCAAAGAAAAAGGAAGTCTACAAAGAGTTCCACGAGACGACACGTTTTCTAGAGTTGATCAACCAGAAAGTTTAAGCGCAACTACCAGCAACTGTTGAAGAAATTTTGTCAGAGTTTATCCATTAATAAGGAGATTCTAGCTAACTTTATATTCCTTAAAAACATATGATGATTTGCAAATTGAATAAAAAGCATTATATAAAACATATTACAGGAGTGTGTGTCTTGATAAAACGTATATTATTCCTTTTGGTTTATTGCATATTTACCTTTCCAGCTATGGCTTTACAAGTAGATGATGAAAGTTCGGATTCATCATCAGCTAAAAAAGTTTCTGCCTTTTTAGATTGTGAGCTTATTAAGTTCGAAACCTTTAGAGGAGTTTACAAAGACTACAGAAATCCCAATGATCAAAACAATGGAAGATCAGCATTGTATGGCGTTTATTATCCTAAAATGACCATGGTTCACCCATATACTCAACAAGAAGGCGGTGTATCGGTACCATTTACGGCCACTATACCTAGGGAGTTTGTCAATCCTCCATTGAGTATTGCAAAGCGAATGCCATCTGATGCTTCACATCCATCAAGAATATTTTCCATTGTTGTGCAAGCGCTTGATGAGATAGAAACTCAATTTGCCCTTAAACCACATTACGTAAGGTTTCCTGACGCTTCAACTACTGTTCTTAGCGAAGATGTAAAAATGCGATCTCAGAACGGAAAAGTACAATGGGCTGTCGTTCCAGGGCAACTGGGTAATATTAGTCCCGTAAAACCGTGTGGAGAAAATGAACTTTTAGAGGATACAATTAGTATACATCGATGGGGGCCTCAAATGGTGCCAATGCGATCCATAGAAAAGTTTGGCGATGAGCTCAAAAAGAAGAATCCAAAGCTGTATGCTAAGATCCAGGCCAAAGTGGAATCAGGGGCCGTTGTTGTCAGCAAGGAGGGGACTGTTGACATGGACGATGTTAACGATGTTCCTTTAGCTCAACGTATAGCTACGATCGCACAGACAAAAGGTATTATTCCTGATAAAAATGGTAAAGTTAACAAACACATTATTGATGGAATGCCTGAATTAGATGATTGGATGATTTTATCACCTAATAACATGCTTCTAAGTGGTCTAAACAAGCAAAAAAGTTCAGATGGTTATGATCTCGTCATATATGGAAGTACTGTAGCGGCTACCTACCGCTGGATGTTGAATGCAGTAGATATGGAGTTTTTTCAAAGGGTGCTCGAAACAGCAAATACATTTCGTGAACTCTTGGTTGGCCTTACAGGGGAAATTTCATTTGCTCCATTGCTGAGTGAGCTCGATATGTTTATTGGACGTCAAGAAAGACCTAAACCCAAGGTGGTGGATACTGAAGTAGAACTCTTTCATGAACCTCAGTCAATTGTTCCAAAAGGAATAACATCTGAAGGATTTGTATTTGAAGCGACTGAAAATGGCTTTCTCCTACAAGCTCCTGCTCAAGGAGCTGGACGATTTTGGTTCCATAAGGATGAATCGGGAGATAAGAGTCTAGAGGGGCATAAATGCCAACCCTGGGTCGTAAAAAAGGGTCAGACAATAACAATTGAGTTGGAAATAGAAGATTTCAATGGAACCATGCTTGAATTGGCATTTGTTCAGGATATATATAAACAAATCGGGGTTATGAAAATCACTAAAAACGGTAAGTACACCTTGAAATATAAAGCTACAGATGACATGGGAGTGACACCTGATCTCGTCAGTAAAGTGCAACCACTATCGCTTAAAGTAAAAAATGTACGTGTGACGATTCACTAAATATTTTATCATCACAATGATGGTGTAAGGTAATCTTACGTTATTTATTTAAATATTGTTAAATTTGCATTTTAATTCAAAAAATGCTAGATTATTTTATCGATCAAAACAGGGAGAAATGGCGATGAAACAAAACATACTTATGACTTCAGCATTTGCTGTACTACTTACAACTTCCACTTCAGTTTTTGCTATGAAAGATGATGAAGATCCAGCAAAGAAAGGTGTAGCTCTGCAACAACCGGCTACTGTGATTTTTGTGGACCAAACTCAACCACGATTTTCACCTTGGAACTTTGTGTGGTTTTTGTGGGGAAGCGAAGCCCCATCCGGCAACACAATTAATCAAGGCTTTACTGTATCTTTCCCATCTAGAGATGTGGTACACTTATCATCACCTGATACTGCACGTTTGTGGTTTGTAACTCAGGCGCTTTCAGGTCATGCGCCTACAGATATTAAAGGTGCGGCTATAGTCTCTCCATGGACTCTTGCACCAGGAGATACCCTCACACTTGAGTTTAATGCGGAGGAAGTTGATGGGAAATTTGAAGCAGCATTTGTCCAAGCAAATCCTATTAAAGAGTTAGCAAAGGTACACGTTAAAGTCGGACTCAATGTGCTGACTTATACAGCTCCTGCATCGGGAATTGAAGTAAAAGGAACACCAGACATCGTTGCAAAAGGTAAGGCAAGCATGAAGCTTAGCAGATTTGCTCTAAAGATAACTAAACCAGAAGTCGCTGTAAAATAAACGAGACTTTACTATAGCAACACATATAAGAGCCAGGCAGAAATGTCTGGCTCTTTTGATTTTTGTCCTGGATTGCTTCGTCGGGACGATGTCTTTCGCGCAATTGCGAGCGGAGCGAAACAATTATTTTCATTTGTCATTCCCACGAAAGCGGGAATCCATCTTTCCTTCATGATAACCCTTGGAGAGGAGTTGTCTCTCTGGATCCCCATTTTCACGGGGATGACAAAAGGAGAGAGAATGACAATGTGGAAGAATCGAGAGAACAAAGTGGTAGAAATGATGCGAATCTTTGAATTTCATAACATAGTGAATGACATCATTCGGTTGATTCAAATTTAAATTTGTGTCATTCCCGCGAAAGCGGGAATCCATCTTTC
>CAYRHD010000033.1:0-16139 GCA_964424065.1 uncultured Alphaproteobacteria bacterium
TTTGTCATCCCCGCGGAGGCGGGGATCCATCTATCAACTTTTCTCCTGGATCCCCGTTTTCACGTGGATGACATATTGAGGGGCAAGGATAAGATTAACTTTCTGACATAGTTGAAATAAGCTAATGATGTCATACTTTGAAGACAAATGATTTATTGATTCGAACGATCCTTCTTATCATCCTTAATACTCTGTTTCAACTTATCTGTGCTGATATTTTGATCATTTTGTCAAGACTACAAGGACTACAGTATTGTCCAAAATGTGTAGCTTTCTCACAGGATGCTGGTGTGGTTGGCGTAGAATAAAGCCAGCAATTCACACAAGTACTTGTCTCTGAATAAGGATTCACATTAAAATTGCAAGCATAATGAATTTCACTACTGTTACTCACAGCAGAATATCTCGTTATATGTCTGTCCATTTGTATTGACGCTATTACCCTCTATAATCACTGCTAAGGTTAGAATGTGGAAAACTTTCTTTATGATCTTCTCTTAGTAATTTACTTAAACTATAATAAGCTTATCGAGAACGAGTTAAAAATTCATAAATCTTTATCACGATTCAATTTGTCCGGAATCTAACGTTGATAAATTTCGCAGTATCGCCTCAGTTCCAACATTTTTTGGAGCCTTCAACAACTTTATCGCCTCATTCATCGCCTGAATTTGTTGAGCGCGAACATCTTTGTTCTCAAAGAGCTCACGTATCGCGGGTATTAGTTTATCAGCTGTACAGTCTTGTTGAAGGAACTCAGGAATCCAAGGCTTTTGACCTCGATTCAAGTATCCATACTTTTCAAAGGACAGTAAAATATTCACCATACACGCCCATGGTGTTTTAATCAGAAGGCGAGCCCCCCATTCATTAATCTTTCCAAGTTTATAAGCAACTACAAATGGTAATTCACTGGCGGCAAGTTGAAGAGCAACGGTCCCTGATGCAGCTAGAGCAACATACGCTCTTTCAAACGCTTTGTCTCTCTCCTCTTCACCCAAAACAATATCAACCTTGACAGGCCAATCCTGCACACCCTCTCGAACCAGTGCTTTCACTGTGGGAACTGTCGGTATAATAACTTTTAAATTAGGACGCTCTTGCTGAAGTCGACGAACCGTCTCACCAAAGATGGGAAGAAGCGACTTCACTTCTCCTGAGCGACTTCCTGGAAGCAGACAAAGAAGATTCGAGTCTCGTTTTATTTCGGGTTTTTTAATCCTTTTACTGGCAATGGGATGACCCACAAAAGTTGTGTTGAGGCCATATTTTTGAAAAAAAGGAGGCTCAAAAGGATACAGACAAAAAAGACCATCCAGAAACCGTGAAATTTTCTTAGCCAGCCATGGGCGCCACGCCCATACGCTTGGTGCAACATAATGAACCAAATAGGGACGCTCTTTATTTTTGTGCAGGCGTTTCAGAACACGTAAACTAAATTCCGGAGCATCAATGGTTATGACGGCATCTGGTTTCATCTTTTCAATTGTTTTAACGGTATAGTGCAATCTTCCTAGTAGATTCGGTAAATCTCTTAAAATACTGGTCACTCCCATCAATGAAAGCTCTTCCATGGGAAATAGGCTTTTAAGACCCCGAGTTTCCATAGCTTGCCCACCGATGCCTTCAAAACAAATTCCATGCTCTTTGAGAGAAGTCATTAACTCAGCTCCCAAGAGATCTCCTGAGGCTTCACCGGCAATAATAAAGATTAATCGTTGTTTTGACATTCATTCCTCGCAAGGCCCACGAGAAACATCCCGTTTTTATTTGCGAATTCGATCACTTGTTTTTGGTTCAAAAGAAGAGCGCGTCCAGCTTCAAAAGCAATCCCTCTGAGCCCCGCCTTTGCACACCTGGTAATTGTTTCAAGGCCTACAACAGGAAGATCTGCTCTGTGTTCTTGCTGGCGTTTTGAAAACTTAACAAGGACACCCCCCTGCCCTTCACGTCTCATGTTTCCAGATCGATCAATGAGCGCATCCGTTCCTTCTATCGCTTCTATCCCAAGAACAAGTCCTTCTTGTATGACAGTGGCTTGCCCTACATCAACGGTTTCAAGGGCTGTCAGAATCTCTATACCCCTTCCAATATCACGCAAGGCTTGTTCATCGGGTTGAGACGTCGTCAAACAACCTTGGGGAGCAAGCAAATCTGTTAGAACATCGTGAGGAGCCACAACTTGGTATCCTTCATCTTCAAGCAGAGAAATCAATGCTTTCAAAAGATTGTCATCCCCAAGGGCTTTTTTACCTAATTTTGCTAGCCATTTAACGCCAATCCAATCGGGTCGAAGACTACTTAAGGTTGGGCGCGCCATGGTCCCCGCCATGACAATTTGTTGAATATTGTTGTCACTGAGGGCTTTGAGAGCTTTGCTTACCTCACCAAAATGAAACCAAGCGTGGGGGACACCCTGAACGAGTTGATCGTCTGTTTGACCATTAAATGCGCAGACAAAGAAGGGGCGCTCTTGGCTTTGAAAGACCTGAATCAACATGCGAGGAAGGTCTCCTCTTCCTGCAAATAAAGCGATGGATTTTTGGTTAGGCGTTTGCTGCTTGTTTGTCATGACTCTCCGCCCCGTCACCGTCATATTCCCAGGTTTCAGATGGCAAGCTGAGAGGTCTATCAGGGTTTTCTCTAATAAAGCTGAGGAGTTCTTTTACTGTACGACAGTTTCCATAGAGATCCTGTATTTTGTTTACACGTTCTTCTAAAGTTCCTGATTGGTCTTTAGAGAGCAACTTAAAAGCGTTTCGCAAGTCATGAATATCTTGACGCTCAAACCCTCTTCTCTTCATGCCAATAATATTTAAGCCACCCAGCATACCCTGCAGCGCTCTGACCATTCCAAATGGAATGACGTCTTCTTTAACACCTGCTGTACCTGAAATCATAGCATAGGCACCGATACGAACAAATTGATGTATAGCAGCAAGTCCACCTATATTGGCACAATCACCAACAATGACATGTCCACCAAGGGTCGCACCATTTGCCATAACAACATTATTTCCGACATGGCAATCATGACCTATGTGAACGTTAATCATAAGATAGCATTTAGAACCAACAACAGTCCTCATTCCCCCTTTTTCAGTTCCCGGATGAATCGTCACATGTTCTCTAATGGTGCAACCTTCTCCAATTTCCAGGGTTGAAGATTCATCTTTATAATGCATATTTTGAGGCGGCATTCCCAACACAGCAAATGGATAGATAACCGAATGCGCGCCTACGGTTGTGTGCCCTTCTATAACGACATGGGAATGAACTTTCACGTTTTCCTTTAAAACAACATGTGGGCCTATAATGCTGTATGGTCCAATTGATACTCCTTCAGCGATTTTGGCCGTGTCTGCGACAATGGCTGTCGGGTGAATTTGTGTATTCATATTGTTTACTTTCTCAACTGTTTATTTTTCGGCAATCATTGCAGTTTTAACAGCTTCAGCAGCTACTTCACCATTAACCTTCGCAACCCCCTTAAAACGCCAGACATTACCACGCTTGTGTGTTCTTGTCACTTCAAGTTGCAAAACATCACCAGGGAAGACCATCTTTCGGAATTTAGCTTCATCAATTCCCATGAAATAGACAAGCATTTCTTTGTCGTACAAATTTAAGGAATGCATCGCAAGTGCTGCTGCTGTTTGTGCGAGAGCCTCAATAATCATAACGCCTGGCATCACAGCCTTTGCTGGGAAGTGACCTTTAAAATACCAATCATCACTTGATGTTTGCTTTGTTCCAACCGCACTTTCTCCACAGACAACTTCGGTCAATGTATCGACCATTAACATAGGCTCACGATGGGGCAATAGACGCTTTATATCATCCATAGAAAGTTCGCGTATATTTTCAATATTTTGCTCGTTTTGCTGTGTATTTGATAATGACATAATTTTATCCTCACTACTTTTTACGGTTTTCACCAGCAAGTCGTTTTAAGACTGCAATTTGACGATAATACGTTTTTAATGGCATTGCAGGGCTTCCCAAGACAATTTCTTTTGGCTCTATATCTCTCATGATGCCACATTGCGCTCCCAATTTTGCTCCTGAGCCAATCCTCAAGTTATCTGCAATACCGGCTTGTCCGCCAGCAGCAACGTAGTCACCAATTTTACAACTTCCCGCTACACCTGACTGGGCAACCATAATACACCCTTTTCCAAATTCAACATTATGACCAACTTGTACCAGGTTATCTATCCGTGTTCCTAAGCCAATAACTGTATCTGCTCCACTCCCTCGGTCAATTGTAGAGTTGGCACCGATTTGAACATAATCATGTATAATAACCCGACCGATCTGTGGAACAGCAACGTGCCCACCCATGTCGCCTTCATCTCTAAAGAAACCAAAGCCACTCTGGCCAATTCTTGCTCCAGCTTTAATATGGACATCTTTACCGACCAACGCATGAGAAATAGACACATGGTCACAAATCAAAGTATTTTCTTGAATGCAAACGCCTTCACCAATGATGGTATGAGAGCCAATCTGTACATTATCGCCAATTTCAACGCCTGCCTCTATGACACAGTATGGTTCGACAACAACACCGCTACCAATCTTTGCGGTCGGGTGAACAACTGCTGTTGAATGGATTGCTCCCACTTTTTTTTCAGGAGGATAAAATGCTGATGCAATAAGAGCAAAAGAACGATGAGGATATTTTGCAATCAAAAGAGGAAGATGATCGGGGGCTCTATCAATATTCTCTTCGGCAATAATACAGGCTGAAGCCTTTGTATTGCTGAGCATTTCGTGATATTTTGTGTTATAGAAAACGCCAATCGCCGCACCATCTGCTTCATTGAGAGGGGCAACGTCATGAATCGAAAGAGACAGGTCTCCTCGAGAAACTTCACAGTTACCAATAGCTGCAAGTTCGGCTAACGTAAACGGACCTTTTCTTTTATAAAAACGAGAATCTGCCATTTATCCTTCAGTGTTAAAGGTCATCTGTTTGAGAAAATTTTTAGTCAGTTATACTTTAAAAGTAAAGCACTTTCTGCCTGAATTGATTCTTCATAAGTGAATGAACCACTTACAGACAAGCTGGTTTATGAGTTTACCTCTTTTATCTTTTAAATGTATCAAGAGGCCCCGCATAATCCGAAGGTTAGTGTTATATGGTCAAATCTTTCGGGATAGATTTCCACATTCGAGCTTCTGAGTGCTCTATTCTTGAGTGTATTTTATGAAAATCAATCAAACGTATAGAAATAGGTGGATGCACAAGAAATCTCAGGAACAAACGGTTTACACACGTTTATTCCTGTAGATTCCTTTACAAAGTATTTAAATTTTATTGTGCTTCAGAAAATTGCTTTGCAATCATCTGCTTAACTTCACTTTCAGATTTAAAGGTCACTTGTACTGTAGGAAGCTCTTTATTCAACTTTTGCAAAACTTGATCTGTGTAATCAGTTGATGGGTTATAAGCGATAACAGCTTCTTTCTTCACAATCATGCTAGCACCGGCTTCTTGCTTAACTTCATCAGAAATTCGAAGGAATACCTGGTACACCTTTTGCTTAGCTTCTTCAAATGCAATGTCAATTTGTGCTTTTCTTAATTCAATTTTTTCTCTGACTCCAGTAAGATTCGTTTCAAATGCTTGCATTTTCTCAGTGAACATTTTTTCAGAAAGCTTGCTTTTCTCTTCAGCTAATTTACGACCTTTTTCTTGAAATTCATTTTCATAATTGGTCATTTCGGTGTGAGCATCAGCTTTCTTTTTCTCAATTTGATTGATGATAGACTTCATCGCGTCACTTTGAATCATTTTGGTTTCTTCAATGACAATAATTGAAGCTGGTTCAGTTTCAGCACTTACGTTTTGTAGTGTTACAACGGAAGTAAGTAATACAGTAAACAATAGTTTTTTCATGTTTTCTCTCCTAGAATGTTGTTCCAAAGTTAATCATAAATTCCTTTACGCGATCAACATTCTTAACACGTACATATGGTTTCGCCAAGCTAATTCCAATTGGACCAAATGGAGAACGCCAGGTAACACCAACACCAGCACTCGATCTGAACTTCATGCTATTGCTTTGTATAGGGTGACCAGCCACTGGCTTACTACCTGAATGCCATACACTTCCTATATCATTAAATACACTTCCTTTGATACCAAACTCTTTTGGAAGACCGAGTGGGAATGACAACTCAAGCGTCCCCTTGTAATAGTAGAGACCACCAATGGCATCGCCAGTCGCACCATCACGAGGACCAATACCAGCATCGGAAAATCCGCGGAAACTTTCACCACCCAGCTCATACCGATCAACGACACGCGTTGTCTTGCCAAGGCCTGTCATAACACCTGCAGATCCCTTTGATGACAACACAAATTTGTGAGCATCATCAAGGGGTACATATACACCTGCGCGAAAACCATTCTTGAGATAGCGCACATCTCCGCCAAGACCGGCTAACTCATTGGCAACCCCGCAGTAGTATCCATCACTTGGGTCAATGCTATTGTTTCGTTTATCATAAAATAGATTTTGACCCACACTTGAGACAAACCAAGTACCCGCTTGTGCAAGCAAATATGGAGATGCTGACTGGTTAAATGGGAATGGAGGCCTTCCTTGTCTCGTGTCATCGATGTGATCGCGCCTAATGGAATAGTTCCAGAACTGAGACATATACTCAGTAATTTCATATCCTAATGAAAATGTGCTTCCCGTTTTCGTTTGTCGATAACCAATGCCATCTTGGCCTCTTGTTGGGTATTTTCTCGAGCTATGGAAAAGGTCTACCCCAGTTGAAAATGGTTTTCCAAAGGTATACGGGTTTGTAAATCCAACGTGGTAATCCATAGAGCGTTTGGATATGAGGGTACTGATGTAAAAGTCATAACCTTTACCCATCAGGTTACGTTCATTCATTGTAATGGTACCTATGGGGCCATCAGAGGTTGAGTATCCTGCTGAAAATTGTAATGAGCCCGTTGGCTTGTCTTCAACTTCCACTTTAATATCGACTTTATCCGGAGCTGCTGTTTCTTCCGTTTTCATGTCAACTTTTTTAAAGAAGTCTAGGGCTTCAATGCGTTGTTCAGATCGTTTGAGTTTCACACTATTGTAGGGATCACCTTCACTGAGGCGAAGTTCACGTCGAATAACCGACTCGTCAGTTCTATCATTACCAACAATGTCGATTCGATTAACGTATACATGGCGGCCTTCTTTCACAACGAAATCGATATCGACAGTATGTGAGGCAACATTTCGAGTTACTTTAGGTTGAATGTCAATAAACGCATATCCCTTTTCTCCAAGAGCCTTATTAAGAGCATCAATCGTTTTTTCAACATCGCGACTGTTAAACCAATCACCTTTGTGAAAGGTAATCAGTCCTTGCAAGTCACATGGCTTAAATCGTGGTAAATTGACAGTAGTTTTAATATCACCAAAGCGATACCGCTTGCCCTCAGTTAGGGTGTAAGTTATATAAAACTCTTGATCATCTGGCTCGAGCTCTGCAACAACTGAATCGATCTTGAAATCAGCATAGCCATGCTCATGATAATATCGACGCAAAAGCTCTTTATCATAAGCTAAACGATCAGGATCATAGGTATCATCAGAACTAAAGAAGCGATACCAGCTCGATTCACGGGTCATGATCACAGATTCAAGAGTGGAATCTGAAAAGCGATCATTGCCGACAAAGATTATTTTTTGAACTTTGGTTAGATTACCTTCCTTAATTTCAAAGACCAAATCAACACGGTTTTCTTCTAACTCAACAATCTTAGGAACAACTTTAGCCCCATACCGACCACTCAGACGATACATATCTCTTATTTTCTGAGCTGCTTCTTGAACTTTTGCTGGCGTGTACACTTCTCTTGGTCTTAAGCCCAGCTCAGCTTCTAATATATCATCCTTTAAACGATCATTTCCTTCAAAAGCAATACGATTGATGATTTTGTTTTCTTGAACCTTTATAAGTAGCCGGTTTCCAAATTGATCGATTCTTACGTCAGAGAAGAGACCTGTTGCATAGAGATTCTTGGTAATGTCATCAATTTGATATTCACTAATGGTTTGTCCAGGCTTTACATCAATATAGCTCATGACTGTAGGAGTTTCGACACGCCGATTCCCTTCTACCTCAATAGAGTTAATAATCCCCTCAGCTTGAGCAAACGTAATGCTGAGTGTTGCCCCTAAAGCGGTTGAAACAATGAGAGAACGTTTAAACAACTGTGACCTCTTACCTATTTAAAAAACAAATGCATAATATCATTCCAAGTCGCTAATATCATAAGCCCTATGATAATAGTAAAACCAATGCGAAAACCCCATTCTTGTGCTCTTTCCGACAAAGGTTTTCCTCGAACAACTTCGATAAAATAAAACAGCAAATGTCCACCATCTAACATCGGAACAGGGAATAAGTTAATCAGACCTAGATTCACAGATAACATTGCCATAAACCAAATAAGCGCAATAATCCCAGATTGAGCCAATTCACCAGACATCTGAGCAATCCTCAATGGCCCACCTAATCCATCAGCAGACTTTGCACCGATAATGATTTGACCCAACATTTTCAAGGTTTGCCAGCTTAATGAAAAAGTTTCCGTAAGCCCGTACCACCAACAACTCCACCAAGGTCGTTTAATGTAATCAGGTTGACCTCCTATAATTCCAAGGACACCTGCTTTATGAATGTTCCCAAATATATCTTTTATTTCGGAAAGAACAGGGGTAACCGCTAGAGATTGAGTTTGCCCACCACGATCAATCTCAATCTGCAACTCACCACCCAGGTGGGTTTGTACATAAAGAGAAACGTCTTCAAAACGATCTATCTTTTCCCCGTTAATGGCCATAATGCGATCCCCAACTTGAAAGCCTGCTTTCCCAGCAACACTGCCGACTTGGAAGCCTTCGATAATAGGCTGGGTATATCGTTGTCCAAGAGTTGCAAAGAGGATACCAAAAACAACAATCGCAAATAGATAGTTAGCAATCGGCCCTGCAGCTGAAACAGCGATTCTTTGCCAAACAGTTTTGTAAAACAATGATGTTTCACGAAGATCTGAGGTCATTTTCTTAAGAGCATCAAGATCAGGCGTACTCGCGGCATCAGCATCACCGACCATCTTCACGTAGCCACCTAATGGAAACCAGCTGACTTTCCAACGAGTTCCAGCCTTATCATTCCATCCAAAGACCTCTGGGCCAAAACCAATTGAGAACACATCAACGCCTACGCCATTATAACGTGCAACAAGGTAGTGCCCCAATTCGTGAACGAAAACGAGAATAGATAATACAATTAGAAATGGTATAATGTACCAACCCATGCCAATGATGAAGTCCATCGAAATTTTCTCCCAGTTATTATGTCCCCTATTCATAACGTCATGAATCAGAGAACACAATCCCTTACATAAGAAAATTTATCCTATTGATCTTATTAAGTTTTAGTTGTCTCTATCTTCATCTTTGGCTGTTTCTTGCCCATCTTTTTCATCCCCTTCGATGCGATAGTCTCCTCGAAGCCATCGCGCTAAGTCAATTTCAGCACACCGTTTGCAGCAAAAGGGTTTATACTGTTCCACACTCTCCTTTTTACACGTCGGGCATTTCATTTTCTCGAGTACTCCTAGTTGGTTTTTAATCTTAGTCTTTGAGGTAAAGATAGCCTTCTTTTTTGTCGCGTCAATTCCAAAAGGCCCATCTCAGAGATACCCCAAACCTTTAGATCAGAAGGGATTTCTTGAGCTTGGAACAACACTTTCCACGATTTAGGTGGATGGATCAAATCAACCACGATTTTTCCACCTAAGTCCCGCAGTCGCACTTGCCTCAGGATTTCTTGAACAACCTTTCGATTAAATGGAAGGGCATGACGCATCCCACCTTGGCTATTCACGTCAACAACAACTAGTGCATGGGTTTCCTCAATATATATGTTCCCACCATTTGAAAAGTGAATCTCTGGAGAGAATAGGCTTTCCCAAGCGTCTTCACAAAGCTCATCAAAACCTTTTTCACGGATAAAAGACGCTCTACCATTAGAATGATTTGCAACTCCAAGATTATCGGTCTCCAACAGGTCGTGAAATCCCATTGAGCGAAGGGTGCGTTCAAAAAGTGAATAATGCCCACCTAACAACTTAGGTGCCTTTTGAGTCACCTTACTTTGAAGGTCACCCCATTCATCACGCAACTGTTCAAGCCATTCTTCTAGTGGGTCTTCAAGAGAGACACCACTGCGCACAACAAGCCCCTCCTCTAAATTCAGAGATACTCGATCTTTAAAATGTTCAATATCCTTTAATTTCTTAGAAAAATTTAATCCAAGTTTAAAGGGGGTAAAGACCAGATGCCCCAATGACAGGTTTATCTGCCGCGTCAGGCGAACCCCTTTATCTTCAAGAGGGTTCTCTGTGCGTGTAATTTGAACAAGGACTTGGTCGCCATGATTTACAAAGGGCAGATTGCCTTCCTTCAGGGGTAAGATACCGACTTTTGATAAACCAATGTCTACAAATGCGGCTTGCAGAGGCTTTTGAACTTCAACAACTTTTCCTAGAAAGATGGCTTTTAAAAGAGATGGTGGCTGGTTTTGATACTCAAAATCTAACTCAACAACTTGATTACTTTCAATGCGGGCCACACGATGCATCTCAGGAGATACTGTGTAAAATAACTTAGTCACCGTAACCTAATCCCTTGAGGATACAGCTTGTTTCATAAAGAGGAAGGCCCACCACATTAGAATAAGAACCGGAAATGGATTTTATAAATTTAGCGGCTTTCCCTTGAATTGAATAACCTCCCGCTTTGCCATCCCATTCTTGTGAGTTCAAGTAATCTTCTACTTCCTTATCTAACAAGCGCTTCATAGAGAGGCGCGTCATAACAACACGGCAGACTTCTTTTCCTACAGGCGAAATCACACATACAGCTGTGTAGACCCGATGCCGTCTACCAGAATGAGCTTGGAGCATTTTTCGTGCATCATCCCGATCGTTTGGCTTTAAAAGAACTCTGCGACCTAATGCAACTGAAGTATCCGCTGCGAGAACGTAAGCATCAGGATAATGTTGATGAACAACGCGTGCTTTCTCAAGGGCAATTCGCTGAACGTAAGATCTAATGTTTTCGCCTTTTAAGAGTGACTCGTCCACATCTGGACTTTTGATATGAGTTGGTATCAGGCCAATGGAAGCCAGTAGTTCGCGTCTTCTCGGAGAGGATGAAGCTAATACTAACTTCATTTACTTATGACGGAAGGTAATCCGTCCCTTTGTAAGATCATAGGGCGTCATTTCGACTGTCACTTTGTCGCCAGCAAGGACACGGATACGATTTTTCCGCATGCGTCCGGACGTGTGAGCAAGGACCATGTGTCCATTCTCAAGTTCTACACGAAACGTTGCGTTTGGCAGTAACTCAATAATGGTTCCGTTAAATTCGATAAGATCTTCTTTGGACATTGATGCTCCACACGTATTGGTCTGTTTCTGTTGCTTCTACGGCAAAAACAACAACTTGTCAAACAAATGTGAACTCACTTCTTCCAGTATTTATAAAGTGGCACGCGCCTCTGGTCTTTTTTCCGACCGGTTATTTCAGTTACTTTTTCATCTTCCCACTTTTGGGTCAGGATAAACAGCTTTGAAAGATAATGATCTAGAATACCATTGTGGTAAGCGGCCACAATTAAGCTGATTCCCCAAACCAGAAAAATATATTTCGGCCAAAAATTGCCAAATCTATCGAACATAAACCAAATAAGAATGAACAGAGCATTTCCCATCGCAAACCAGACCAGTTCGCTATAGAACTTCTTCAAACATTTCACAGTCTTACGGGCTTCTGTCTCCGTCATCAGATCCCTCCTATAGATTCTTTCAAGCTTATCTGTTAGGTTTTCTCCTTACATAGATAATTTTACAAGAAAGGACTTTAAGAATGGTTAATCCACAAACAAATTTTACAGCTCCACTGGAAGCTAATGATTCTAGAGTCTTTGATGCCATCCAAAATGAACTACTTCGTCAACAAAATCAGATTGAATTGATTGCGTCGGAGAATATCGTCTCCAAAGCGGTTCTCGAAGCACAAGGATCTGTCTTAACTAACAAGTATGCAGAAGGATATCCTGGGAAACGTTATTATGGTGGATGTGAATGGGTTGACCAGATCGAAAGGCTGGCCATTGAACGCGCTTGCGCTCTTTTTGGGTGCACCTATGCGAATGTTCAACCCCACTCCGGCTCTCAAGCTAATCAAGCTGTTTTCTTCACTTTTCTCAATCCTGGCGATACATTCCTTGGGATGTCGCTGGTGGCTGGAGGTCATTTAACCCATGGATCCAAAGTCAACTTCTCTGGAAAATGGTTTAATGTCGCCAGCTATGGTGTTCATCCTGAAACCCAAATGATTGATTACGATGAGGTCCGGCAGCAAGCCCTAACACACAAACCAAAACTCATTATTGCGGGCGGCTCTGCTTACCCCCGAACCATTGATTTCAAGCGTTTTCGCGAAATTGCGGATGAAGTTGGTGCCATGTTCATGGTTGACATGGCGCACTTTGCGGGATTAGTCGCAGCTGGCTTGTTCCCTTCTCCTTTCCCTCACGCTCATGTGGTGACATCCACAACCCATAAAACGCTGCGTGGACCACGTGGTGGCCTCATTTTATGTAACGATCCAGACCTAGGCAAAAAGCTTAACAGTGCCATTTTTCCTGGCCTACAAGGCGGTCCTCTCATGCATGTGATTGCGGGAAAAGCCGTTGCTTTTGGAGAAGCCTTACAACCAAGTTATAAAACTTACTGCAAAGCGGTCGTTGAAAACGCAAAAACCTTGTCAGAGACTCTTATGAATAAAGGCTTTAACATAGTAACACACGGTACGGATTGCCACCTTCTTTTAGTTGATCTTACACCCTTTAATATTACAGGGGCCGAGGCTGAGGAAAAACTCGAAAAGGTTGGACTGACGTGTAATAAAAACGGTATTCCTTTTGATTCACGTCCTCCGACACAAACATCTGGTATTCGATTAGGGACACCTGCTGGAACGACCCGTGGGTTTGGGATCAAAGAATTTCAAGATATTGGTAGTTGGATCGCTGACGTTCTTCAAAATGGAGAGTCTGTTGAGGCTCAGATACGCGAAAAGGTCGAAACCCTTTGTAAGGCGTTTCCAATTTATCCGAATTTGATGAAGTCCTAGATATTACTTACAAAAAGTAACCACTCTGCATGTCCTGCTCAAATTCAGCTAACCAAGTTCCAGAATTGGCAGGACTGGAGTATGTCTTTGTTTTTTCATTAGCCAGATGAGTTGCCCGCGTTGAAATAATTACAACGTAGTTTAAATCATTCATATCCATGGACTGTTGATCTTCCAGTATTTCTAATAAAAAATGTTCTGGCAATTTATTGTGTATGGAAAGAATTCGAAGGAAGTTCTTTAGCTCTTGTTCTGTCAATAAATTATCTTCATCAAGAATGGGCATCCAAATCTCTATCATTAGATCTCTTCATAATGATAAGAATAACGCATAAATCCTTCTAATTTATTAAAAAAACAAAAAGGGCATTCGTGCTTGGTCTAAAGGCACACACATTTCTCTCTTTTCATAGGGTACCTTTAATCCATCATCAGAGAATGTCATCATGGCATCTGCTTGCACTGCTGATACAATAAAAATTCCTACTAATAATGCACATAATATTCGCATACCTGTCTCCATTATTTAAATATTTTATATTATATTTATAACATGCTTATGTTTATTTTTCAATAAATGTTAACAAGATATATTACTTATATGCCCACAAGAAGTAATTTACATCCGTTGACGATGACAGCGTCCACTCTCCTGTCAAAGGAGAAAAGCAAAGACCAGAAATTTCTTGATTTCTGAAGCCTAGATTATTGAGTTGATGTGAGAGTTGCTCAGGTGTAATAAATTTTTCCCACGAATGGGTTCCCTTCGGGGCCCATTCCAACACGTATTCGGCAGCCAAAATACCAAAAAGATAAGATTTCACAGTCTTGTTGAAGGTTGTAACGATGATGCCTCCTGGAGAATTTAGGCGTTCCGAACATGCTTTTAGGAATAAATCAGGGTTATCAACATGCTCAATAATCTCTGAAGCAATAACTACATCAAATGAGCCGAGAGACATTGGTAAACTTTCTATCGCACTCACATGATATTGTATCGCAAGCTCCATTTTTTCCGCATGGCTTTTTGCAACCTGGATGTTTTCTTCAATGGGATCAATTCCTATCACCTCAGCTCCGAGGCGCGCCAAAGGCTCACATAACAACCCACCTCCACAGCCCACATCAAGAATTCGTAATCTTTCAAAAGGTTTTACGGCATCGTCAGGGATACGAAATGTCACGCTCACCTGTTCTTTAATAAACGCCATCCGAAATGGCGTTATGGCATGAAGGATTTTGAAAGGTCCTGTTTCATCCCACCAAGTCGAGCTAAGTTTCTGAAAGTGGTTCAGCTCCTCTTGGTTTTGGGTGTTTAGCATTGTGTTTTATCCACTTTTTATTATAAATGGATTATTGATAAATAATCTTTCCAAGGCAACACCTTAATTTAAAAGATCACTTGTTCTAGATTCTTGCGCACAGTAACTACTGATTCTCCTTGCCGTCCTAATCTAAACAAGCTATAGAACAATTTAGTATGTGACTTGAATGAGAGATCATGGCCTATATCGTTCAAAAGTTTGGGGGAACTTCTGTCGCTAACCTAGATCTAATTAAAAAGACAGCCCTTCGTGTAAAAGCTGAAGTTGAAAAAAGACAGAACGTTACGGTCGTGGTTTCTGCTATGGCAGGCGTTACTAATACCCTTTCCAGTTATATCTCTGATTTAACAGGTACTTATGATCGCACCGAATATGATGTTATAGTTTCCTCAGGAGAACAGATAACAGCTGGTCTTCTTGCCCTTGCCTTACAAAACATCGGAATTCCTTCCCGTTCTTTTATGGGGTGGCAAATCCCCATTTATACAAACTCCCACCACTCACAAGCCAAAATCGAATCAGTTGCCACTGACAAGCTAACGTCTTGTTTGTTGCAGGGCGTTGTTCCTGTAGTTGCTGGTTTTCAAGGTATTACACGAGAGGGAAGAATTACATCTCTTGGCCGAGGAGGATCTGATACGACTGCTGTCGCTATTGCTGCAGCATTAAAAGCTGAAAGGTGTGATATTTACACCGATGTAGACGGTGTTTATACAGCAGATCCACGCTATGTTTCATCTGCTGATAAGTTAAAGCAGATTGCTTATCGAGAGATGCTCGAACTTGCAGCCCAAGGCGCGAAAGTCCTTCAAAAGGATTCTGTTGAATATGCCATGAAGCACAGAGTTCCTCTGCGCGTTCTCTCCAGTCTAAAAAACTCAACCGGTACTCTGGTCACAGCTGAAGGTGAACTTGGACCGCACCAGAAGAACATACGGGGTCTCGCCCACTCTTTAAACGAAGACAAAATTACCATCAAAGGCCTTCCATTAGCGCCAAGTCTCGTAGACCAAGTTAAGTGCCTCTTAAAAGACGAACAAATAGCATTTGATATGTTTCAACATCAACTTTCTACTTGTGGAAAACGGCTCGATTGTACTATGACAGTTCTGAAAATAGATACTGAGAGAATTACTGACCTTTTCAAAAAAAGTTTTCCTCTTTACGAATTATTAAGAGATTCTCGTGTAGCAAAGATATCTGTTGTTGGAACGGGTCTTCAAACGACTCATAATTCCTCTCAACTTCTCTATAAAACACTAAGAGAAGAAGAAATTAATGTGCAAGCAGTTGCTGCTTCAGATATTAAATTAAGTGTGCTAATAGATTTAAAAGATGCAGAAAGAGCAGTTGCAAGTTTACACACAGTATACCAGTTAGATATAGAGGGACGTTAATGAATTCTGTAGAAGATCGTTTAGAAGACCTATGGTCTCAAGGCAAGGGCTTTCTTGGTGTCAAGTACGCTATCCTTGGGGGAGCCATGACATGGGTTTCTGAGAGAAAGCTTGTTTCAGCCATTTCTAATGCAGGCGCTTTTGGTGTCATCGCATCCGGCGCCATGCCACCAGAGATT
>CAYRHD010000034.1:0-15994 GCA_964424065.1 uncultured Alphaproteobacteria bacterium
CCGCCGACCGGGTGGTGCTGCCCGGGCAGGGCGCTATGCGCGACTGCATGCACGAGCTGCAGAGCAGCGGCCTGCAGCAGGCCGTGCTGCATGCGGCAGCGCACAAACCGCTGTTTGGCGTGTGCGTGGGCATGCAAATGTTGCTGCAGCACAGCAACTCGAAAAACTGAAAGCCCCTTGTATCTATCGCATTCATGATGTTCCTAGCATGGAAAAGATTTTTATTTTCCGCGAGCTTATTGAAGGACTTGGATTTTCTTTTCCGAAGTCACAAGCTGTCACGCCACGAGCCTTTCTGCATCTTATTAAGGCCGCCCACGGCACACCCCATCAAGAACTCATTAGTCAACTCACCTTGCGAACACAAGCACAAGCGTTGTACCATCATGAAAACATTGGTCACTTTGGTTTAAGTTTAAAAAAATACAGCCACTTCACCTCTCCTATTCGGCGTTATGCTGACGTTATAGTTCATCGAAGTCTTATTGCGGCCCTCATGCTTGGAGATGACGGGCTTCCAAAGGATGTAGACCTCCCTCAAATAGGGGAACAAGTTTCTCATACGGAAAGACGCGCCGCAGCTGCAGAGCGAGCGGCTATTGAACGATATGTGACGATTTACCTTAAGGATAAGATTGGACAAAGCTTCGAAGGTATCATAAGTGGGGTGACCTCTTTTGGTTTATTTGTGACATTAGAGCATTCCGGAGCTGATGGCTTAATTCCTCTCTCGTACCTTCCTGATGACTTTTATATTTACGAAGAGCGCAAGCATCGGCTAATTGGTCGACGGACGCGAAATACTTATACACTAGGTGACACAATTGCTGTAACCCTCAAGGACGTAGACACATTGACTAATTCAGTTACATTGACGCCTGCGAACTCTCGCAAGCCGAGTAAACCATTAGATCCAAAGAAACGTAAGGGTAAGAAGGGCAAAAGGAAGAAACATTCATAAATGGCGGCATGACACCAACCTTATTTATCACCCAACACTAGCACGACTTATAGCGGAAGACATAAAATGAGAGTATCTATAAAATTAGATAGTTTAACCATTCAGAATGCAAGTTAAGCCAATCCAATAATAATTTTCTTTTTTATTCTCTTTTTCGTTTACTTACTGATTTAGGACCTGCATGAGGCATTGAGTTTTCAAGCTGCTTTAATCGCTCAACGCCTTCATTAACAAATTTATTTACTCTAAATGCTGGCCCATGGATAGAATCTGCATCTCCTGGAATTGGATCAGATTCTGATAACAGTCTTCCATCAATGTATCTGAGTGCCCCAGCTGGAATTGTTCCTGAGCCAGGTGTGTTTGATGCATCTCTTGCGTCAATCCATATCAATCGACCGCGTCCTTGATCTTCTCTACCTTGGAAGTCATACAATGCACCAACAATGATCAATTCTCCCTTGGCAACTTGTTCGCGGAATCTTTGTACAGCCAAATCAACTTGTCGATGAGTATTATATTTAATATTTTCATGGACAACGCGTCTAAATCTTTCCTCTTGAGCGGAGCTCGCAGAAGAAGGAATAGCGGCTGCACGAGCAATGTGCACGTTCGTTAACTCCTGCACTATTTCAGGTTCAAGATGAGCAAGTTTCTCTAAGTCCGCTTGTCCGTTTGTGCCATGTAACTTTACCCATTCTAGTTTTGTCTTGGTTGCCACTGCTCCACAATCATCATGACCTATAAACATAAGCAACGGCGTGCCCTTAGAGTCCTCAGCACTGATTGAAGCCGCAACCGAATGGTTAACGCCGTAGAGTATCGAAGGAATGCTCGCTTGAAATTGACCGGACAAATTACGTGCCATAAATATATCATTATCTGGTGTCTGATCAATTGCATGCGTATGTACCCTGGAGTCTACGCAGGATACAACTGTAACGCGAGGCCTTTGAAGGTTCATAAAGGCGTCAAAGTGTCCTGATGCTTCATTAGCACGAACAAATTCGTTATTATCGCGTCTCATATTGGAAAGCATTGCAGCAGAATGTTTCAATTCATGAGACATGCCATCGACGTAATCAGCATCCATAGCTATGGCACCAAAAGTCGTGAATCCCAATATAGAAAAAGATAATAAGATTTTTTTCGTTCTCATAAAGCCTCCATTTAAACTATTTGTTATAATTATTCATCTACAACCGCTTATTGTGAATGATTATAAGATTATGGGCAATTTGAAATTAGTGCTCGTTTTCTCCTATTTAGATAAACTTATTCAATATTTTTCCCCTCATCAATCAAATGACTAAATTTTAACAGGATTTCGCATCCCTCTTTTAAGGTTCTCAAGTATGGGTTTTGCTTCTCAAAATTCGTGTCACCTTCACAGTTAATTCCTAAGCTTTTTGCTGCCAGAACATTAAATTCCATCTGGATTTTTTGAGAAAAGGGCCCGATGCTCTTCAATGTACCTTGATCGAAGTCACTGTTAATTTGATTGATGAGATCACTCACAAAGGTGTGGAATGTTATCCAATGCAAAGGGATAAATTGACGTTCTCTAAAAATTATATTAAACGCAAGCTCATATTTAGCCATTTGCGCGTCTGAATATCCAGCATCATTGACGGCCTTTCGCAAAGAAGCTATTCGTCCAACAAATCGCAAAACATCCTGATTTGGAGCGCTCTTAATACGCTTTGAACCACCGATATGAGCTACATCGTGCCCCCAACTGGAAAGACATGTTGCGTCTTTCACACCATCCCACATTAACCCAATATTTGTTCCCACAGCAAGAAAGTCGACATAACTCGCATCGCCCGTATCCGTTGTAAAGAAAGCCCAACCATCATTAAGATCTTGAATTGGAACAATTCCTGTCATGGATATGTGAGGGAACACAAACCCAGCCGTTCCTAGGAAACGCAAGTGCATACCCTCATGCCTGAATTCTCTAGCTTCAGTCAGAGCTAAATTAAATTGTCTGAAACATTCTTCTACAGTTTCATAGCAACTCGTACCGCTAAGACACTCCCGGTAAGGCTGGTTACTTTTATCATAGTCCAGGTTATAAAGTGTAAGGTTTTCGTAATCATCAGGCGTAAAGAAACCTGACTTCATCTTCTCACGATAAAAAGCAGCTGTGAGAATGTTTGCCCAGGCATATCCAACAAATGTATAGTCAGCAAAAGACATCTCTTTCTCAAAGCCCTTTTCTCTAATAAATACATCAGTTTCATCAAGCTTACTTCGAATCCAAAGACCGTTAGGCCACTTTTGTGATTGTTGAGTGATGAAAGCTTTGTCCCTTTGATATATATCCCAAAATTCGCCCTGAATTTTATCGTACATGGTGAGGGAAGGACATTTCGTTAGCTGACGTTCGACAAAGCCTAGCCTTTCTGAAGCGGACACTCTTTTCAAAATCTTTGGTGTTGAGGCTACGACATCTTCCATTGCTTGAAGAGGAAAGATTGGAAGAAGTAATAAGCTTATTGTACAAGCAAGGACGACTTTTATAGTTTTCATATCGTTATTATACCCATTTACCATTTTGATGCCATTCTTACCTTTAAATGAAACTTTCATTCGACGAAGTCTCAACTAAATATGATTCATAATCAGAATTTGACTGATCAGACGCGTCTTGTCGTGGAGATAACGTCCGCGCACTGAGCTCATCAGCGCTAATCATCGTAATGTTTGGCAGTAGAACATCAGGCTCCATCCGCCGGATAATTTGAAATTCATCAATGATATCGTGGGTATGCACATATCCTTGCGGATCAGAAAGTTTCCATAAGTAAACTTTTTCAACGGTGGGATACCACCTTGCGTGCTTCATGTTTTCCTTGAAAAGTCTTAAATTTAGAGGACTATCATCCCATAGGCAGACAACTTTTGGTTTTGAAGGTGTATCGCTCAGAAAATCGAGAGCTAGCCATTTGGCACGAGCATGTTCCTCAACAGCATAAACTGTTGTTTCTTCGAAATCCATTTCTTCTTGGTATGTTTCTTCAGGATCACGCTTTGTACCGAATCGTTGGCAGGAAACAACTTTTCCTGATTTAACAACTCTTACACATCCAACTTCATCGAGAAGACCTTTCTGTGCTGTATGCTTTAAAAACGAATCATTCTCATCGCCGTAATGACCATTCGTCGTCGAAAGAGTGGCTCTGTTCCTATGCTGATCAAGTATATTATCGCGCAGCGTTTCATTTTGACAAGCTAAGGTATCTTGCATTGATGCACCTTCTGGTGAAAAATCAAGATATTCAGCTAATTCAATCTCACGAAGCCCCTTAAGTGTTGTACTAAAACTATCCCATGCGCTAGAGATGACAACTTGTGTGCCTGCATCAATAAGGTATCTCACAACTAGGTCAGCATGTCCTCTGGGCTCAGCTGGACCGATTTGTAATGTTGGAGCTTTGGTTCGCGTTAGAACACCATCTTTGTCAACAACGTGGCCAACCCTTGCTGCACCATATTGGTTGTTTAATGTTCTTGCTTTAGCATAGATTTCTTGAATCGTTACGTCTTCTTCATAAATTTCAGGAACTGCCAAGCACGATCCTGCTACAGAAAATGTAATACTTAAAAATATACCAACATAGTTTTTCATAGATAGCCTCGAAACAAATAATTGTACAATAATCGTTATTTATGTTCTTTTGTGCCAGATGTCAATAAAATAAAAATTTAACGGATATTGGTATTCAATTTCTAATTGTTTTTGCCTCTTAAAGCTGATACGTTATTGGACAGATTAACTTACAGACATGATTGAAATGAAATTTTTATACCTAAAAACAATAACATCAATCACTACAACCGGTTTGGTCCGGTAAACATTCACACTCATCCCTATATAAATACTAAATTTATGTAAATACCTAGAAAGGTACTTAGTTATGCTAAGAAAAATGCCCGTCCTTTTGTTTTTAGAGATTGTCATTATTGCTCTCTTAGAACCCTACGTCCCTTTAGATCTAAAATCAATGATCTATGCGGTTAGCGTCAGCATCAAATCACTCATCATGTTTGTGCTGCCATTTCTCATATTTGGTTTGCTGTTCAAAGTAGCTGCTAATTTAGCCCATCGTGCGTCGAAGATTATTCTGTTTGTCTTCGCAGCTATATGTATCTCTAACTTTATCTCTACATTAATGAGCTATGGTGTAGCGTCCGCGGTTTATGAATTCGATCTATCGATCTTAAATCCAGAAGATACTATTAAGTTAATACCTTATTGGTCACTTGAACTTCCTCAATTGATTGCCAATGCCCATGCGATGTTCTTGGCCTTAGTCAGCGGTGTAATAACATCCATGTTTATTCCATCGTGGGGAGATGGCATTTCCAATTTTTTTGAAAAAGTCGTTTCAAAAATTATGTCATCTTTTGTGATACTAATCCCACTCTTCGTGGCTGGGTTTACTGTAAAGCTGCAATACGAGGGAATTTTGCTGCGAATCGTCCAGGATTATTTTTTCATCTTTGTCGTTATTGCTTGTGCTCAATTCAGTTACATTCTGTTTTTATACGGTGTTGTGAATAACTTTAAAGTGAAACAAGTTCTCTCATCTATCAAAGACATGCTCCCACCTGCTTTGACAGGCTTCAGTACCATGTCGAGTGTGGCAGCTATGCCTTTGACACTAATGGCCGTGGAAAAGAATTCAAAGGATCCTGAACTCTCAAAATCTGTCGTTCCAGCAACGGTCAATGTGCACCTTATCGGTGATTGCTTTGCAATTCCAATTTTTGCTTTTGCAGTCCTTAAGAACTTTGGAGCGCCTGAGCCTATGTTTTTCAGTTATTTGATTTTTGCGTTTTATTTTGTCATTGCGAAGTTTTCTGTTTCAGCAGTGCCCGGGGGAGGAATTCTAGTGATGCTACCTGTTCTTCAGGCAAACTTAGGCTTTGATGCTGATATGTCAGCTTTGATTACAGCATTGTATATCCTCTTTGATCCAGTGATTACGAGTGCAAACGTACTCGGCAATGGTGCTTTATCACTTATTCTGGGAAGAATCAGTGGTACGACTAAACAGCGTAAGCTGGCACGAGTAGGAACGTAACATAGAGATGTATTATGAGTCAGCTATGTTAGAAGGTTAATCTTTTCCTTGCTTGCGCTGGAATGACAATTTTTGTAGAGAAATGGTAAACGTCAAAACATTAAGAGCCTTAACGTTTTTTTAACCATTACCCTTCACAATGATTTCACCAAAACATGGAGGAAACAATGAGATTATTACAACTTACACTTATGCTATCTGTATTCGGATTGACACAGGCTAATGCTCATGACGGACAAAACATACTTAAGAAACGTGGGTTAACAGGACATTTTTATACCTTAGAAGAAAAGCAAAGTAATTTCGACGTTATCGGTATGACTAATGCTCAAAAAAGGACTGTTTGCAATTCTTCAGACCCCAAGGTAGAACGTTCAAAGCAACTATGGTTAGTTGAACTTGATGGTGCATATTATTGTGCAAAATGCACTGATCCAAGCACAACTTGGCAGCCAGACTCAAAGTCTTGCAAATAAGAAGTTCTAACAAGCCCCTTCGGGGGCTTATTTTATGCCTTTGTAAAGTTGATCCTTTTTTCAGAAAACACTGGAATTCCTGGTAAAAATGTATATAAAGAAAGGGTCAGTAACTTAAATTTTGGTGTTGTCTTGAGTCAAACAATTGATAATTTTCTGGGCGGAAGGATCAAACTGGTTCAACCCATTGATGGATATCGCGCCGGTATCGACCCTATATTCCTCGCAGCTTCCATTCATTCCAAACCAAACGACAAAGTTCTCGATGTCGGCTCAGGTGTCGGGGTTGCATCTATTTCTCTGGCAGTTCGTTGTCCAGATCTAAGGGTATACGGACTCGAAATTCAAGATGATCTCGTTACACACAGCCACACAAACTTGAAATCAAATAATGTAGAAGACCGTATCGATATGATTAACGGCGACCTTCTTTCACCCCCCTCTCTTTTGAAGCCTCATTCATTTGATCAAGTGATGACAAACCCACCTTACTATGAGCATACAAGGGGACATAGCTCTCCGATCCCCAGCAAAGCTCAAGCGAACACTGAAACGGTGGACATGGGAAAATGGATTAAAGCTAGTCTTACATTTCTTAAGCCCAAGGGTATCTTTACCATGATTCACCGCGCAGAGCGTATAAGCGAAATCTTGCATCATCTACAAAAACATACAGGCTGCATTGTCGTTTACCCACTTTGGCCTGGATCTAATAAGCCAGCCCGACGTGTCATAGTCCAAGCACGGAAGAATGTCGGTGGTGAATTGCGTTTAGCGCCAGGAATGGTCTTACACTCTGGCAATGAAAAGTATAGTCCCGATGCGGAAGCCATCCTTAGGCATGCCCAAGCCCTTATTTTGTGAGGCTATTCGCTGAAATCACTACAAATGCTGTTGAGTATGGTGGTTCATCTGAAAAGGATACATGAAGGGATGCTTCATGATTTTGAGGTACTTGTGCCTGCAGAATCTGCAAAGCTTTGTTATGCAACTTCATAATCGGTGCCCCTGATGAGGCTTTTAGAACTTCGATATCTTGCCAACCTACTCCGCCCCCCATGCCCGTTCCCAGGGCTTTTGCGAGGGCTTCCTTTCCTGCAAAACGATTGGCATAGGCGCGGGCTGTGTTTAGGCTTCCTTCCGCATAAAGACGTTCTTGATGAGTGAATACTTTGTGAGTGAACCTCTCTCCAAATATTCTAATGAGCTTTTCAATCCGACGCATATCAACTAGATCAATACCTATACCTAAAATCATCTTTACCCTCTTTCAACAGAGATAACCCTTTGAGACATACGTAAAACAGCCATTATACCCATCAAATGTTCAAGATTACGGACGTCAACATCAATTGATACTTCATAAAATTCAGGAGTTCGGTTTTGAATTTTTAAATTAATAATATTGGCATTTTCTCTTGCAATTAGTGAGGTAATCGCTGCCATAGTGCCCGGTTGGTGAATAACAACAAGTGAAATACGTGCAACATGGTCAACTCTTTCTTCAGATGCCCTTGTCCAGGAAACGTCTATCCATCTGTCTGGTTCATTTTCGAACTTTTCAAGTGTATCGCAATCACGTGTATGTATATTGACGCCCTTACCGGTCGTTACGATTCCTATAATTTGATCACCTGGAACCGGATGGCAGCAGCCTGCATAATGAATCGTCATCCCAGGAATAAGTCCTGTAATGGATAGAGCTTCATCTTTCAACTTCATTTTTTGTGCTGGTTTGTCACTGTCCTTTTTGATCAGTTTCTTAGGTTTATGTTGCGGAAATACAATGCGAAACAAATCCGCTACAGATTTTAATCCTTCTCCAAGATAGGCATAAACATCTTCCGGGCTTTTGACACCAAAGGGCTCAACAGCCTTTTCAAGGTCCTTTTCAGGAAGTTCTAGGTGCTCTTGACGAAGTGCTTTATGAAGCAAATTTTTTCCAAGTTCAACAAATTGCTCGTGCATACGTTGACGAACAAATCTTCGAATACTAGCTCTTGCTTTGCCAGTAACAACAAACCTTTCCCATGTCGGGGAAGGATGCTGGGTTTTGGATGTAATGATTTCAACTTGATCCCCATTTTCAAGCTCTGTGCGTAAGGGCATCATCCGACCATTAATGCGAACACCTGTACAATGATCACCAACATTGGAGTGAACGGCATAAGCAAAATCAATGGGCGTGGCTCCTCTTGGCAAAGTAATTAAATCACCAGCAGGAGTAAAACAAAACACCTGGTCTTGGAACATCTCAAGCTTTGTATGTTCTAAGAATTCCTCAGGGCCCTCAGCAGTTTCTAATATCTCAAGCAGCCCTCGAAGCCATCGATACTGATACCCATCGTGAGACGTCCCTTGCTTATATTGCCAGTGAGCTGCAACACCGAGTTCCGCAACTTCGTTCATTTCTTTTGTTCGTATTTGTATTTCAATACGATGTTGGTTAGGGCCAATCACTGTCGTATGAATAGATTGGTAGTTATTTTGCTTGGGTGTGCTGATATAATCTTTGAAACGACCAGGTACAACTGAATAGGTACTATGGATGATACCTAAGGCGCGATAGCAATCTGTGGCCGTACTAACGATGATACGAAAGGCCATAATATCTGACATTTGCTCAAAAGTGACATTTTTCTGTTGCATCTTTCGCCAAATGGAATAAGGCGTCTTTTCTCGGCCAAACACCGTTGCTTTGATACCGTTCTCTTCCAAAACCTGCTTGAGTTCATCAATGACAGGCGTTAAAAAATCGCTCCCTTGCTTTCGCAAGTAGACTAGCCGAGATAAAATAGATTGGTAGGCATCGGCATGGAGCTGCGAAAAAGATAGATCCTGTAGTTCATCCTTGACCTGATGAAGCCCAATTCTTTCTGACAAAGGCGCATAAATTTCCATCGTTTCTGCGGAAATACGCTTTCGCTTTTCATCAGATTTAATAAAATGCAAGGTTCGCATGTTGTGCAGTCTATCAGCTAGCTTAACCAATAAAACACGGATGTCAGAGGACATGGCGATCAAAAGCTTGCGAAAGTTTTCGGCCTGCTTATCTTTGTCAGATTTAAATTCTATTTGCGAAAGTTTTGTGACGCCATCCACAAGAAATGCCACTTCTTTGCCAAAAAGCTTTTCGATTTCATCATGAGTCGCAATTGTATCTTCAACCGTATCATGCAACAGAGCTGTGACAATAGATGCCACGTCTAAATGCATTTGGACTAAAATACCAGCAACTTCGAGGGGGTGTGTAAAATATGGATCGCCTGATTGTCTGACTTGCGTCCCGTGAGCCTTCATCGCAAATACATACGCACGATTTAACAGATCTTCATCTGCAGTTGGATCATATGCTTTTACGGCTTCAACAAGCTCATATTGACGAATCATTAAAGCTCAATTCTAAAGAAAAATGTTACACTAGGGAAAGGGCCTTTATTCCTCTTCCTCAGTTACGTCGACATCAACCTCGATGTCCTCTTCATCTTCTTCATCATCGCTCATTTCTTCATCAAGAGCAAGCTTATCCATTTCAGTTTGATGTCTTGGTTCGCCTGCATAGGACTGTTCTTCAGCAAGAAGCTCGATATATTCTTCATCTGGTTCATCACCAGGAACATGTTTTTGAAGCCCTTGGATGAGATTCTCTTGAAGATCATCTAATGAAACAGACTCATGAGCGATTTCACGGAGAGCAACAACTGGATTTTTGTCATTGTCTCTTTCAATGGTTAAGGCTGATCCAGATGAAATTTGACGCGCTCTTTGCGCAGCAAGCATAACGAGATCAAAACGATTTGCAACTTTACTGATACAATCTTCAACTGTAACGCGAGCCATATTCTATCCTCCCTTTTTAACCTTGCCGTGCTTTATAGCGAGGATTCATTTTATTGATAACATAGATACGGCCCTTGCGGCGTATCACACGACAGTTTTTGTCTCGTAGCTTTATTGTTTTAAGTGAGTTTACTATTTTCATTGATCAATCCGTTCTTTTGGTGTGAATTCTCTAGCTAACACCTAGTACAAACACAGGCATTTTGTCAAGAAATAAATCGCTATGAAATGAATCTAAAATTCAAGCTCAAGCTTATCATGATCATCATTAAGTTCGAAGTTCAGCTCAGGAGAAACAGGATCTGATTGATCAAACAAGTCAACAGCTGTTCTGTAACAATCATCACAAGCTGGCCCTTCACTCATACACTCATCCATACATTGATTTGCTACAAAATTATCGATTGGACCAAGTGCTATTGCTTGCCCCGTCATGAAATAAACGACCGTGAGAATTGATAGTCTTAAAAGCATGATATATCTCCCTGACATTATTATAGTATCATACATTAATTTTATCAACTTGGCTAGAATTTCTCTACATAATTCGGAATGGGTTGTCCTGCTCAGTAAAGGCCAGGATAGAATCCTGGCCTAGAAAAGGGGGGCGGAATTGTAAATCTTGTAAAGGTTTGTTTTCTCTACAAATCTACATTTCTTAAGCTACACATACCAACACCAACTTTAAACCACCACAATCAACATCAGCTCAACACTACATAACACTATCTAACCAGACGTTACCAATGACTGAAATATAAGACGCATCAGTCAGAATGCATAGTGCTTATAAGGTATTTCAGGTATGCAAAATCTGCAAACACATCTGGATGACAGGGAATGATTATACTTCAGAACTTGAATTATCCGAACTCGTCTTTAAAACGTCTTGCAAATAGGTATTCAGGACTTCAACGCGCTTAAATCCCTTCATCTGCTTAGGATAGGAATAATAGAGTTTTGTGCCTGGTCCTATATGTTCAGGTAGTATCTGAACAAGTCCTGATTCTTTAATAGCAGGGTATTGGTCAGACATGGCTAGGATTCCAACACCTTGCTCAGCCATCTTTAAAAGACCTGGCCCTGTATTGACGCGCAAAAAAGGTTTTCTGAGATTATCCATTGAGGCTCCTGCACTCAGCACCCAGTGGAGACTGTTTCCATAAGGATGTACATGATAATCTGCATAAGTCAAAAGGCGATGCTTTTCCAAGTCTTCAATAGTTTTTGGTTCTCCATACTTCTCGAGATACTTCTGACTCGCAAAAAATTTCGGCGTGAAGGTCATCAGATAATTTTGGATGAGGTCAGGTTGGTGAGGAATATAGGTTCGAATAGAAACGTCAGCTTGCCTAAGGTTTAAATCTAAATTGTCGTCATTACCTGTTATTACCAACCTCATTTCTGGATATTTTTCCTGAAATCCAACGGTATAGTAAGGCAACCACATAGATGCCAAGGAAACAGTGGTGATGATGCGCAATAGTCCTGCAGGTTCATTTTTTTCTTGGGCAAAGAGATTTTCAACTGCTTCCGCTTCACAATACATGCGGGACGTCACCGTATACAGGTTCTTTCCTTGAAGGGTCAGCTCAAGACCATGGGGTACGCGATGAAACAAGCGAGATTTTACCTCATGTTCAAGCTGCATAATCGTACGACTAAGTGATGACTGGCTTGTATTCATTTGCAATGCAGCATTCGTAAAGCTGCCTGCGCGCGCAACTTGGTGAAAAACTTTTAACCTTTCCCAATTCATTTTAACACGCTCCCTTAAATAAAAAATAAAATTTGAGTCCTCTCTTCAATTCATTCTTGAATGTATTCAAAAAAAATGCAACTTTTTTTAAAAACATCAATAGGGCTGAAATGAAAAAACATCAGTTAATTTTCTCTACTGCGGCTGGACATATTATAGAATATTTCGACAGTTATCTCTATGGATATCTTGCTTTTATGTTAGCACCGATTTTCTTTCCTTCGAATAATCCTACCGCATCTCTTATTGCTAGTTTTGGAGCCTTTGCAGCAGGGTTTCTGATGCGCCCCATTGGTGGGCTTTTTTTTGGTCATATAGGAGATCGATATGGCAGAAAAATTGCATTTTTGAGTTCGATCGCGCTCATGAGCCTACCAACCTTTGGAATTGGCTGCCTTCCTTCTTATGAAAGTGTTGGAATTATAGCCCCAATTCTACTTATAATATTCAGACTCATTCAAGGCGTTTCATTGGGGGGTGAATATGGTGGGGCTGCAATCTTCATCAGAGAACATGTCAAGAGTGCCGGCGCAGGGTTTGCGGGAAGCTTACTCGCCACAATCGGTTTTATTGGTGCCCTTGGAGGCACTTTAATTGGTGCGATTTTTACCCAAGGTTCCTTTCCATCCTGGTCTTGGAGAATCCCCTTTTTCATTGGCGGCGTGTTCGGAGTTTTTATTTACTTTCTTCGACAACGCCTTGAAGAAACTCCATCCTTTATGCACCTAGAGAATACAGGAAATATACTAAAACAACCTCTAAGCGACATATTTAGGCACCATTTCACAAGTTTTATATCTGGCATTGGAATCGGTGCACACACAACTGTGCCTTATTACTTAAGTGTCATTTATATGAACACACAATATCAAGAAAGATTTTTTCTTGGTACTTCCCAGGTCCTTGGTTTATCTTCGGTTTTAATGCTTTTACTTATCATTTCTATACCTATTGCTGGCTTCGTTTCTGATAAAGTAGGAAGAACAAAGCTAATGAGCTGGTCTGCTTTATCAACTTTACTTCTTGCCTTCCCGACATTCTACATCATGCAAGAAGCTTCACATTTTGCTCTCTTTTTCCTATGCCAAGTGTTGATTTGCTTGACCAGCGCTCCTTATATGGCAACATGCTCTTCTGTTTTACCAATGCTCTTCCCACCTGAGGCTCGATATACAGGAACTGCATTGAGTTATTCTTTAGGGGTCGCTGCTTTAGGTGGAACATCTCCTCTTCTTGTTACCTGGTTACAGAGCAACGGGTTTTCATTTGTTCCGGCCTTCTACCTTATTCTTTCAGGACTGATAGGTTATTTTGCTATCTTTTCGATAAAAGGTCACGAATATGAACACTATGACTTCCCACCAGTTGCCCCTAAAGAACTTGCAGCATAGTTCTATTTTGTGATAGATAAGCAATAACAAATACAAAATTGGTTTTTTTACATGGAACATCATTTAAAATTAAACATTCCCTTCACTGAGGAGGAGCAGGAAGAAAGACGACTTTATAACCTTGTCCCTACCCTCAATAAAATGGGATATATGTATGAAAGATATACTCCTTTCGTTAACGAATACCTAAAAGCATATATCGATTCCCTTCCCCACGTTGATGCCCCTGTTCTTGATATTGGCGTTGCCTATGGCGTAACCGTCATTGATGCCCTTAGGCGCGGAGCTCACGTGATTGCCAATGAAATTTACCAGCCACACTTAGACTTGATGATGGAAAACGTCCCAGAGAACCTCAAACCCAACTTAACCTTGAACCTTGCTCATTTCCCACGAGAAACAGACTTTCCAGAAAATAGTCTTGGAGCTGTATTGATCTCACGTGTGTTCAATTTTTTAACAGGCAAAGAAATTGAACTGGGCCTTACTAAGATTTACAAGTGGCTCAAGCCTGGGGGCAAAGTTTATATTATTACAGAAACCGTTTACAAAGAACTGTTCTGCGAGATTATACCTATCGTTCATGAACGCATTAAAGACAACGTAGAATGGCCTGGCGAAATTGATGATGTTAAGCATTATATGACAAAGAGAAAAGATTATTTGCCCAATCGGCTTCATTTCCTGTGTGACAAAACCCTTACAAGATTATTCCACAAAGCCGGATTTACAATTGAGAAATGTTCTTTTTTCTCAAAAAGCAATATCCCTCCAGATGCGCGGTGTGATGGAAAGGAAACGGTCGGTATCATCGGTATAAAGCCTTCTCAGTGATTCAATCGAATAGAAAAGAAAAATCTTTCCTTTTTCTATTCTTACCAGCATACTACATGCCATGAAAAACTTAACACATAACTTAGATGTTTTAGTCTCTAAAACAGTTTCAATCGCTGAGCATGCCGGAAAAGTCATTGCGAACCTTTATAGTCACGATCTCGAGATAATTGAAAAAAATGACGGCTCACCAGTTACATTAGCAGATCATAGTAGCCATGATATATTAAAAGAAGGTCTAGAAGCACTAACGCCAGATATACCCGTGATTTCGGAAGAAGACGAAGTCTCTTGGTCAATCAAAGCAGACCTCTACTGGCTGATAGACCCTCTGGACGGGACAAAGGGGTTTATTAACAAGAGCGGTGACTTCTGCTTAAACATTGCTTTAATGGACCAAGACACGCCAATTTTGGGGCTTATTCATATCCCTCTCACTAAGGAAACATTTTTTGCGTATGATAAAAGTGCCTGGCGAACTTATGAAGGTATAACAACAGCTATTCATACTCGATCACCTCCTTCTCATGGGATGACTTTGCTTTTGGGCGGATATGGTAAGAAATTTCAAGTCCAACAAAATTTCTTTTTGAAATCCTATCCTATTGACCATACTAAACATATCCGCAGCGCAATAAAATTTTGCTATATTGCAAACGGTCTTGCCGATCTTTATCTAAGGTTCGAACCATGCAGTGAATGGGATACGGCCGCGGGGCAACTTATAGTTGAAGCCGCAGGTGGAATTATGACGAAACTTGACGGAGCTCCGTTCAAATATGGAAAACCCAATTTTATTAATGATGGATTTGTTGTTTTCGGAAGAAAGCCGTGATTGTTGCGCCTATACCTACGAATATTAAAAAAGCAGCCGTCGTTTTAAGTGCAGGAGATTTAATCGGCCTCCCCACTGAAACTGTCTATGGTCTTGCAGCAGATGCTACCAATGATACAGCTGTGGCAAAAATATTTTCAACTAAGAATCGCCCTTCTATTAATCCACTCATAATTCATAGCCATTCAATCGAGATTTTGAAAAATCATGTTATGTGGAATGAAGCGGCTCAATCCCTTGCAACTACTTTTTGGCCTGGCCCATTGACCTTGGTTCTCCCTCGCCTCTCTTCATCAACCTGTTCCCTATTGTGCAGTGCTGGTATGGATACCTTAGCCGTTCGTATACCTAATCATCCTGTTGCATTGGCATTGCTAGAAGAGTTTAACAATCCCGTGGCTGCCCCAAGTGCAAATCCTTCTGGAAAATTAAGTCCTACGCATCCAGCACATGTGGAAGAATGCTTTTCTGATTTATTTATATTAAACGGAGGCGATGCATACGTAGGAATTGAATCTACAATCATTGATTTATCATGTCCTGAACCTCAGATTTTGAGACCAGGATCTATAACTTTAAATCATGTTGAACCCATTCTCGGCCCCATAAAAATTCCGACAGATGACATCATCAAGGCTCCTGGAATGCTGAAAAGCCATTATGCCCCTCACCTGCCCATCCGCCTCAATGCCGATAAACCTATGCAGGGTGAAGCCTACCTTGGTTTTGGTAAAATACATTGTGCAGGCTCCAATGTATTGAATCTAAGTGAAAAGGGGTGCTTAATTGAAGCCGCTGCCAACTT
>CAYRHD010000035.1:0-12225 GCA_964424065.1 uncultured Alphaproteobacteria bacterium
AGGATTGAACTCTCGACCTCACCCTTACCAAGGGTGTGCTCTACCACTGAGCTACGACGGCTAGAAGACTGAAACATGCCATAGAGACGCCTTCCAATCAAGAGACAAGGAAGATTCTTGATAAAAAAATTGATTTCAGTCAATCAATTGTGAGATAAATAGACACATTCATTATGATACATGTTTTTTGGTCAAATCAGTGGTTATATATAAACAACAACTTTTTATGGGAATTGATGTGATGACCCCCTCAGCAAAATCACCCTCAGGTATTCACCCCTCAAAGATTCATCGCCAAAAGCTGGCTGAACAAAAGAAGCTGCGCCTTGCTGAAGCACTCCGCGAGAATCTACGCAAACGCAAAGAACAAGTTCGCAACCGAAAGGATGAAGGCTAGAATCCCTAGTAAGCAATACTCTTAAGCTCAGGCTATCTTCTAAAACTCGGACGAGATTGGGTAAATGCAGCTGCATTCCCTCCACGTTCCGCCATTCTGGTTGCATTATCACGCGCTAATTCACTGGATCCATAGGGTACGCCATTATTATAATATACTACCGTTCCATTTGTATGCGTATGCTGTACGACGGCATTTGGATTATTCTGTGAAATTCCTTGTAGAGTATCATCAACGACACGTGCATCAACAGCTTGTGAAGCGATGACACCTAGTGCCATGACAGTTGTTAAAAGTAAGTTCTTCATAAGATTTCTCCTGTTGCTTATGATTTTAATCAATTTTGATGTGGTTATTATTATGGTTTGTATTATATACACTTATTATTAAGATTTGCTTAATGGTAAAGAATGCTTTTCATCACCTCCTTAAGGGGCGAGGTGAAAACGAATACGGGTGAGCATATAATTTGAAGACTATTATTTCATACTAACGTCTATAATATTAGCTTTACTGCCTTTTCACTTGGCGCTCATTCAACTTGGCTTTGAGTCTTATGATATACGGTGATTCTTCTGGATAATAGTATTTGGCATTTTCAAGAGCTTGCTTAAGATAATACACGGACGCCTTCGTATCTGATTTACGTTCGTACAAGTCCGAGAGGTCCTCTAGTGCCATATATTGGCGAGAACTCTTATAATTTTTAAGAATGTGCAAAGCTTCTTTGAGAATATTTTCAGCCATATCTACTTCATCTTGCAATAGGTATACTTTTCCAAGATTCTCAAGGGCCCAGGCAGTATCGCCGTGATTTCTTCCATAAGTATTCTCAAAGGAATCAACACTTTCTTTCAATAGTGCTTTTGCTTTTTCAAAGTCCCCTTTTGCTCGGTAATAAGCCCCCAAATGGGTAACTGCTCTTGCCACATACACATGCTCTCTCACAAAATGTTTGTCATAGATGGCAAGACTTTCTTCTAAATAGCTACGGGCCTTTTCTAGATCTCCTAACTCTAAATAGAGGGCTCCTAGATCCACACAAACCCATGCAGCTCCAACGTAATCTTCAGAGCTTTCTTTGTAAATTGAATAACTCTTTTTATATAACTCTATGGATTTTTCATAATCTCCAATGTTTCGATAAACACTTGCCAAATGAGCTAAAGACCAAGCTAGCCCGATCCTATTTTGAGGGTGAGCTTCATGGATTTCCAAACTTTCCTCCAAAAGAGTTCGAGCATTCTCATAGTCACCCAAAATATCATAGATTACCCCAAGGTACCCAGAAGCTCTTGCCATTCCAACAGGAATCACGGGAAGCTTCTTATACATGAGCCGCCCTTCTTCAAATAGTTTCTTGGCTTGCTCATAATTTCCGAGACGCTTATGAACACTCCCGAGGTAAACAAGGTAGCGTGCTTGCTTGGTATAATGTTGCGGATCCGCATTTTTCAAAGCCAAAAGACTTGATTTCAGCAATTGTTCAGACTTTTTGTAATCACATAAATAATAATAAATGCACCCTAACTCACCACTAAGGATTGCATTCGCTTTTTGATCTAGCAAATTTTTATGGGACAACAATTGCTCAGCATGTCTACTTAGGCTTTTCATTTTTGAAAAGTCCTCTCGATCAACAGCAGATGCCATATAGTTCTCTAATGCACGTGCAATTGGCATAAGCAATGATTTGTGTTCCAGTAAATTGAGCTTATTTTTCAAGAAAGTTAAAGCAATTGACTGAGTACTTCGATGTATAGAAAACGTTGGCTCAATACTATAACTATCTGAAGCTTCGTTTTGAATGAGAGAATAGTGTTTTAAGAGATAGATAAACTTATCAACAATATGATCTGGTTTCAGTGTCATTAACAGTTCTCTTGAAATATTTTGAGAGTCTAAGAGACTTACAAACAGCAAGAGATCACACAAGTCCGAGTTACTCCCCATAAATTGCTCTAAGGACAGAGTAATGATTCCATATCTCGTTTTCGAATAGTCACCGGCTTGCTGTAGAATTTGCTCCTGAACTCTTGAGAAATCTTTATTATATCTAAGCATGCTTTCGAGATAATCTTTATAGGAAATATGGGTCGCTCGAATGTAATAAGCCGCGACAGAAACATCCAAAGGGAAAGGAGGAATTTCCCGCAAAAAATCCTGCGCTTCCTCGAGTTGTTTTGGGGTAAAAGGGGGTTTACTTGATCCTCCCATAATTTTGAGAAAGAGATCAAGCTTATCTTCTGGTTTGAGTTCATCGACAAAAATCGTATGATTGATATGACCATTATTATCAATCGTACTGTCTTGCGTTGTTAGAATGATCTTTCCATGCCCCCATTTACTAGGGTCAATTGGAAAATAATCTTGGATATCAGAAAACTTCGAAACATCATCAAAAATTAAAAACCAGTTGGAATGATTCTTCAAGCGATCCTTGACAAACTGTACAATTCTCTCCTCACGTTCAGCTTGAGGTTTGATTTGCAAAAGCCCTCTAAACAGCTTTTCATCAGCTTCAGTAACGGCTAGACCTTGGGCAAGACTTTCAAATGATTCATTCAAAGCCTCGGTGGTATGGGCATTAATTTCCCATACAACAGAGCTATCTTGCATACCAGCAAAACGCCTTGCAATAGTTGTTTTACCAGCGCCCCCTATGCCCACCAAAGCTAGAGTTTGTATCCCCTCTTTCCCATCAAATTTCTTTTCTATCTCAGAGAGAAGTTCCAAACGATTGAGCAAAGATGATTTAACTGGAATATCAAAGTCAGAACGAACAGCAAACTTCATCTGCCCCCCTGTGTTACCACTCAGCACAGTTTCTGTTCGAGGCATGCCTATATAAAAAGCAATACACGCAGCAACAGGAGCACCGAAAAACAATGGGAACAGCCATTTGGTTTTTAGAGCAGAGTAACTGAAAACACTTGCTCTATTACCTTGAGACTTTCTCGGTATGTTGCTCTTTTCACCAGCCTCGTCAGCACTCTCTAAATCATTTTTGAAGGATTCGATGACTGACTGCAATTTAAGGTGAGGACAAAGTTTATCAAAGAGACAAAGGACAAATACAAAGTATGACTTTGGATCACCGCTGAGCTCTTGAATTTTATGTTGCCCACCTATCTCAACAGTTTGAGAGGACAGACCTGAACATAAAACCCGAAACTGTTGATTAGGATCTTGAAAAATCGGTTGAATTGTCAGACTGTAATCTGGCTTTTGGTTTGTGATACTAAAACCAGCATGTTTTAAATCTGCAGTTAGGTAAACGATTAAAGCATTGTAAAGGGGATTATCTTCATAACAGATCAGACTACACGTTGGCCTTTTCTCGGTAAGCTGACTGGAGATGCTCTTCAAGTGCGAATCATATTTGGATTGTGCCAATAAGGCTGAGTAGTATTTTCTGAGATAAGGGAGGCTCTCAGACTTCTCTGCAAAATCAATAATCGCTTCTCGAGAGTTACAATTGAGTTTGACCATAATGTTGTGGGCATGATTTTCGACCGTCTTTGGTGAAATAGAAAAAAATGAAGCAATTTTCTTCGTTGATCTTCCTGATATAAAAAAGGAAATCAGGTCAATTTCACGATTCGTAAGGTTAACACCATTAATTATCTTAAGGTGATTCGCATACATATCTTGGAGAATAGTTGGCTTTTTATGTTGCATATCCCGCAAATTGCTTTTTCATAATCATGGCCGTCCTATGAGATTCACCATAGTCAATCTCTTATAGGACAACTTAACGTTGTAACATAATTAAAACAATATTTTTTTTATTTCTCTAGGTGAATTTCACCTAGGTATTCTCACTAGTGGAATATTCCTGATACATATAATGTTTTTCTAAGTGCACGATACGTCTAATTGGTGGTGGTAGCTTAGTTTTCTAGATTTAGAGAGGGGGAGCGTGGTGATGGTTAGTGTTGATTCGGTTTTTCATTACTAACTGTTGTTGACTCTGGTTACACTCTTGGCATTAGGACTAAATTTCCTCCCTGATATGAATTCTAATGCCAAGGTGTAGCTAAACCCAATATTTTCCATTTTAGAGAGATCAAACTTGCGCATTGAACCTAATCTAAGTAGGTTAAACTATTAAATTCACATAAGAACGTAAACTTCACATGGACTATGCATCTTTCTTTCATCAAAAATTGCAGGAAATAAAAGCTGAAGGTCGTTATCGTGTTTTTGCAGACCTTGAAAGATGTGCAAAAGAATTTCCCTATGCCCAATACCATACTAACAACAACACTCAGCGCGTCGTTGTCTGGTGTGCAAATGACTATTTAGGTATGGGACAGCACCCAAAAGTTCTTGAAGCAATGGAAAATGCAATTAAAAAAGTCGGTGCAGGAGCTGGTGGGACGCGTAATATCTCAGGAACTAATCACTATCACGTCCTACTTGAAAAGGAACTTGCTTGTCTCCATGACAAGGAAGCAGCCCTAATATTCTCTTCTGGCTATGTCTCCAATGAAGCTTCCATCAGTGCCCTTGCCACTCACTTACCTGAATGTGTCGTTTTTTCCGACTCTCGCAATCATGCCTCCATCATTCAAGGTATTCGCAATAGTCGCGCACAAAAGCAGATTTTTCATCATAATGATGTCTCGCACCTCAAAGAACTTCTATCTCGATACCCAAAAGATCGAGCAAAACTGATCATATTTGAATCTGTTTATTCTATGGACGGTGATATTGCTCCTATCGAATCGATATGCAACCTTGCAGAAGAATATAATGCTCTGACGTTTATTGATGAAGTCCATGCGGTTGGTATGTATGGACACAAAGGTGGAGGTATTTCTCAAAGAGACGCTCAAGACAAAAGACTCACAATTATAGAAGGAACACTTGGTAAGGCTTTTGGTGTTGTTGGTGGGTATATAGCTTCTACCACTGAAATTGTCGACTTTATTCGAAGCTTTGCCTCAGGCTTTATCTTTACAACGTCCATGCCACCCGCTGTCGCAGCTGCAGCTCTCGCCAGTGTGCAGCATCTAAAATCAAGTAGTAGCGAACGTGGACGCCATCAGGAAGTTGTCCAGAAAGTGAAACAAAAGCTATCAAAAGCAGGAATTCCCTTTATGCCCACTAAAACTCATATTATACCCATTCTTGTTAGAGATGCCCACCAGTGTAAACTCGCATCTGATAAGCTCCTGAAAGAATACAATATTTATGTTCAACCCATTAATTACCCAACTGTCTCCAGAGGGACAGAACGTCTACGCATCACCCCCTCACCTGTTCATACAGATGCAATGGTTGATGACCTTGTCGACGCTTTAAAATGTGTATGGGATGAACTTTACATTGAGTATGCAGCCTAATGAATACTACATCGAACAAAACATGTTGGACCATTACAGACGAATTTCCAGGTATGAAAAGCCAGGTTATTGGGCTTGCTGAAGCCATAGGAATAGAAACAACTCACAAAACATGCCAAGTACAGTGGCCATGGAACTTCCTAAAGCTCCCATGGAAAAGTCTTCTCTCTAGACTCGCTCCGAGCAGTGATCCTTTAACGGCTCCTTGGCCAGATATCGTGATTACATGTGGAAGAAGATCTGCTCCGCTGGCTTTAGAGATCAAACGCAAAAGTCACGGGAAGACAATCTGTGTCCATGTGCAAGACCCAGTTTCTAACCGTGATCAATTTGATCTTATTGCTGCCCCTGAGCACGACAAGTTGTGCGGACCAAATGTAATCTCTACAAAAGGCGCTCTTCACAAAATTACCCAAGAAAAACTTCAAGACGGCATCAAAGCGTATGGATCACTGTTTGAAGGACTCCCGCGTCCCTATAGCGTTGTGCTGATCGGCGGAACAACAAATCGATATCGAATGACTCATAAAGCCATGGATCATCTCATTCAGCAAATTTTCCGGATTCAAGAACTTACCCAAGGTAGCGTTCTCATCACACCTTCCTTCCGCACGCCTTATCGACCACATTTAAAACAATCTTTACAGAATCATCCTCACATTTTCCTTGCTGACATCGAAACCTTAAATCCTTACTTTGCGATGCTCGGTTTAGCAAATTATTTGTTTGTAACCGATGACTCTGTAAATATGATATGCGAAGCCTGTTTCACTGGAAAACCCGTCTATGCACTTCCACTTTTGGGGCATGGCAATACGAAACCGAAAAGATTTATTAATCAGTTAGTTTATGATGGAATTGTCCGACCGTTTGAAGGGTCAATAAGCAAGTGGACATACAAGCCCTTTAATGATACTTCAAAAATTGCTGCTATTGTGCAGAATATGCTCAAAAATTAAGAAAGGATTTTCCTATGGTTTTAAAGATTAAAACTTTTGCGAATCAAAAACCGTGTACATTCTTCAAAGCTTTGGGGCATCCCCTCGTTACAGACCGTTTTGAAACTCTTAAAAGCAAGAAACTCTCAGCGATTTATGACCCTGAAGGGCATCTTGATGATTTCTTGGCAATGACGGGACAAGTAAAGCCCGACACGCTTTATGTTCAAGCGATTGAGGCTTTAGATCATGGAAAATCACTAATCTCAACGATGGGTAAGGATAATCCTCCCGAGCTTTTAATTCTGTCTTTTGAACCTGAAAAGCATTTGGAGCAAATGGGTCATATGATTCCATCTGGATGCGAAGTAACCAGCCTGAATGACCTTCGCATTCCCGATGAAATGCTTGTTGATTCCAAAAATTACCTCTCGGATCTTAATTTTTCCACCAATTATTCATTTTTCAGAGAACAGGATGGATGGCATACCCGAATCAAAAGTGCGAATTGTTGGGCTAAATACGGAGCAAAAGGATCCATGTTATGGGCCATACTTTTTGATGAGCATGGCAAAAAGATTGCGGAGTGGCAAGAAACCATCCCTGAATCTGTCCACTCTATCGTAATTGATAGTCGTGATGTTAAAAAACGATTCAACCTCCCTGATTTTACTGGGCAGCTTTTCCTCCATGTAACAGGCACGAAAGGTCACAGTATTGTCAAATATGCCTTGGATACCTTTCATGATAACGGGATGCTATCGGCAACCCACGACGCCAATGCCTGGCCCCCTGAATATTTCTCAGGCCTCCCCGCCCCTCGAGAGGGAGAAAAGGTCATTCTGTGGCTTCAAAACAGCCATCCCATCAATATTCCTGCTCAAAATGTCAGTTTGAACTTAATGGGTGACGAAACAAAGGTTTATCTGGACCGGGATATCCCACCATTTGCAACCTATGCGGTTGATGTTTCAACACTGTTGCCGAAGGCTCGCTGGCCTCAACAGATTGAGCTTCATGCTGGTCATTACTTTGTACGTCCTCGCTATGAGGTTTGTAATGCCAAAGGCTACCAATGCATGGCCCATGTGAACGTTGAACGCGTCGACCTTAAACCTGACCTGAAAGTAAAGAATCATCAGGATGTTCTTGGAAAAGGGTATATTCTCCCTGCTCCCATCTTTCCAACCAATCATTTTACAACCAGCGTTTTGCCCACGCCCATGAGTCGCGAAACTCAATATATGCCTTTAAAGGCCCTTGTGTATGATAAGGATGGCAACTTAAAGGGGACCCATTCCTTGGGAAATCTCCCTCGCCATCATGAAACAGAGCTTGTGATAAATGACATTATTCAATTAGGGGATGATTATGGACACGTTGAGCTCATCTATGACTTTGAAGCGGGCGATGAAGTTGACGGATGGTTGCACGCTCTCTTCCGTTATGAACATAAGGATCAACCCTGGCAAGCAGAAACCAGCTTTGGCAGCCATATCTTTAATACAGCCATCACCTATAAGAATGAGCCACAATCCTATAAAGGGGCGCCTCCTGGTCTGACAACTGGCCTTTTCTTACGTGTGGACGATGATATAGAAACGTTCTGCCACTTGATCTATCCGACCTCTACACCCTGGCATGCAACATCAGATACAAAACTGATTCTTCATACAAAAGAAGGAACACCGATTGCCGAAGCAATCATAAAAATTCCGGAAAGTGGTTCACGTCGTTGGGTGTACCAAGAAACATTTTCTGCAAAAGACCGGGAAAAAGCCCGAGGTGGATATGTGATTATTAATGACAAGACCTGTCGCCTTTTTGGATACCATGGTCTTCGCCGACCTGATGGAAGCTTTAGCATGGATCACATGTTTGGGTTTTAGGACTGGACTTATTCCAAACTGAGTCGTATACAGATTTGCCATTTTCGTCCATAGGTATGGAAGATTGGAACTTCACTTTTGTGTCATCCCAGCGAAGGTGTATAGTACCGTCTGATTGTAATGATGAAGTAGCAATGAAAAACCTCAAATGAATTCAGAACTACTCAAGATCCAAACCTTTGTCAAAAGCAGAGACCCTATGGACCCCTTTTCCAAATAGTCAAAGCATAATAGAAAATCAATTAGGCCGGATACGTACAGTCTTTGCCCAAGTGCTTCCACCATCCGTTGAAAGAGCAAATTCAGCATTTGAAGCTCTAGCTGCATAACGATTCCAATTTGTCTCATCAAGTGGAACGTAAGTATCTCCCGCTTTTATTGCTAAACTCACACGATTACGATCTACTGATCCGAGATTCTTTTGGTCCTGTAAATATCCTACTAGAGCATATTTTACACCGATGAAATTACCTGTTGTGATTGATCTTTCAATATTATTCACTACCTTGCCATCTGGAAGAGTAATACGACTGTCTGCATACGCTTCAACGGATGTCATACTCACTAAAGCTAAAAGTGCTATAGAAATTTTTGTCATTGATAGATCTCCTTTTCTAGGTCTATCAATAATATAAGCTTACAGCCATTAAAATTTAATTAACAGTATGACTCTATTTTACAAAATCATCATCACAGGATTTTCGATAAATTCCTTAAAAGCTTTCAAGAAATTTGCGCCCACAGCTCCATCAACCACACGGTGATCAACAGAGAGTGTGCAATTCATCATTGTTGCTGACGTCAAAAGACTCTTGCGAACAACTGGACGCTCTTCTCCCATACCCACAGCCAATATACATCCTTGAGGTGGATTAATGATGGCTGAGAAGTCCTTAATACCATACATACCTAAATTAGACAGACTAAAGGTTCCCCCTTGGAATTCCTGAGGTTTCAACTTTCCTTCTCGCGCACGGGCCGCCAACTCTTTCATTTCAGAAGAGATTTCAGCAAGCCCCTTTTTCTCTGCTTGACGAACAACGGGAGTAATTAGCCCACCTTCGATCGCTACAGCGACAGAAACGTCTGCTGATTTATATTGATAAATCTGATCTTCGATCCAAGAGGCATTGGCTGCAGGGACCTTTTTCAAAGCCATAGCACAGGCCTTAATGACAAAATCATTCACAGAAAGTTTAAGGCCTTCTTGCGTATTCATCTGCTTGCGAGCTTTGAGAAGCGCATCCAATTCACACTCAACGGTTAGATAAAAATGGGGAATGGTTTGTTTTGCTTCCACCAAACGCTTTGCAATAACCTTGCGTATGTTTGATGTTGGGATCACATCATACTCAGGTTCATATCCTGTAAGAAGAGCAGACGTTGGCATAGAACGTGGAAGTGGTGCCCCTCCTCCTTGTGATAGTGCTTGCTCAACATCCGCTTTGACAATACGTCCTCTGGGCCCTGATCCAGTTATGGAGACCAGTTGAACACCTTCTTGATTGGCAATACGTCGCGCCAACGGTGATGCAAAAACACGCTCGCCTTGAACAACTTGAGGTTTTGGTTGAGTTTCAGAGACAACTTTTAGATCTGGTTTTGTCTCAGCCGGTTTTTCTTTCGGAGCTTCTACTGGTTTTGCCTGAACATCTTTAATAGCAGAGACATCCTCTCCTTCCTCAAGCAATATCGCTATAGGCGCATTGACTTTGACGGATTCTGTTCCTTCAGGAACAACAATTTTCCCAATTTTTCCTTCATCAACTGCCTCAACTTCCATTGTTGCCTTATCGGTTTCAATTTCAGCAAGAACGTCACCTGCTTTGACAGCGTCTCCTTCTTTTTTATGCCATTTGACAAGGTTCCCTTCTGTCATTGTTGGAGAAAGAGCAGGCATTAAGATTTCAATGGGCATTTGAACGTCCTCTTATTTCTTATGAGCGATAACAAACAGCTTTAGCCGCTTCCACGATATCATGCACTTGTGGCAACGCAAGGTGTTCCAGATTAGCCGCGTAAGGCATGGGAACATCCGCCCCCGTAACGCGTACAACAGGGGCGTCAAGATAATCGAAGACATGTTCCATCATCAATGCTGCAATTTCAGATCCAATGCCAGCAAATGGCCAACTTTCTTCAATCGAGACAATCCGGTTAGTTTTCATAACTGATTGTGTGACTGTTTCAACGTCCAATGGACGAAGGCTGCGCAGGTCAATCACCTCAGCGTCAATTCCATTCTCAGCAAGTATTTCTGCTGCTTCCAGTGCTTTCCCAACCATAATTGAAAAGGCTGTCAAGGTCACATCTTTTCCGGGACGGCGGATGAGTGCTTTTCCAATCGGAATCAGATGGTCGGGATCCTCTGATACATCATCAAAAGAAACGCCGTATAAAAGCTCATTCTCAAGGCAAATTACAGGGTTTGGATCACGAATAGCCGACTTGATAAGACCTTTTGCATCTCCTGCACTATAAGGACTGATTACTTTCAAGCCTGGACAATGAGCATACCAACTGGCAAAACAGTGGGAGTGTTGAGCTCCCACACGAGAAGCTGCTCCATTAGGGCCGCGGAAGACGATGGGACAACCCATTTGCCCACCAGACATATAAAGAGTTTTTGCCGCGGAATTGATAATTTGGTCAATGGCTTGCATCGAAAAGTTAAAAGTCATGAATTCAACGATGGGTCGCAATCCACCAAAAGCAGCCCCAACGCCAACGCCTGCAAAACCATGTTCTGTGATAGGAGTATCAACAATACGCTTTGCACCAAATTCATCAAGAAGCCCCTGACTGACTTTATAAGCACCATTGTACTCTGCAACTTCCTCACCCATTAAAAAAACGTTTTGATCACGGCGCATTTCCTCGGCCATTCCATCGCGCAACGCTTCTCGTACAGTCATCGTTGTCATGCGACTACCTCTTCTTCTTTTAAAATATCAGTATATAACTCTGAAGGATCAGGCTCAGCCGACGTTTTTGCAAATTCTATCGCATCGGCAATGATTGATTTAATTTCGTCTTCAATCATTTTAATTTCTTCAGATTTAATTTTGAGGTCCTTTTCCATATAAGCTTTAAAGTGGTCAATAGGATCACGATTTTCTTTGACCTCTTCAAGTTCTTCTTTTGTTCTATACTTTGCAGGATCAGACATAGAATGGCCGCGATAGCGATAGGTATCCATCTCAAGGATATAAGGACCTTTTCCTGACCGAATATGGTCAACCGCGCGCTTTGCCGCTGCTATAACTTTGAGGAGATCCATTCCATCGGCTTTTTCTCCGGGAATGTTCCACCCCTTCCCTCTTCCATAATAGTTTTCACCTGCCGAAGAACGTTCAACAGAAGTTCCCATTCCATAGTGATTGTTTTCAATAACAAAGAGGACAGGAAGTTTCCAAAGAGATGCCATATTATAGGATTCGTAAACTTGACCTTGGTTCGCGGCACCATCTCCCATAGATGCGACGGAAAGACCGCCATCACCCTTGTACTTATGCGCAAAAGCAAGTCCTGTTCCAAGAGGAATTTGGGCACCCACAATTCCATGGCCACCAAAGAAGTTCTTTTCACGGCTAAACATATGCATGGATCCACCCTTGCCTTTTGAGTATCCTCCGATGCGTCCTGTCAAC
>CAYRHD010000036.1:0-792 GCA_964424065.1 uncultured Alphaproteobacteria bacterium
GGGCGTCGATGTTTTCGCAGCGTCAGTCCACTGTCGAGATCACCCCGTTGCAAGCCGTGACTGTCGCGGTCGGTGGGGTGCCCGAGCCGACCAACGCATTCACCGGGTCGTTCACGTCGCTTGATGACTACTGAGGAGGATCGATGCCAGCCCTCCTCCTGCAGCTTGCTGCGCTCGTCGGGTTCCCGGTCGGTGGTCTCATCGCGCAGGGTGTCGGTGGCGGAATCGTGGGGTTGTCGGTGTCGGTCTTGTATGTCGGGGTGGCGTGGGAAAGGTCCGGTGACTGATGCTTGCTGGACTGTTTCGTGGTACCGCACCCGAGGTTCGTGACGCCGCGCTGAGTGATCCCCGCTGGTGGGGTGGCGCGTCGACCGCTACATGGGCGGGTGTGTCCGTCAGTGATGAGTCGGCGTTGCAGTTGCTGGCCGTGTACGGGTCGGCGACGTTCATCACCGACGAGATTTCTACGTTGCCGTTGGACGAGAAAGAGCACCCGCCTGTGTGGGCTGAGCATCCGTCGGACGGGTTGGACCGGATCGCTTGGACCGGTCAGCTCGTGTGGTCGCTGGTCCTCGCCGGGAACTGTTACCTGGCGGTCCACAAGAACTCTGCCGGCCGCGTCGTCGCGTTGGATCCGTTGGACCCGCAGTCGGTGACGGTGCGCCGTGAGGGCGGCCGCAAGGTGTACTACGTCAACGGGCAGATCCTGTACGTCGACGGCGGCCTGCTCGCCGTCCTTTAGATGATTGTCTTCCGCGGCGCCGAGGTGCACCCCGGTGACGGCCCGCCGTT
>CAYRHD010000036.1:802-4104 GCA_964424065.1 uncultured Alphaproteobacteria bacterium
AGTACGCCCGCCAGTCCATCGGTCTCGGCCTGGCGGCCACCCAGTACGGCGGCGAATTCTTCGACGGTGACGGCAACATGCCGGGCGTCATCGAAATGCCGGGCACCGCTGCGCCCGACACGAAGCGGGACATGGCGGAGGCGTGGCGCCGCAAACGGTCCAAGTCCGGCAAGGGCCTGCCGGGAATGTTGGACGGTGGCGCGACGTGGAAGCCCACGGGCGTCACGAACGAGCAGGCCCAGTTCCTCGCCACCCGCAAGTTCACCGCGGCGGAGATCGCCGGTCAGATGTTCCTGTTGGATCCGTCCGACCTTGGCATCCCCGTCGATGGGACGTCGTTGACGTACGCCAACCTGGCGCAACGCAACACCCGCCGCGTGCAGGTGACGTTGATGCCGTGGATCCGTCGCATCGAATCGGCGTTGACGCCTCTGGTGATCGGCGGCGCGTACCGGTTCAACGTTGATGCCCGTCTCCGTGGCGACACCCGCGAGTCGTACGAGACGCTCGCTGTCGGTCTCGCCAACGGGTTCCTGTCGATCGATGAGGTCCGCGAGATTCTCGGCCTCACCCCCCGAATCAACGTCGGTGAAGCGCCGACCCAAAGCGAGCTCGCCGAGATGATCCAGAAGATCTACCTCGGTGTCAACGTCGTCGTCACCGACGAGGAAGCCCGCGACATTCTCCGTAAAGCCGGTGCCGACCTGCCCGCTGGCCCTCTCCCCAAGATGGAGGCAGTCAATGCTGCGTAGCATCGAAGACCGCGCCGCGGTCACCGACAGGGAGGTCCGCGACTTCACCGTCGCCGACCTCGAAATGCGTGAGGACTCGACGACCGGCACGATCCGGTTCGAGGGTGTCGCCTCCGTGGTCAACACCCCGTACCCCGTTCGTGACATGTTCGGCGAGTTCGTCGAGACGATCGCCGAAGGTGCGTTCCACCGGACGATCCGTCAGCGGCCCGACGTGCGGATGTTGAAGAACCACAACACCGACCACGTGTTCGCCCGCACCAAGTCCGGGACTTTGGCGCTCGCCGACGACCCACACCTTCGTGCCACGGCACCGTCGCTCGACCAGGCCAACCCGCAGGTGCAGACACTCCGTTCGGAGCTGGACCGCGGTGACGTCGACCAGATGTCGATCGGGTTCCGCGTGAAGGACCAGGAATGGTCCGAGGATTACACCGAACGGACGATCCGTGAGATCGAGTTGTTCGAGGTGTCCGTCGTGACGTTCCCCGCGTCGCCGACCACGTCGGCCGGGCTGCGTTCCCTCGATGAGTTCATCACGATGCTCACCGAGTTCGACGCCGACGAGGACGACCTTCGCCGTGCGATCGCGGCGCTCACCGAGCGTCTGCCTGTCGATGAGATCGACCCCACCATTCTGGCTCGAGACCTCGCTGACCGCGACCGTTTCGACCGTCTGATCCGCAACCTGCCCCCGCTGGTTGCGTAGCGAACCCGGAGCACGAACCCGGAGCCCTACGGGGCCACCACGTCGTGCCACCACGTCGCGCTCCCCACATCCCTTCCAGTTCCTAGGAGGAACATCATGGATATCCGTTCGCGCGTCATCGCGCTGAACGCGGAGCGCCTCAACGTCGTTGAGCAGCTCCGCACCGAACTCGAAGTCACCGCTGGCCGGGTTCGTTCCGAAGAAGAGCAGACCAAGATCGACCAGATGGACGCGGACATTCTCCGCATCGATGCCGAGGTCCGCGAGTTCGTCGACCGGGAGACCCGCGAGCAGGAAGCCGCTGCGCTTCGTGCAGCGTCGGAGCACCTGTTCGGCGAGGCGCCGGCTCCGCAGGGTCGCCAGTCGACCGAGGATGCGTTCCGTGCGTGGGCCCAAGACCCGCGCGCCGCAGGCATCACCGTCGACATTCGCACCGCCCAGCGTGAGCGCGAGCTCATCCGCGCCGGCGCCGGGCCCGAGGAGCTCCGTGCCCTCGCCTGGGACACCGGTTCGTCCGGTTCGCTGGTGCCGACGAACCTCGCTCGGTCGCTCTACGAGTACCTCGAGGCATCCATCGCGATGTTCCGGGCGCCGACCACGAAGATCAACACGACCGACGGCGCGCCGTTGGAGTTCCCGAAGCTCGCCGCTCACACCATCGGCACCCTGAACATCGCTCAGGGCACCGCCTTTGGTGGGACCGACCCCAGCTTCGGCAAGATGCTCCTGAACGCGTACGACTACGTCGGCTACGTCCTCGTGCACAACAACGTGCTGCGGGACTCCAACGTCGATCTGACCGGCTTCCTCGGCCGTGATCTCGGTCGCGCTGTGGGTCGTCTGGCCGACGCCGCCCTCGTGGCTGGCGACGGCACCGGCGACCCGAACGGCATCATGGTCGCCGGCTCCGTGTCGGTCACCACGGGTGGCACGGCCGTGTCGCCGACGGTGGAGAAGTTCATCGACCTGCAGTTCGCCTGTGTCGACGAGTATCGCAACTCGCCGTCGGCTGGCTGGCTGTTCAACGACTCCACGGTCGGCGTCATTCGCAAGTTCCGTGACGGTGCCGGTGGCACGGTCGGTGCGTTCCTGTGGGAGCCGTCGTTGACCAACGGCCTCAAGACGGGCACGCCCGACATGTTCCTCAACAAGCCGGTGTACAGCGACCCCAACGTCGCCGCCATCGGCTCGGGTGCGAAGATCGCCGCCTTCGGCGATCTGTCTGCCTACTACGTCCGCACCGCGGGCGGAGTGCAGATCGCACAGTCGGAGCACGTCAAGTTCGCAGAGAACCAGGTCGCATTCCGTGCGGTCCTGGGCTGCGACGGCGATCTCATCGACGCAGGCGCAATCCGCGTCCTGCAGATGATCGTCTGATCCCCTCTGGCCCTCCGGGGCCGCGAGATGCCCGGCAGGGGCACACGGCGACGCAGTGAGTCCTTCGGGATTCCTGCGTCGCCCCTGCCGGGGCACAGCCGTACCCCATCCCTACCCCTGCCGGGAGATCGCTATGCCTGAAACACCTGTCCCGATCGTGTTGACCGTGGTCAAGCTCGAAGCCGACACTGTCGACGCCACCACGGTCGGCGGTCCGCCGACGCAGGTCATCGGCGGGTGGGTGTCACTCACAGCCACCAACGGTCAGATCACGGTGACCGAGAAGGTGCTTCTGACCGACGCCCCAACCCTCGGTGCTGCGTGGACCGTCTTCCGCCCGGCGCGCCCGACGGGCGGCGACATCGAGACGCGGTCGGCGTGAAGTTCCTGATCTACTCGAACGCGCCGACGACACAGACCGGGTACGGCGTCATGTGCGCCATGCTGGCCGAGCGTCTGCGCCG
>CAYRHD010000036.1:4114-10892 GCA_964424065.1 uncultured Alphaproteobacteria bacterium
CGGCGATGCCGGCCAGGACGTCGCTGTCGCCTGCAACTACGGCCACCAGTCCGGGCTCGGCACCTGGGACACCCCACACGGCCCGGTACGCCTGTACCCGTCGTCGGAGAACCCCGGCTACTCGATCGAAGTGTTGATGCCGCACGCACTCCACTTCTTCGACGGTGACCCGCTCGGCGGCTGGATCATCACCCTGATCGATCAGTGGATCCTGAACCCGCTCGACGACCGGCTCAAAGAGTTCAACGTCCTCGCATGGACGCCCGTCGACCATTGGCCGCTCCCGCCCGAAGTGGCACGGTTCCTCGCAACGTCCGGTGCCTGGCCGGTGGCGATGTCACGGTACGGGCAGACCGAACTTGCCGAGATCGGGTTGTCCGCCGACTACGCCCCGCACGGCACCGACACGACCGTGTACCGGCCCACCACGACAGTGTCGACCTCGGTCGGCCCGGTCGCTGTCCGCAAGTCGTTCGGGCTCACCGACGACACGTTCGTTGTCCTGATGGTCGCCATGAACAAAGACCCGCAGGACCGCAAGAGCTTCAACGAATCGTTCCGCGGGTTTGCCCTGTTCCACGCCGAACACCCCGACTCGGTACTCGTCGTCCACTCCGACCGCTCCGGCGCGATGGGGTCCGGCCTGAACCTCGAGAAACTCGCCCGTCACGCCGGCATCCCCACAGACGCCGTCATCTACACCGACCCGTACTCCCGTCTCCTCGGCATCCCACCCGAACGTATGGCGGCCCTCTATTCGGCTGCTGACGTCCTGTTGGCACCGTCGAAGGGGGAGGGGTTCGGTATCCCGGTCATCGAGGCGCAAGCCTGCGGGACACCGGTCATCGTGTCGGACTTCTCCGCCCAGTCCGAACTCGTCGGACCCGGCTGGAAGATCGGTGGGCAACTGCTGTATGACGCCGGTCAGGACGCCTCCTACTGGATGCCGTCGGTGCCGGAGATCGCCGCCGCGCTCACCGAATGTCACGCCGCCGACCGCGCCGAGCTCGCCGCGAAGGCGCGGGCGTTCGCCGCCGACTACGACGAATCCGACGTGTGGGCCCGGCACTGGCAGCCGATCATCGAATCGCTGTCCCCGCCGCAACGGTCCGGTCTGCCGAAGATGAAACGGGTCGACGTCCTCGTCCCGTTGGTGCGTGAAGCGAACCGTGAACGGCTCATGGCCGCGATCGAAGCAACATCACCCGCCGGCAAGGTCTCCGTCCTCGAAGGCGTCGAGGGTCGCACCTACGCCGAGAACGTCAACGCCCTCCTCGCCGAGTCGACCGCCGACTGGGTGCTCGTCACCGGGGACGACACCGAACCCGCGCCGGGATGGTTCAACGCCGCCCGCGAGCTCTCCGACCGGTACGACGTCATCGGCACCAACGACTCCGAACCCGGCCGTATCCGTAACCCGCAGGTCGCCGCCGGCAAGCACGCCGACCACTTCCTGATCCGCCGGTCCTACATCGACGAACACGGCGCCTGCCTCGACGGTCCCGGTGTTCTGGCCCCCGAGGTGTACCGGCACTGGTGGACCGACCAGGAGATCGTTCTCCTGGCCCGTGCACGTGGCGTGTACGGCCACGCAGACGACTGCCGGGTCATCCACCACCACCCCGGCTACGACGGCGACGAGAAGGCCCGCGAGGCGGACCCGGTCTACATGGCTGCAGTCGACTCGTCGGAGGCTGACGCCCGCACGTTCACCGAACGCCTCGGCCTGATCCTCGGACACAAGACGTTCAAGGCGCGGTTGTGATCGTCGACACGTTCCTGTTCAACGACGAACTCGACATGCTCGAGTGTCGCCTCACGGAGATCGGTGACCTGGTCGACCGGGTCGTGATCGTCGAATCGCCGGTCACGTTCCAGGGCGACCCGAAGCCGCTGTATCTCGACCTGGCCCGCTACCGCCGCTGGGCGGACAAGATCGTCACGGTCACGTCCTCGGTCCCAGAGACGGACGATCCGTGGCAACGCGAAGCATGGCAACGCGAAGCACTCCTCCCCGCACTGACCGAACTCGGTCTCGACGACGTCGACGTCGTGCTGCACGGCGACGTCGACGAAATCCCCCGACGCCTACAGCTCCGCAACATCCGACCGACCGGGTTCGTCACGTTCGGGCAACGGTTCCATCCGTTCGCCGTCGACTGGATCCACCCCGAAATGTGGCGTGGCACCGTCGCCGGCCGATGGGGTGACGTTCAACGGTTGGGGTCCATGCTCGCGATGCGCAACCTGCGGTTCGCCGGTCAGGTTCCGTTGCACATGCAGGACGCCGGCTGGCATTTCTCGTGGGTCGGCTCTGACGGGCATGCGCAACGCAAGCTGCGTTCGTTCTCGCACACAGAGATCATCGACCGTACCGAGCCCGGCTTGGTCGAGGACCGGTACCGGACCGAAGGGGTCGACGTTCACGGCGTCAAGCTCGCCCCGGTCACCGTGGACGAGTCCTGGCCGAAATGGGTTGTTGAGGGTCACGCGCCGGCTGAATGGTTCCGGCCGTGACGTTCACCGAGGACTGGTTCGATGAGACACAGATCGCCGCCCTCCAGGCCCTGTACGCCCGCACCACTGGCGTCGGGGACATTGTTGAGGTCGGGTCATGGGAGGGGCGTTCCACGGTCGCTCTGGCCAACGTCGCTCACCCTGACGTCGTCCACGCCGTTGACACCTGGCGGGGCTGCACCTCGGACGACTCCGGCACGCTGGCCGCTGGGCGTGACGTGTACGCCGCCTGGTGCACCAATGTCGCCGAATTAACGGCCGGCAACGTGGTCGCTCACCGGATGGGATGGCGCGAGTTCTTCACCGACCGCACCGACCCGATCCGGTTCCTGTTCATCGACGCCGAACACACCTACCGCGAAGTGTTCGACAACATCCGTGCCGCGCTGCCGTTGATGGCGGCCGGGTCGGTCATGTGCGGTGACGACGCCGGACATCCGCCGGTGTCGTCGGCGGTCATCGACGCTCTCGGTCAACTCACCCTGACCGGCGGATTGTGGCATTGGGAGGCACCGTGACGCTCATCAACTGCTACGCCACCGACATCGAGGTGGCCGAACTGCTCGGCATCGACGACTTCGACGACGCCGACCGCATCGACGGTGCGATCCAGGCGGCGTCCCGACAGATCGACGACCACTGCGGTCGGGGCGGCCCGGACGGTCACGGGTTCTGGGTCGACGAAACCGTCACGACTCGCCAGTTCTACGCCGTGGACGGTGAGTGCGTCGAGGTGACCGACATCTCCACCGTCAACGGTCTGGTCGTCAAGTTGGACGACGCCGGTGACGGCACGTACGGCACGACCCTGACGGTCGGTACCGACTTCATCCTCGCCCCCGTGAATGCCGCTGTGGCGTACCCGGTGCGGCCGTACAGCGAAATCATCCTGATGTCCGGGTACCGGGTGCCGCAGGGCCGCCGACCCGGTATGCAGGTGACCGCGAAGTTCGGGTGGCCCACGGTCCCCGACTCGGTCGCCACCGCCTGCAGGATCCAGGCGAAGAACATTTACAAGGCGTCGTCCGGGACTCTGTCAGGGTTCCAGTTGGCCGGCATCGAAGGTGTCGTGACCCGCATCCCGGCGCTTGACGGTGTCGCGGTCGCTTTGTTGGAGTCGGTGCGGAAGGTGTCGGTGTGACCACGATCGCCGAAGTGCGCGACGGGTTGTGCCTGGCGATCAGGTCGGGCTGCGGGATGCGTGCCATCCCGTATGCGCTCGACACGCTCCCTGCCCCGTGCGCGGTCGTGACCCGGATGGAGATGGACCCGCGGATGGTCCTGTCCAAAGCGAAGGCCGCCTACCCGTTCAAGGTGAGTGTGTTCGCGTTCCGTGCCGCCGAGAAGTCAGCACAAAAAAAGTTGGACGTGCTGACCGAAGCAACCGGTGACGGGTCGTTCGTGGTGGCCGTCGAGGACGGCGCCAACTGGCCCGACGATCTCGTCGACTACTGCTCGGTCACCAGCATCGGTGAGCCCTACCAGGCGGTCATCGCCGAAGAGACGTATCTAGCTGTCGATTTCGACATTGAGGTGGTGTTCTGATGGCGTTCGTTCCTTCGTTCAAGACGCGGGTGCTGGTCGGTTACGTGAACTTTGCGTGCCATGCCCGCAACGTGTCACTCAACTCGCCGACCCGTCTGCTCGACAAGTCCACGATCTGTGACACGTCCAAGCAGTTCATGTTCGGCGGTGAGGACGACGCAGCGTTCGCCGCTGACGGTCTCCTCGACGTGCTCGGCGGCACCGGGACTCCGTGGGCCCAGTACACGGCGTGGCGCGGTGCGTCGCTGCCGGTGACGTACGCCCCGTCCGGGTTGACTCCGCTTGCTGAGGCGTTCCTGATCGACGCCTGGCTCGCCAACATCACCCCGTCCACCACCCATGACGGCACCGGCGATTTCTCGGTCACCGCCCAAGGGTCCGGTGGCAGCGAGGTCGGCACCGTCCTCGAGGATCTGACCGCGGTCACCATCGACGGGAACGGCACGAGCCGTGACCTGACCGCAGCGTCCGGCAACGGCGGTGTCGCCCATCTGCATGTGTCGGAGTTTTCCGGTCTGACCAGTGACGAGATCACGGTCGAACACTCCACCAACGGTTCGACTGGCTGGGCAACTCTCGTCACGTTCGCCACCGTCACCGGTGTCACCTCCGAACGTGTCGTGGTCGCACCGGGCACGACCGTGAACCGGTATCTGCGGGTCGTCGACGATGTCGACGGTACCGGGTCGATCACCCGTTCCATCGCTTTCGCCCGCCGCTGACCCTCTCTCCCTGCCGGGAACCTTGCGCTCCAAAACCGAGGCGAACGCGCACGCCTGACTTTCCCCCAAGGAGACCATCATCATGGCGTTCAAGCCTGGTTACCTCGGCGATTTCCGGCTCGACACTGCGGCCGGTGCGCTCACGAACATCCAGCCGTACATCGACACGGTGTCGGTGCCGAACTCGGTCGACATGCTCGACGTGTCGGTGCTCGGCACCGCGGCGAAGGCGTCGATCGCCGGCATGACCGACGGTGACACCATCGCCATTTCGGGGCCGTACGATCCGGCGATCGTCACGCATCTCGGCGCGCTGAAGGCTGCGCAGGCTGCGGGGACGGCGTCGCATTCGTGGCAGTACGGTCCTGGCGGGTCGGTGGCTTCGCAGTCGAAGATCACCGGCGAGTGCTTGCTGCAGTCGTTCTCCCTGTCGACGGGTGTCGGTGGACGGGCGGAGTGGTCGGCGAGCCTGCAGGTCACTGGACCCACCGTCATCTCGACGTTCTAACCGGCGTCAGGCGTCGATGTTGATGTTCCAGCCCTCGAAGTAGGCCCGGTACTTCTCCAACTGTTCGGGGCACGAGATCGACATGCGTCCGAAGGCTTGCCCGGCGTACTTTTCCGGGTCGACGTCACGGTCCCAGAGGTTCATGACGGTGTAGCCGTTGCGAAGATCGGAGCAGTACGCCTCCGACGGCGTCATGTTGTCGGTGTCGTCGGAGTCACGGTTCGTGAATGCGATCGCCCCGAACGCAAGGGCGACGATCGCTGCTAGCCAGATCCAGATCGGGATCCTGTTCCACCACGCCGGCGTAGGGGTCTTGGTTGCGCTGTCGGGTCCGTCCGTCATGGGCGCAGACGGTAGTTCGCGATAGGGGCTGGCGATGGCAGGCAAGATCACCGGCCCCGACTTCGGCAAGGTCGTCACCAACCTGACTGGCTCAATCCAGAAAGGTCGGGTCACCACGGTGTCGTCGTCGGCGTTGAAGGCCAAGACGGTTCAAGAGGCGGCACTGCGGGCCGCTTCCGGGGGCGACATGGTGCTGTCGGGCGCGAACCGGGCGAAGGGCCGCAAGGGTGGCGCGAAGCTCGGTGTGAGGTTCAAGCTCGAAGGCGGTACCGGGAACCCGTCGGCGCTCCTCGCCGCTACCGGGCCGGTGCAGCTCGTCGAGAACAACACGTCGGGCCACGTGATCCGCTCGGCCTACGCGAGCGGGGCTGGCCGCAAAGGCTTCATCGGCCCGACAGCTGGACAGTTCGGTGGTGGTGGGCGCGGCGGTAAGGCCGTCTTGAGGATCCCCGGCGTCGGGTTCCGTCGCTCAGCGCGACACCCCGGCACGAAGGGCAAGAAGCCGTGGGCGAACGGTCGCAAGGCGGCCGAGCCGGTCATCCGTAAGTCGATGTCACAGCAGACGTTCAACATCATCAAGGGGGCCGCGAAGCCATGACCACCACCCTGACCGCAACGCCACCGCTGCCACCCCCGCCACCCGCGGCGATGATGGTCGACCTGCCCAAGCCTGGCGCGTGGACGCTGCGGTGGCGTGGGCGCACGTTCTCCGAGGCCGACCTGACCGGCCAACACCTGTCAACGCTCGCGCTCCTCTCGGGGTCCGACGACTTCGAGAACCTCGACGTCGACCCACGAAGCGGGCATCAGCGGCTCATGCAAATGCTGATGGCCGTCGTCTGCGTCGACCGGGTGACAGGGATCGATCCGGAAGCGGTTGGAGCGGTGCTCGCGGTGGCGATCGACGAGATCGCCCAGGCGCCCGCCGAGGAGATCCTCGGCGCACTCGTCTTCGACTGATCCATCCCGTTCGATTCCTGACCCTGAGGGGGTGACGCCGTGGCGACTATCTCTGAGCGCCTTGCGTACATCCTGACGTTCGACACGTCGTCGGGGATCAAGTCGCTGGAACAGCTCGGCAAGACGGCAGACAAGGAACTGTCGAAGGCCGATCAGAAGCTCGACAAGCTCGGCTCGAACATGC
>CAYRHD010000037.1:0-9982 GCA_964424065.1 uncultured Alphaproteobacteria bacterium
TGCCAAAATTATGGACAAAGCTATGCAACTCGGTATTCCGCTGATCGGACTGAATGATTCAGGTGGGGCGCGCATTCAAGAGGGCGTTGAATCTTTGGCCGGATATGCAAGTATTTTTCAGCGCAATGTCTTAGCATCAGGAGTAATTCCACAAATTTCAGTCATTATGGGGCCCTGTGCAGGTGGGGCTGTGTATTCGCCTGCCATGACCGACTTTATTTTTATGGTAAAGAATACATCTTACATGTTTGTGACAGGTCCAGATGTTGTAAAAACCGTTACCCATGAGACCTTAACTCGCGAAGAATTGGGAGGCGCCGATGTGCACACAACCCGTTCCAGCGTTGCTGATTGTGCGTTTGAAAATGACATTGAAACTTTGCTTGAAGTGCGGCGTTTTTATGACTTTTTACCTCTCTCCAATCGAGAAGCTTCTCCTCAAAAAGAGACGCAAGATAGTCCCACCCGATGCGTTCAATCATTGGATACACTCATACCTCAAAATCCATCCCAAGGTTACAGTATGAAAGACTTGATTTGGCAAGTTGTGGATGAAGGAGACTTTTTTGAACTGCAACCAGATTTTGCTCCCAATATCATTATCGGATTTGGGCGTATGGCAGGACAAACCGTTGGAATCGTTGCAAATCAGCCTTCCGTTCTTGCGGGCTGTTTAGATATTGATTCTTCACGTAAAGCTGCTCGATTTGTTCGCTTTTGCGATTGTTTTAATGTCCCAATCGTTACATTTGTTGATGTACCTGGCTTCTTGCCGGGAAAAGCCCAGGAACAGGGAGGAATCATCAAGCACGGCTCAAAGCTTTTATTTGCTTATGCAGAAGCAACGGTACCCAAGGTGACAGTCATTACTCGCAAAGCTTATGGCGGAGCCTATGATGTCATGAGCTCTAAGCATTTACGCGGGGATGTGAATTTTGCTTGGCCATCAGCAGAAATTGCTGTGATGGGGTCTAAAGGTGCTGTGGAAATTCTCTATCGCAAGGAACTTGATAATAAAGAAAAGATAGAAACATATACGGAAGAATACCGGCAAAAGTTTGCAAATCCCTTTGTTGCGGCGCGCCGTGGATATATTGATGACATTATCATGCCCCACACAACGCGCGAACGCATTTGCAAATCTTTACTAATTCTTAAGAATAAAAGACTTGAAAATCCATGGAAAAAGCATGACAATATACCATTATAAACAAAAAAAGGAAAATAGATATGACAGAACAGGAAGCTAAGGAAAAAGTAGGTAAACTTCGTCGATTTTATACAGATGCTTTTATTTATGCGATTGTTAACCTTGGACTCATTCTTATATGGGCGATTTCAGGAGGTGGTTATTTTTGGCCTATTTGGGCAATTGTCGGTTGGGGCATTGGTTTGGGCGTTCATGCTTTTTATCTAGGATTGATGCCGCAAATGAATGCCATGGCTCCCTTTATGAATAAGGATTGGGAAGAGAAAGAAGTTCGTCGTTTGATGAAAGAAAAGCCAAAAGCACCAGAAAGCCCCATGAAAGCTGCGCCGAAAGCAGAGCCAGCTAAAGTTGCTGCAAAGTCAGCCAAAGTTGAGGTAAAAAAGGCAAAAGCACCTGCTAAAAAAGTAGTCAAGAAAACAGCAAAGAAGCCCGCCAAGAAAGCGGCTGCCAAAAAAGCTTAGTTTTCTTTAACCAAGGTGTTTAAAAAAGTTCTCATTGCAAATCGGGGTGAGATTGCCTGTCGGATTATTCGAACCCTGAGGCGCATGGGAATTTGTTCCATTGCTGTTTATTCTGAAGTAGATGAAAATGCCTTGCATGTGGAGATGGCCGATGAGGCTTATTTGATTGGCCCTGCTCCAGCCCGCCAGAGTTATTTAAATATCCCTGCCATTATAGACGCAGCCCAAAGAAGTAAAGCTGAAGCTATTCACCCAGGCTATGGTTTTCTGTCGGAAAACGCCCATTTTGCAAGAGAAGTTCAAAAGAACGGTCTTGCTTTCATAGGCCCGTCTCCGGAAGCTATTGAATGGATGGGAGATAAGATTGAGTCTAAGCGTCTGGCGAAACAAGCCGGTGTTCGGTGTTTGCCTGGTGGAGATGAGGCTATCAGCAATCTCACAAAAGTTCCTGAAATGGCTCGAGTCATAGGATACCCGGTGATGGTTAAAGCAGCTGCAGGGGGAGGGGGAAAAGGCCTTCGCATTGTTAATAATGAGAGAGATCTTGAACCTGCACTTAAAAGTACAGCCCGTGAGGCAGAATCCAGTTTTGGGGATGGTCGCATTTTCCTGGAAAAATATATCCCTTCGGCGCGCCACATTGAGATTCAAATTTTAGCAGATACTCATGGGAATACAATCCATTTGGGAGAGCGTGAATGCTCTCTTCAACGCCGTCATCAAAAGGTTATTGAAGAAGCCCCCAGTCTATTTGTAACGCCAGAGTTGAGGAATCAAATGACCCATGAGGCGATCCGTCTTGCTCAAGCCATTACCTATACGTCCGTAGGAACCGTTGAGTTTGTGGTGGATGAGAAGAGGGATTTTTATTTTCTTGAAATGAACACAAGGCTTCAAGTGGAACACCCAGTGACGGAAATGATTACAGGGCTGGATCTTGTGGAAGAAATGATTCGGGTTGCAGCCGGAGAGCCCCTTTCTGTAACTCAAAAAGACATTCATTTTCAAGGGCATGCTATTGAAACACGCATCTATGCCGAGGATTCATCCCGTGGCTTTTTGCCATCCACGGGACATGTTCGTGCCTACCATCCTCCACCATTCGGTCGTTTGGAAAGTGGGATCCGGGAAGGGGATGAAGTCACACCCTATTATGACCCTCTTATTGCGAAGTTCATCGTGTACGAGCTCAAAAGGGATCTAGCCTGCAAGAAACTTTTGAAAGCCTTGGATAGCTTTTATATCAGAGGCATTTCAACGAACATTGATTTTCTTGCGCATTTAGTTAATGCTCCCTTTTTTAGAGCATATGATTTCAATACCACAACCCTTGATCAAAAATATGGCGAAGGGTTTGTTTCGGAACCCCTCACTGATGTTCATATTCCAGTAGGCGTTGCAGCCGTGATGCAGTGTATTCGTCATAGATTGAGTGATCAGTCTATAAGCGTCTGTATTGAACGAAAGGCTTATTCTGCATTGGTTTCCTATAATGGGAGGCAATATGAGGTGAAGGACAAAGAGAAAATCCTGGTAATTGAGACTAACTGGCAACCAGGAGAGGGTCTTTTTAAAGCAATAATTAATGGTCTTGAGATCACTCTTCAAGTTGATGCCAGAGGCATAGAGGATGAACTATCGTGGAATGGCTATAAAGTCACGACCCGTGTAATGCCTGAAAAAACAGCAGAGCTATATAAGTATATGCCTTCCCCAACAAATGCAGATTCTTCTAAACACATATTAGCGCCCATGCCTGGTCGTGTGATTGAGGTGAGTGTTTCGAAGGGGGATCATCTCAAAGCCAGTCAAGCTATTGCAACGATTGAAGCCATGAAGATGGAAAACATTATACGTTCCAAGTGCGCGGGAGAAGTTAATAAAGTATACGTTAAAGTTGGTGATAGCGTCACGCGCGATCAGGTTTTGGTTGAAATGACCTAATGCAAGTAATTATCTCTATGGCCTTCTAAAAAATCATCAGCATAGCTAGGACTACGACCCAAATTGAGTGAGTTAACAGTTGTTAGCTCAGCACTTTGCCACATCATAGTATAATGTCCAGTTGTAAAGTCGATATCAGCGCTTACATAGAGTGAGGTGGAATCCAGAATTGGACCGCAAATGGAGGGGAAGCTAAATTGAAGTGGCGCTAATCTGAATCCTTGTGAGGTTGCCCTCTTGGGAAAGAATGAGAGGCTATCAGGTGTTCTTACAATAGCATTAATTTGTATTTTATCTCCCCAGATCATAACTGGACCGTTAGCAAGAAGTGTTACGCTATTAAAAAGAATGGGGTTCAACTTTGCCCAAAAGAAGAAATTCCTGAACCTCATATCTCACTTTTAGAAGTTAAAGATGAAGGCGATACTGTTCGCAAGAACTTCAAGCAATTTGTTGGACTGATGGTACAAGAGCTTGAAGGACTCATATTTCAAGGAATGATGATGGGGCAGTTCTTATGCTACACAAGCATTGGTGTTGAAGGATATTCGAATAGCAGTGGCTTTGCCTTTTGGTGTTTAGAGGATGCCGATCGAGTTGTCCCTGGTTCTAATACTTTTTTTAAAGGTGCAGCTACTCATTTATATACATCTGTTAACAGCTTTTTAGCACAGTATGCCACAACCTCTCGTTTCAAGATGCAGATGCCAGGTGAAATCATTACAGCTATGGCTCAGACCACGCAAGAACAAGCTCAATCTTGTGCAGAGTATTCTGCGAATTTTCCTCATCTTTCTATCGCGCGAGGGTATAAAATTGATACAAAGATATTTGATATTACCCGGCAGTCAAATCAAGTTTTTCCAATCTCTGGTGTCAAAGTCATTTATAACTACGGATCAAATCGAAAAAAATGGATCCCACAGGCCGAAATTAGAAAATTCTACGGTGATATAAATGTTTATTCTCAATTTGGATTAGATAGTTTACAGTACAGTCCGGTTGTTTTTCCTTCTATGCAGGATTTTTTTTGGGGCTATCCAGACCTATCTGAGCCTGCAATTGAAGCGGAAGTTTCTCAAAGAAAAGCCAATAGTCTATTAAAAAGTAAACGAGGAAAAAATGCGGGCAGAAATTGAATCATTAGTCGAAGAAACAAAGGAAGGGCTTACCCTTCTGAGGAGGCGGGTTTGACTGGGATGAATCCCAAAAGCGCTTGGAGCAACTAGAAAAAGACGTTCAAAATCCCAATCTATGGGATGATCCGCAAAATGCCCAAAGAATCATGAAAGAAAGGGAGCAGCTCTCAAGCTCCCTTTCTCGTATCCAAAGCTTAGATCAAGATCTTAAAGATTCCATTGAATTGATTGAGTTAGCTGAACTCGAAGAAGACGAAGCTCTTCTAATTTCGGCAGAGCAAGATATTGAAAAAGTATCTCAAAAAGTTCAACGTTTGCGCCTTGAAACTCTCTTGTCCGGTGAAGCTGATGCTAATAATTGTTTTATTGAAGTCAATGCTGGGGCGGGGGGTACGGAAGCCCAAGATTGGGCCCTCATGCTAACCCGTATGTATAGTCGTTGGGCGGAAGCAAAAGGCTATAAAATTGAATGGATCGAAGAAAGCCCAGGAGAAGAAGCAGGGCTTAAATCCTCAACATTTAAGATTATAACCCATAAAGATGCAGACCATCCTTATGGTTGGTTGAAAGGAGAAAGCGGGGTTCATCGGCTTGTACGGATTTCCCCCTTTGATTCCAATGCACGTCGACATACGAGCTTTGCATCCGTGTGGGTTTATCCTGAAGTGGATGACTCAATTGATATTGAGATTGAAGATAAAGATGTTCGGGTGGATACTTATCGTGCTTCAGGCGCAGGTGGACAACATGTTAATAAGACAGATAGTGCTATCCGTATTACTCATATGCCCACAGGGGTTGTTGTGCAATGCCAGAATGACAGGTCTCAACACCGCAATCGCGCCCAAGCCATGAGCATGCTCAAAGCACGACTTTACGAATTAGAACTCAAAAAACGAGAAGAAGCTGCTCAAGCTTCCGAAGCCACAAAATCAGAAATTGGCTGGGGACACCAAATCCGATCCTACGTTCTGCAACCTTATCAGATGGTGAAAGACCTCAGAACTCATGTTGAAAAGGGAAATGCCCATGGTGTTCTGGATGGAGACATTGATTCTTTTCTTGAAGCAACACTGGCTCAAAAAATTAATCAGTAAGCGTGCTTTTTAGCATCCAAGCTGATTTTTCAAGGAAAGCCGCTTGTTCTGTCATCATATCCGTCGTGATGGTATCTTTATGTTTATCAGCAATGTCTTCAACCATATGAGCATTTTTACTCAGTTCCATGAAATTTTCTCGTAAGATTTTCACCATTTCGTGATCGGAAGGGATGGAAGTTGTTTCTTTTATGGTTGCGCATTTTAAGAGGTCCGCCAGGTTTCCCGGAACATGGTGGCCCAAGGCACGCACGCGTTCAGCCGTATCATCCAAGGATTCCCATAGTTCTTGGTAAAATTTTTCAAACATCAAATGAAGGCTATAAAAATTGGATCCTTCCACATTCCAATGAAACCCATGTGCTTTATAATAAACAAGGGTTGAGTTAGCCAAGTATGTATTAAGAGCCTTGGAAATTTCAGTACAAGCTTCTGATGATAAATGATTTTTCATGATTTCTCTCCTTTTTGAACTTTGGTTCCCTTGAAAGGGTTATCGCGGACTTTCTCTGCTTGGTCCACTTCGCGTCCCAGAAAATAGCTAATGACGGTGCGTATGGCGACAATAGTTCCGAGGACGAGTAAATCTTCTTGGCTGGGTTTAATGAAGGTATGAATGATGTCGCCAGCAATCATAAACTCAAGACCAAAAAGAATGTAAGTGCCTAGAATCGCTCTAATTTCATTCGCTTCTTTGAGGAAATAAACCACATTGTGGCGGTGAAGTTTCATGCGAATAAAGCTTATAGTTGCAACAACGAAACCCCAAAACACAATAATGATGCCCACCAAATTAATTCCTGTGGTCACAAGAGTTAAAAAGTAATTCAGAGTTCCCAATTTTGTTCTCCAAAATTATTTGTCATTAAAATTTATCTTATAAGATTCCAAAGCGTTAGCAAAACAATTTCTCACGTTTTCAATGGATTGCAACAAGTGTCATTAAATAAAATATTGATTTTAAACAGAAAAAAAATTTTAACAAAAAAATGTAATTTTTAATAAATTATTATCCATTTTTGTATAGAGTGAGGGAATAACAATAAGAAAAACAAGGAAACACTTAAAACTCAAAGGAGAAAAACATGAAAACTTTACAATCACTCGCTGTAGTATCAGTACTAGCTTTGGGTGGCGCAGTTCAAGCTGATTGCTGTAAACCAGCTCCAACCTGTGAACCACCTTGTCCAGCAATGGTTACAACAGAATGCGTTCCAATGGTACGTGTTGATGGACCTTGCTGCACAACACAGTGCTGCCCTGAAAAGCCAGGTATCTTCGGAATGTACATTCTCAATAGCTGGCTATAATCTAGGACTGAAAGTCTAAATTGCCGGCCCCAATAGGGGCCGGAATGTTTTCGTCCATCTCAATTCTTATTTTTATTTGACTTCCGGTGCACCTTCTAGGACAATATTTTTTATAAAAATGAAAGAAGGGATGCTTTTTTATTTCTTAATTCACTCGACCGGGAGGAAATTTGAGGCAGGTGGATTTTACGAGAAATGGATCAAGCAAAATTTAAATGAAAGACATTTTAAGAGAAAGTCTTCATAAGTCTTTGAGAACCACGTTTAACAATATTCCTCATTTTCAAGGAATGGGACGTGTGTGGGCTCTTTCGCTTGTGAATCTTTCACTTATTCTTCTTTTAGGAAGCATGATGCTCTTTTTTTCTGCAAGCGAAGAGTTTACTTTCTTGACCCTGACACTGATGGTCGCGTCAAGTGTCATAGTGCTCCTTTTATTGTTAAAACTTCACAATCTTAAAAGGCAAAACACAAAATATGAAATTGAAGCAACAGCCTATGAGAATCTTCCCCTCTCTTTATTAATTCTTAATCCAGATTTTCACTTTAGTTATGGGAACAAAAGATCGCGAGGAGAGTGTTGGTGGGCAGAAAGCATTCCATTTTTAAGGAAAGTGGCTGCTAATGAAGAAAGTTGTCAAGCGCTAGAGAGCCTGCTGAAAGGATTCCATCTAAGGGAAGTTCGGTCTGAGACTCTCTATCTTAGAGGAGGCAAAGGAGATGAAGTATGGCGTATTTATGCTTTACCCATAGGTGACAAATATCTTTGGAAGTGTTCAAATATCACTCATAAAAAGGAAGGAGAAAAGAAGGTTGTTAATCAACTCAATATGTATTCTCTTTTTCTGGACGCTGCATCAGAGGGGCTTTTTTCGTTGGATGAACAAGGTATCATTATTCTTTGTAATGATAAGTTTGCAAATTGGTTGGATTATAATAAAGAAGATTTAATAGGCTCTTCTCTTTCAAAGTTTATTGTTAAGCCCAAAGGACAAGAGCCTGTAAAACTCTCTGAAATTCAAGGAAAATGCGATTTTATTACAGCCTCTTCCCGTGTCAAAACAGCATATTTAGAACAATCTCATATTCACACCGAGGATGGACTTATAACTCGTTCTTTTGTAAGTATTTATACGCCTTTCGTGAATCAAAGTGATATGCATAAAGTTCTAGAGATGACGCCCTTACCGGTCATATGTTTAGATGAACACGGAACCATTCAGGATTCGAACGTCCTTTTCAGAGAAAAATTTACAGTTGAGGGATCAGCGATTCGGGGAACGTCTTTTTTTGATTTAGTGGCAGACTTTAAAATCGATGAAGTTAAACACACGATCATGAATTTTATGAATGGAGCTTCTGAAGGGGCATCTCTCGAGGTTTGTTTTAATGATGCTCGAGATTCGATAGCTTCTGCTTATTTTGCGCCCCTTCCTGTTAAGAACCAAAAGGGTTGCTTTATTTTGTTCCATGATATTACGGAACAAAAGCGTTTTGAAGTTCAGCTTGTTCAATCTCAAAAAATGCAAGCAGTTGGTCAGCTGGCAGGGGGTATTGCCCACGACTTTAATAATCTTTTGACAGCTATGATTGGTTTTTGCGATTTGATGCTGATGCGTCATACGCCGGGAGATCAATCCTTTACGGATATCATGCAAATCAAGCAAAATGCGAATCGTGCTGCGAATCTTGTGCGGCAGCTTTTGGCTTTCTCGCGGCAGCAAACCTTGCAACCCAAAGTTTTGGATATTACGGAGTGTTTAGCTGAGCTCTCTGCTCTATTGCGTCGATTAATTGGTTCAAACATCGAACTTAATATCAAGCATTCACGGGAATTGGGTTTGGTTCTGGTGGATCAAGGGCAATTCGAGCAAGTTATCATTAACATGGTTGTGAATGCGCGGGATGCAATTGAAGCGGGGGGTACGATTTCTCTGACCACATCGAATTGTGATTTAAAGAAGGCTAAGCGATATGGCCATGACGTTATTCCTCCGGGAGCTTATGTTTTGGTTGAGATTACAGATACGGGGGCAGGGATCAATCCTGACATCATTGATCGCATTTTTGATCCTTTCTTTTCAACAAAGGAAGTTGGGTCAGGTACTGGTCTTGGACTTTCAACGGTTTATGGAATTGTGAAACAAACCGGTGGATTTATTCATGTCCATTCTGTAGTAGGAGAAGGCACAACATTTTACATCTATTTACCTCAATATACGGCAGAGCAAAGTGTTTCCCCATCTAGAGAACATGAACAAAAACTTCCGCCCCAAGACTTGACGGGGTCCAGCACCATTTTGTTAGTAGAAGACGAAGATGCAGTGCGGCTATTCAGTGCACGCGCTTTACGTAGTAAGGGCTATAAAGTGATTGAAGCTATAAATGGAGAGGAGGCTTTGAATTATATTCAATCCAGTCAGGAACATATTCATCTTGTGATATCAGATGTTGTCATGCCTCAAATGGATGGTCCAACCTTTGTGAATGAAATTACGAAACTCAATAAAACTCCAAAAGTTCTTTTTATCTCAGGTTATGCAGAGGAAACCTTCCACAATCGCCTTAAAGACGACCATAATATTCAATTTCTGGCGAAGCCATTTAGCTTGAATGATTTGGCCGTGAAGGTCAAAGAGGTTTTGAGTGAAGGACCTTCGTCTTTGAAGAATGCATCATAAAGAATTCCTCGACACTTAAAAGATAAGTCAGAAGACTTTGAAAAGTCACTAGTCAATACCTCCACCAGAGGTGGAGGTATGTAATGCTTCGCTTGGACCACTCAAAGTGGTTTTTTTTAATTAAGTTTCGCTTATGCATA
>CAYRHD010000038.1:0-8795 GCA_964424065.1 uncultured Alphaproteobacteria bacterium
TTTTGTGGCTTCAATAATGAGAACCCCCCCTAAATTCCGAAACCATTTGTGGCCAATCTTTTCCCACGCTGTGGCTGTTGTTAAAAAGAGGCGAGATTGGGTGGGCGGAACATAAAGGGCATAATCTACACGCACCGTTGAAAAAGAGTTTTCTTTAAGAAATTTGTTGAGCTGGGAAAGGCTGTAAGGATGGCCTTGTCCATAAGGAGTTTTTTCCATGCGTGCCCATATACCGGCTCGGTTGGGAACTACTAAAATCATTTTGCCACCGTCAGAGAGGACGCGCCATACTTCACGAATCATATCATTAGGCTTATCTGTATGCTCAAGGGCATGGGTAATTAAAGCAAAGTCCACGGACTTATTGGCAAGAGGCAGCCGGGTTTCATCGGTTAGAGCTACAATGTTGGGTTTTTTTCGAAGCCAAGACAGAGCTCCTTGCTCTGCAGGCATCAAAGCAACGAGTCTTTTTGCTTCTTCACGGTAGTACCTTAAAAAAGGTGTGGGATATCCCAAGGCCATGACATGGCGCCCTTTAACATCAGGCCACATTTCACGAATTCGGCGCCTTAAAATTCGCCGCACAACATAGCCCAAAGGGGTGATATAAAAATCCCTGAGGGCAATGACATCAGGCCACATAAATCTTCCTTTCAGGAGCAGTGTACCACACTGGGATCAAATTGTCAGAAGAATGGCTCATAAAAAAACCCCCTTTCGGGGGTTTTTCTGAAAAGTTATCGACGATCTCCAAGAAGACGAAGCAACATCAGGAAAAGGTTGATAAAATCGAGGTAAAGGCTCAAAGCTCCGAAGATGGCTTTTTTACCAGCAACTTCCTTTGAACTTCCTTCAATATAAGATTCTTTAATCATCTGCGTATCATAAGCTGTAAGGCCAGTGAAAATGAGAACACCGGCAATAGATACAATGAACTGTAACATGGAGCTTGCGACAAAGAAGTTTACAACCATCGCAATCATTAAGCCAATAACACCCATGAAAAGGAAAGAACCCCAACCTGTTAGGTCTTTCTTCGTCGTATAACCATAAAGGCTCATGGCGGCAAACATACCAGCGGTTATGAAAAAGACGCGGGCAATGCTTTCATAAGTATAAGCCAAGAAAATGGTTGAAAAAGCCACACCGTTCAGGGCTGCGTACAACCAAAACACAATTTGGGCAGTCGAGTACTGCATTGTATTGATTCTAAAACTGAGGAAAAATACAAGTCCAATTGGCGCCAAGATAAACAACCACATCATAGGCATAATCGCTTGGAGTAGCGCAGGAGAAGAGACAACAAGAAGGGCCACGCCTCCTGTTAACCCGAGCGCAAGGGCCATGTAGTTGTATACATTAACCATATAAGCGCGAAGGCCTTCACTATAGGCCAGCGTCGTCCTTTCAACACCTAAAATAGTTCTATTTTTGGAACGATCATTCATTTTTGAATACTCCTTTTTTTATCCTATCTTATATATAAGGCTTAATTTATTTTTCGGCAAGTCCGCGCTTCTTTAATTTAAAGAAAGTGTAAGAAAGGGTGATCGTATCTACATCTGCCAGATAGGGATCGTTCACAATTTCTGGATCGATGAAGAATTGCACTGGGAAATCTGTTTCTTGATGTCTTTCCAAATGTTGCTCAATAAAACAAAAGCACTCAACCTTATTAAAGTAAATCCCTGCCTTATGGGGTGTAACATTATAAGTGGCCATTCCAACAGTCAAGTCGGGCGATAGATTCTTTCCATGATAAAAGGCAAGCCCCACTTCACCTGCTTTAACCTTAATTTGCTTTTGCAGAGGCTTGAATTCCCAAGGAAGCTCTGAATGAGTATCCGCATTAAAGCGAACCGTAATCACCCGATTCTCAATCCGTTTGGGCATCGCTTTTGCAACCTGGGTTGTGCCACCATGACCGGTCTTTTCGCAAAACATTTTAAAGAGAGCTGAAGATGCAAATGTTAAGGCTAACATTCCAAAAACACAGGCTACAAGAATGATAAGGGTAGAACGGTGATCCTTTTTCACTTCATATACACACAAGCCGCAGCATAAAATAATGAGGAAAGCCCGAAAAGAACCCAAAAGAGAGCCTTATTTCTTGAATTCGTCATAGTCCTCCAATTCGCTCAAAGAGCATCGCTGAAAACAAAAGAAACAAATAAAATATGGAGTAAAAAAACAAGCTCATCCCTTCCCTTGAATCTCGAGAAAATTTCAGCTTCAAGGCTAAAGCTAAAAAGATAAAGCCTAACCCAAGAGCCACACCTCCATAAATCCATCCAAAATAGCCCAAATATAGGGGAAGAAGTGAGAGGAAGATCAAACATCCTGTATACCATAAGATTTGATTTTTGGTTGCATTTTCCCCCGAAACCACAGGCAACATCGGCAGATTAGCTTTTTTGTAATCCTCATTTCTATGCAAAGCGAGAGCCCAAAAATGGGGAGGTGTCCACATAAATATGATCCCAAATAATATCCAAGGCAAAAGGCTCGTTTCATTCATCACGGATGCCCAACCAATAACGGGCGGTAAAGCTCCTGCGGCCCCCCCGATGACTATGTTTTGAGACGTTATCCTTTTGAGCCAAAAGGTATAAATAAAAACATAAAATAGAATAGCCGTAGCAAGATAAAACGCCGCCCAAAAATTGACCAGGGTATACATCACAACCACCGAACCCACCGCAAGAGTTAAGCCAAATCCCAACGCTTCACCTGGTTGAATTTTCCCTTGAGGCAAAGGACGCTCTTTTGTGCGCTCCATAAGGGCATCAATGTCACGTTCAAACCACATATTAATGGCCCCTGCGGCACCGCTTCCAATGGCAATACACAAAATGGAAGCCAAGACAATCACGGGATGAATCGTCCCAGGCGCTAACAAAATACCCACAATACCCGTAAATACAACCAGTGACATCACACGAGGCTTAAGAAGAAGCCAATAGTCACGAGCTGTTGCTTGAGAAGGTACAGAAGAATAGGTAACAGTTGTTGCCATCACGTAACTTGGGGTTGAGTTTCAAAGGTATGGAAAGGTGCTGGCGAAGGGACTGTCCACTCAAGAGTTGTAGCCCCTTCTCCCCATGGATTTGCAGTGGCTTTCTTTCCCCACTTAAACCCATAAAAGACAACAAAGATAAAGAAAAGTCCAGCAGTAAACGACAGGAGTGCGCCAAGGGAGGATACGTAGTTCCATCCCGCATAGGCATCAGGATAATCTGGAATACGACGCGGCATCCCTGCAAGGCCTAGGAAATGCATGGGAAAGAAAATCATATTAACCCCGATAAAAGTCATCCAAAAGTGAATATTTCCCAAAATCTTAGGAATCATTTTCCCCGACATCTTTGGGAACCAGTAATAAAATCCAGCAAAAATGCCAAACAAAGCCCCCATCGAAAGAACATAATGAAAATGAGCAACCACAAAGTAGGTATCATGAAGAGACATATCGATGCCACCATTGGCCAATGTCACGCCGGTCACGCCTCCAATGACGAAAAGTATGATAAATCCAACGGCATAAAGCATGGGTGTTTCAAAGGTTAAGGACCCTCCCCACATGGTTGCAATCCAACTGAAAATCTTAATTCCTGTAGGCACTGCAATGATCAGTGTAGCCGCTGTAAAATAAGCATTCGCATTGACATCCAGACCCACCGTAAACATGTGATGCGCCCAAACAACAAAGCCAATAACGCCGATGGACACCATAGCATAAGCCATTCCCAAATAACCAAAAACGGGCTTACGGGCAAAGGTCGAGATAACTTGGCTGACAATACCAAAAGCGGGCAAAATCATAATATACACTTCTGGATGTCCAAAAAACCAAAACAAGTGTTGAAATAAAATAGGATCTCCGCCTCCTGCTGGTTCAAAAAAGCTGGTGCCAAAACCACGATCAGTCAAAAGCATGGTGATGGCTCCTGCGAGGACAGGTACAGCTAAAAGAAGTAAAAAAGCCGTAACCAACATACCCCAGACAAACAAAGGAACTTTGTGCATCGTCATACCGGGTGCACGCATATTAAAAATGGTCGTAATGAAGTTAATGGCTCCCAGAATCGATGAGGCGCCAGCCAAGTGCAGACTCACAAGCATAAAGTCGACAGCTGCATCGGGCTGCCCAATACTGCTTAAGGGGGGATAAAAAGTCCATCCTGTTCCTGCACCTGAACCCACAACAATTGAAAGAGTTAAAAGGATCAAGGACGGAATTAAAAGCCAAAAGCTGATGTTATTGAGGCGTGGGAAAGCCATATCAGGAGCACCAATCATAAGGGGCACAAACCAGTTCCCAAACCCACCAATCAGGACGGGCATCACAAAGAAGAAAATCATTAACAACCCATGAGCCGTTATAACCACGTTATAAATTTGATATTCCCCTCCCGAGAGAAGCATACCATGTGGGTGTGCAAGCTGAAGTCGGATCAGCATGGATAAGACAGAACCAAAGAGGGCTCCAAATGCTCCAAAAATAATGTACATGGTACCGATATCTTTGTGGTTTGTTGACAAAACCCAACGTCTCCACCCAGTAGGTTTGTGGTCATCAAAACTCATATCAGCTGTAGCTGCGTTTGACATATTCTTTTATCCTCCTTGATGAGTCTGAGCTGGGCCTTTATGAGTAGCAATCCAAGACTCAAATTCCTTTTGTGAAACGGCCTGCACAACAATAGGCATAAAACCGTGTTTTACACCGCACAACTCCGAACATTGGCCATAATAAACGCCTGCTTTTTTGACATTAAACCAAGTCTCATTCAGACGCCCGGGCACACTATCTCTTTTAATGCCAAAAGCGGGAACTGCCCAGCTATGAAGCACATCAGCCGATGTTGTAATGACTCGTACATTGGTCCCAACGGGCACAATCACACGATTATCAACTTCAAGCAAACGAAGTTGACCTGACTTAAGTTCATTCTCTGGAACAATATTGCTATCAAATTTAATATCATAATCCGGATATTCATAAGTCCAATACCATTGGTTTCCTATGGCTTTTATGGTGAGGTCTGCTTTGGGTGTGACGTCCATCATGTAAAGCAAACGAAAAGAGGGAAATGCGATAAAAACAAGGATCAAAACTGGAATAATTGTCCATATCACTTCCAACACCGTATTGTGTGCTGTTTGAGAAGCTGTCTTTTGTTTTGAAGCACGAAACCGGTATATTACAAAGATAAGAAGACCCGCAACAAGAAGGACAATTCCCCCTTCAATATAAAGAAGCATCAAATGAAAATCATAAATAATTTCCATCACAGGTGTTGCCGGTTTCTGATAATACATCTGCCAAGGATGGGGTTGCTGAGCCCAGGCACCAAAGGAAAAAAGAAAAGAGACGATTCCAATTAAAATTTGAATATGTCGCATGGATATCCTTTTTGATTTTTTCGTATCATACGCAAAAGAAGGGCTCTTTCTCAAGGGCTTTTCTTGTTAAACATCACGTCGCGACAATAATGCCGCAGAAAGAGTTCCTTCATCTAAGTAATCCAGTTCTCCCCCAACAGGAACACCCCGTGCAAGGCTTGAAACTTGAGGGATACCAAGCTCTTTAATACGCTCATTGATGTAATGACTTGTCGCTTGTCCTTCAACGGTCGCATTCAACGCCATAATAACCTCTCGTATGCTTCCCCTTTGACAACGTTGAAAAAGAGAGGATAAGCGAAGATCTTCAGGCCGAACCCCGTCAAGAGCTGAAAGAACACCTCCCAAAACATGATAGCGACCTTTATAAGAGGCTGTTCGCTCCAACGCCCATAAATCTGCAACATTTTCAACAATACATAAGGTTGAATCATCTCGCCGAGGGTCTTGGCAAAGAGAGCAAGGGTCCTGTGAATCAAGATTCCCGCACGTCTGACAATCCTTCACTTTCACGCCAACAACTTGAAGTGATTCCGCAAGTGCTGGCAATGTTGTTGTACGATGTTGAAGCAAATGCAAAGCAATCCGCTTACCAGAACGAGGACCTAATCCTGGCAATTTCGAGATGAGTTGTATGAGTGTTTTTAGTTCATCGCTGATCATGGAAACTCTCTGAGTTTAAAAAGGAAGCTTCATTCCCCCAGGAAGCTTCATTCCTCCTGTGACCTGTTCCATTTCAGAAGCTGACAATGCTTCTGCTTTGGCTTGAGCATCATGAATCGCTGCAACAATAAGGTCTTCTAGGACTTCAGCTTCTTCAGGATCGATAAGAGACGAGTCAATCTTTATTCCTTTTACAGCTCCTTTACCGTTCGCTGTGATCTTAACAAGCCCTCCACCAGATGTACCTTCTACTTCCAGGGTTTCGAGTTTCTTTTGAACTTCTGCCATTTTTGCTTGCAACTTTTGGGCTTGCTTCATCATTTCGCCAATATTACCGAACATAGTTTCTCACTTTCTTTCATTCTCTTCAATTTCGACAAGGGTTGTTCCGGGGAACTTTTCCATGACTTGCTTTACAAGAGGCGCCTCTAAAATAAGTTGCCGTTTTTCTTCTAAAGCTCGCTGGGTCTTTTCACGGAGAGTAGGTTGACCGATTTCATCAGAAATTGCAATCGTCCACTCCTCATTTTTGTGCTTTTTCAAAAGCTCTTGTAACTGCACAGGTAAATTTTTAGGAGCTCCGGGTAAAAGTCGAAGTGTAACGTGCATAGGTTCAAATTTAACTAAATGAGCATCATACACAAGGTTACCATGGAGAAGACCTTCCCGTTGATGGGCTACCCAATCAACCAGATCTTCAAAACTGGAAAAACAGGAGAATGTCTCAAAAGAGGGTTCACTCAGGACTTTTTTTTTAAGGACGGCTCTTCACCGCCTCTCTGGAAAAGTTCCTCAAGAGATGGCAATGGAACCAAATGCGTAAGACGAATAACAATCACTTCAAGAGCTTGCTGCGGACATGGTGCTCTTTTCATTTCCTCGAATCCTTTGAGCAATATTTGCCAAATCTTTGTGAGCGTTGGCAGTGACAAAGTCTCAGAAAGCTCTTTTCCCTTTTCACGCTTTTCTTGAGAAACTGTTATATTTTCCCCAAGGGCAGGGCTGATTTTCAGGCACTGCAACCAATGAGTCAACTCTAATAAATCTTCAATGATACAAAGAGGGTCCGCTCCCTCTTGAAAGAAATACCTTAACTTTTCCAAAGCAGGTAGGGCTTCACCTTTCACGAGCATCTCAAACAATTCAATAAGAAGCCCCTGGTCAGAAAGCCCCAACATCTGTTGCACTGCTTGAGTCGTCACACGTGAACCGCCGAACGTTATAGCTTGATCTAGAAGGGACAGACCATCTCTGACAGACCCTTGAGCTGCCTTGGCAATCAAAGTAATCGCATCTTCTTCACAAGCAACGTTTTCTTGATCGCAGATCGTTTTAAAATAGGCACTCAAGATCTCAGGTTCGATTCGCTTTAAATCAAAGCGTACACACCTTGAGAGAATCGTTGCAGGGACCTTGTGAATTTCAGTTGTTGCAAAGATGAATTTGACGTGAGGTGGAGGTTCTTCCAAGGTTTTCAAAAGGGCATTAAAGGCACTTTTTGAAAGCATATGAACTTCGTCTATGATGTAAATCTTGTATCGCGCAGATGCTGCTTTATATTGAGAAGCTTCAATAATTTCACGCACATCATCAACGCTAGTCCGACTGGCTGCGTCAATTTCAATGACATCTATCGACCGGTCTTGGGCAATCATCGTGCAAGAAGAACACTCACCACAGGGCTCAGGTGTAGGACCTTTCTCACAATTCAAAGAGCGCGCAATAATGCGTGCGGTTGTGGTTTTTCCTGTCCCGCGGATACCTGTTAAAATAAAAGCATGTCCTAAGCGATTGCCTTCAATGCCTCGCTTTAAAGTTTGCACAAGGAAATCTTGACCAATGATCTGACTTAACTTTGTCGGCCGATATTTACGCGCAAGTACGCGGTATCCTTCAGAAGAAGGTTTCGGGTTGAGATCAACAAGATTTAGGGCACTTTCCACGTTTTAATCCTTTATTGGTGAGGAGCTGAACTTATGACCCGCAAGGATCTTACGACGGCTGCTTCCTTCCGGACCTGACCGAGTTAGCAAGACTTACGTCCACAAACCAACTCCTCGTCCTCTTTATAGCAAACAAAGAGGGGGGAAGGGCAAGAAGAATCTTCATTTTTGATTTATCAAATTGCCTTTAGATCCAAACCCGCTTCTATCAGCGAATGCTTGATTTTGATAAGGTCAAGCCATGTTTCCCGCTTTTGCCCTGGGGAACGAAGAAGATAAGCGGGGTGAAAAATAGCAATAATTTTCATCTTTTTCCCACTTTCCGAAGCATAATCGCGCCATGCCCCTCTCAAACGCATGATGCCTTCTCTACCCCCGAGAAGAGTTTTAGCGGCTGTCCCTCCGACAAGAATGAGGAAATCAGGACTCACCAGATCGATATGCTTTTTAATAAAAGGAAGGCAGGCTTCCGTTTCAGCAGGCGTTGGCTGACGGTTGCCGGGCGGCCGCCAAGGAATAATGTTGGTGATGTAAAAGTTCTCTCGAGTTAAACCAATGGCCGCAAACATACGGTCCAAAAGTTGGCCACTGACCCCCACAAAGGGAAGTCCTTGGCGATCCTCATCTGCTCCCGGTGCTTCCCCAATTAACATAACCCGTGCTTTTGGATTTCCATCCCCAAAAACAAGGTTTGTTGCTGTATATTTGAGAGCACACCCTTCAAAAGCTTGAAGAGAAGCTTTAAGTTCTTCTAGGGTTTTGGAAGAGGTAGCTGATGAATAC
>CAYRHD010000038.1:8805-9903 GCA_964424065.1 uncultured Alphaproteobacteria bacterium
ATACGCTTGTTGCTGCGCCATCTTCGGTGAGATGGCAGGTGCTATGAGTGCGGATTTTTTCTCTTCAAGGACAGCTTGAGGCAAATCAAGAGTTTGTTCGATTTCTTTAAACCGATTCTGGGATTCACAAGAAATCATCTCGTCAACTCCCGCATCCTTATAAATGGATAAAAGCATTTTTAATGTATGAGAATCTATCATAGAAATTTCTTAGCATGAATTTTTTTAAAAGCAAAACAGAGAAAACTGAATCCCCCGAAAAGGAAGCACACCAGTGTCATTTGGCAAAACGATGAAGACAGACATATAAATAAATCACCTTTAATTTAGATCTGAATGATCTTATCAGTAAAACTTTTATAATATTGACACTTTGTTTCAAAAAATTATATAAAATATATTGAAATAATTATAAGGTATTTTTCTATGGATTTTAAGAATCTCTTTTTCTTTCTATCTGCATCTTCCGAATAGAAACACCTGTTTATGCGGGGAGTGATCATGAGGATTCAGACGAGATTTTTTTGACCCACCGTCGTAAAATGCATGATGAATTTACAGAAAGGCTTCAAGGAAAAGTCCAGCTCTCAGTGAATCATCAATCGCTAAGAATGGAAGAATTCGTTGCTGAAAGAAAGTCTAGGCAAGAACCCACTAATCTTGTTTTAGGAGCAAGAAATCTAGAGAGTGATCGTTTTGGTCCAGGGTGGATATATATCAATAGCGATACACATGATCCAGATGGAGTTCCTCATCTTACGGTAGATTTTAACTCTCTTGAAGATTTGAATAGAGTTTCTCGAATTGTTGGCTCTAACTTAGCGCAAATTGCGATGGACGCGAATACTTACTTTTATAATGAATGGACTTTTGACCATCTACTAGCCTTGACATCGATGTTAAAGGATGATGGGAATTTTGTTTTTTCTTTGTATTCCTTTTCTTGGTCAACATATCCAGGTGAATTCATAACAAGCCTTGAGATGGCTCAAGAAATGAAAGTCACTGACAAGTATGTTACAAGTAAAGATGACTGGCATTCGGAGGTGTTTCCTTCTTCAGCTGCACATCCCATAGTGCCGGTTAGAGTGGAAGAAG
>CAYRHD010000039.1:0-9712 GCA_964424065.1 uncultured Alphaproteobacteria bacterium
GCAACGATCCATGCAAGAGCACGATCTGCCACTAAGAAAAAGATGGCAAATATAAACAACATAATAAAAACAAGAACGGTTGTAACAATCGTCTCTTTACGTGTAGGCCATGTGACCTTAGCTGTTTCTTGACGCACTTGGCGCACAAATTCTATAGGTGATACTCTTGCCATATCCTAAACTTTCTGATTAATGACATTTCTCATAACAGAGTTTTTTACAAATTACAAACATTTTGGCAGGCTTAATGAGAATCCACCCCTTACCACCAGTTTAAGGTGACTCATCTTGCTTAGTTTAGAAAAATGAATAACAAAAAACATTAATGAAAGCAAGAGATTTTTCACTTCGCGCTTTGATTAATTGTAGTCATTTGTAGTCATTTGTTATCATTTTCTTCCTTCAACTATTCCTTAACAAATCTTTTACATCGTTTTTTGTTTAGTTATTCTGTAAAAATGGCCTATTGAAACTCTTGTAATAATTCATTATAAATATAGTTATTATATAAATCTTGGATAAGCTTGTATGTTGAAATCATATTTCTATATTTTTATTTTGAATGCCTTTTCATTTTCATTTCTTAATGCCATGGAATCTGAGGAAGCTCGAAAGCCCAATGCTGCTGTATACTCTCTTCCAAAAGAAGTTGATCGAGAATCCCTCATAAAGAGTTCTGTTATGGTTGAATGTGGACAATCAGGTGGCACAGGTGTTGCAATTGGTGACAGGTGGATATTAACGAGTGCCCACGGACTAGTAGGATATGCGTTAGAACGACTTGCAATATCCTGTATAGGCATTGTGAACGAAAGACAGCAGTATAATGTACCCAGAACCTTTGCCTACTCTATGGGGCAGGACGAAGATTACTATCGTGCTGATTTTGGACACTGTAAAGACCTCAAAGTCATTCCGATCGCAGACGTACACTTTCATCCAGCAACTGCTATGAAAGAATATAAGGTGCCTATCCAAGAGCTAACTCTTTTAGAATTGATGATAAAATTGAATGATATTTTGAGTGATGAAGCTAAATGTGCAGAAAAATATGCTTCTAGTGGAGTACATAGCACCTATTTTGATATTGTGAGTAAGAGTTTTGTTGATTATATTACTTATGGTCCAGATGTTGCTATTTTGGAGTGTGTAGAACCACATGGCCTTCCTTGTTTGTCCATTTCGGATGAAACTACTGAAGCAAGATCATTAGTCCACATTCTTGGCCTAGCAGGAATGCGCTATTCAAAGGAAGATAAAAAATATCCTGTTGCTGGTTCTGGCTGTATTAATCCGGCGAAGCTGGAAGCTGTTTATCAACCAAAAATTTATGGCCAAAGATTTAAATGCGTCCCTGCTTATGCTGAAGGTTTGAAAGTATGGATAAATCGTCCTTTCCTGAGAAAGGACAAAAAAGATCAATTCATTATGGAAGATGCAGTTTATCCAAATGCACCAGATGGCTTTGGACTGATTGCAGAGGGAGATAGTGGAGCTGGTTGTATAGTTGTGCGTGAAGGAAAGCCCTCTCTTGTAGGCATTGTAAGTGCTGGAGAAATTGATAACACGTTCATAACTACTCAAAGATTTTTGGCAAATTTTAATTTTGATGAAAAGAACATCGACCCTTCAAACGATAATGGTGTGTCAACCTTATTACAAATGTATAAAAATTGTGCTGCGACAAATGATCGAAATTTACGTTGGTTCGTCACCCAAACTCTTACAGATGTTACTAAACTTAAGCCTTGGATAGAATCAGTGATGAAAAGAGATTGACCGCTTGAAGGTGATTTAGTGATAGGTCTTAACAAAAAGCTCATTGCTAAGGATAAAATGCCAAGTTTTCAGGAGTGGAGGGACTCAAGCCCTCGACCCCTCAACCCCCGGTTTTGGAGATACCTAAGATAATTTTACGGATAACAATACCGGTAAGCACAAATCAATCGTTATTGTATCCAAAGCATAGATTGTACTATCAAGATCAACACCCAAACTGTCGTTAGCATAAAGAGCGCGTGTCATTTCAATGAGACGCATCGCAAAGTCCCGAAAAGCAGACCAATCTCTGATTTCATTTGCATCTGCCAATGTGCTATGTACAATGTCCCCTCTAATGCTAAGATGGTAAGGCTTTGTCTTGCGAGCATGCAAACAAATTTCAATAGCTTTCAAACTTTCCCGATAGGTAAGCTGGGCGAAAACTAGCCTTCCGTGATACATAAATCCTCCTGAGTGGGTCAGGAGAATCATAAGCGTGTCGAAGTCAATTTCGTCTGAAAACTCGTTTTTACGATTTTATATCAATAGCTTACAAGAGGCCTTCTAAACTCTCATCAGACAGCAGTGATAATTTCTATAAACGTTCTATAGGGGTTGACTTTAGTATCGATAATACTTATATGCTAATTATATGAATATAATAGTGAGGATATATATGTTTTTTATTAATAGATCTCTTTTTAGTACAACAGCTCTGAGTGTTATGCTGAGCGGCGTTCTTTATACTCCTGCCTATGCAATAGACAACCCTTTGGAAGAAAACGAAGAAGCTGTTTCTGTTCCCGCTCAGCAACGCGCTCCTTCATCAGTTCTGCAAGAAACTGATAAAAAGCATGATAGCTTAACAACTACTGATCCAACATTGCATGCAGCGTCAACAGCAGATTCGCAAAATAGTTGTGATGGTAGCGCTCCAAACCCTTGCGGGCATGATAATGCTGCTGAAAATGTGATCTCGAAAAGAGCCCTTGTGGATGAAGGCGTGAAAGAAATGTATGATCGTGCTCGCGCAGTGTCGAAATTAATGCAGATTACAGGAACCATGGCAGATTCCATAGACTCTGCTGTAATAGACTCTGCTGTAGAATACTTAGAAAAAACTGCAAATGAAGGCAATGTTAGCGCTATGTATTATGCAGGAAAGTGGTTCAAAAATAGTAGAAAAAAGTCTCCAGAAGATCTTAAAAAAGCTCTTCACTATTTTAGAATGGCTGCTGAGCAAAACCATGTTGCCGCTATGTATCATGTTGGATGGTTATTGCAGGGATTCGACGGTTTTCCCTCCAATCCTGCAGAAGCCTTTGTATGGCTTCAGAGAGCTGCTGAGCAAGGTAATGTTAACGCTATGGGTGCTTTTGGAAAGTTATTGTACGATGGATTCGAAGGCTCTCCTTCCAATCACGCAGAAGCCTTTGTATGGTTTCAGAGAGCTGCTAAACAAGGTCATGTTGGCGCTATGTGTAATGTTGGATGGTTATTGTTTGAGGGATTCGAAGGCTCTCCTTCCAATCCTCCAGAAGCCTTGAAATGGAGTATAATGGCTGCTGAGCAAGGTCATGTTCAATCTATGGTTAATGTTGGAATCTTATTGAGCGATGAATTCGAAGGAATTCCTCTAAATCTTACAAAAGCAAAAAAATGGCTTAAAATGGGCGCTAAACAAGATTCTGTTTCGGCATTCACGACCCTTGGAAAATTATATAGTATGGAACAAATGAGAAATCCTAAAAAATCTTTAAAGTGGTACAAAAAAGCTGCTGAACAAGGTGATGTTGGCGCTATGGCTGCTTTTGGAAAGTTATTGTACGAGGGATTCGAAGGCTCTCCTTCCAATCATGCAGAAGCCTTTGTATGGTTTCAGAGGGCTGCTGAGCAAGGGCATGTCCCATCTATGCGTAGTGTTGGAAAGTTATTGAGCGATGGATTCGAAGGCTCTCCTTCCAATCCTCCAGAAGCTTTGAAATGGTTTCAGAGGGCTGCTGAGCAAGGTGATGTTCCATCTATGCGTAATATTGGATTGTTATTGATCGATGGATTCGAAGGCTCTCCTTCCAATTCTCCAGAAGCCTTCAAATGGTTTCAGAGAGCTGCTGAGCAAGATGAAGTTACATCTATGTATCATGTTGGATTGTTATTGATCGCTGGATTCGAAGGTTCCCCCCCCAATAACGCAGAAGGCTTGAAATGGTTGCAGAAGGCTGCGAAGAACGGGGATCCTCACGCAGCGCAGGTCCTTGCAGCTATAAAGCCAACGCAGGCAAACAGAGCGGCTAAAAAGGAAACACAAACAAAACGAAAGCGCTCTCAAGAGCCACAATCTCAGTCATCATCTATGACGCCTGACTGGATACGCCAAGAACATCTAGCTCTTGAGGAGCCTAGTTCTCCTATTCCATTGCAGAGATATATGGGTCTTTATGATCACTTCAAAACCATTTCAGAACCTGAGAGGCAAAGCTTTGGCGAGATTTGGCCCAGCATACTTTCTTATTTGTTAAATCACAATGATACTACAAGGAAAAAAGAAATTCTTACATATCTTGTTGAGGAATGGAATGATTTTCATGAACAGAGTCTTAATCTTGGACGTAAGACATCACGCATAACTTATGTCAATCAACTCATTGCTTTTTTATGGATTAATCAAACAAAGGAAAACGCTGTAGAAGTGCTCCAAACTTATCAAAGACATGTGGGGCCAGTAAAGGTCAAAGAAGGTGTAAATAACATTACTCCGGAAATGGCGAATATTCTTGCAGAATCACTCCAGCTCTTGGGTTACTATACTGAATCACAGCCGTATGTTAACGTTTTAAAAAGATCGAAGCTTACAACGATGCAAACAAAAGGCAAAAAGCTTAATAAAAACATCGAGAATAATAGGAAAAAGAAACCTTCACAATCTCTTGATAGCCTTCTGTCGAAGGATTCATCAGGAGCCGCATCTTCTTCCCAAGCTGGGCATAGGCAAGAAAAGGATCGCAAGAAAAGACGGAAGACATCAGAAGCGGCCGCGCCTGGTGACACAGCATCATCTGGAGAGAATCTTTCGAAGCCAGAGAAGGTCCGTAGAAAGAGAGACCGTTCTGCTGCTGATGAAGCTGCTGCTGATGAAGCTACTGCTGATGAAGCTACTTCTGATATAGCCTTTTCTAACCAACTAAAACAGCCAGAATCTAATACAAGCAAGAAAAGCAAAGGCCCAGATTCCAAAGCAGCTGATATACAACCTGGGGATTCTTCCGACCTGGGAGACTCGACACTCTCTCCTCCTGAGCAGATGGGTCTTCCTGTGTCTCATGTAAAATCTTCAACTTTTGAGACAAGTACAGCAAGTTTACGCCAAGATTCCCTTGAAGCAAATTCAAGTGCAGGATCCAGTACTGGGAGATATTCTAATGAATCTTCAAATGGATTTTCAGACGAATCGGCAAGAAGTGAAGGCAGTGCCTCAAGTGCACCAACTGAGCAGAAAAGAGAAAAGAAGAAGCCTTCTCAAAAATCTAAATTTTTGCAACGAGCTACTTCTAGTTTTTTTGATAAAGAAAGAGCGACCTCTCAAAGAGAACCTTCTCAACGTCTCATACGAACTGAATCCCAAAAGTGGAATCTTGCTTCACCCTCACAAGCTGGAAGCTCACGTCAACCAATGCTAACCCGCACCATCAGTTCTGAACATTTAGTTGATGCTCACTTTAGAATTAGATTTAAGAGTAAAAAGCTGAAGGAAGATATGCAAGATTTAAGAGACAAAAAGAATAAGGATAGAGAGGCAGTTACATTCCGAGAAATTTTAGCACAACTGCGAGTTGATCCTTATAGTGGCATTGGCCGTCCTCACTCTTTAAAAGGAAATCGGAATGGTCAATGGGCTCGTGACATTGAAGGAATTCATAATCCTAGGCGTCTTATCTATATTGTGGATAATGGCATAGTGACGATACTTGGAATTGAAGATTATCATAAAAGGTAAGCGAATACGAACTCTCTTCTTTAAATGAACATCGGAAGAGTATGAAAAGTGGCTATAACTAACTTCTAACTTTTTGAACTTTTTTATTGTGGAAGAGTAAGCGTTTTCTGTTGTTGCGTTTGATAAAATCTTGGGGCTGTCCTAGATAACACAAAAAAGTGTTATAAGAGGACACATGAGAAAGAGTCGAATAAGCAAAAAAAAACAAGAACGACTGATAGAATATTTTGCTGCCGGGACAACTGCAATGTGTATAGCATGTTTGGTTCAGGTAAATAAGAGTAGTGCAGCATCCTATTTTCAAAGGCTTCGTCAGGTGATTTCTCTCCAACTTGAACTTGAAAAGCATGAAGTTTTTCGAGGGTAAATAGAAGTTGATGAGTCTTACTTTGGAGGAACACGAAAAGGAAATAGAGGGAGAGGATGCAGGAAAAATCTCTGTCTTTACCCTTTTAAAAAGAGGCGGATATGTTTACACAAAAGTTATTCCAGATTCCTCCTCTCCAAGCCATATACCAATCCAGCGCAAAGTTATTCCAGATAGCATTGTATACTCTGACTATTGGAGAGGCTATAATGTCTTGGATGTCTCTGATTTTAAGCACTATCGTATTAATCATTCAAAGCTCTTTTTTGATAAGAAAAATCACATCAACGGCATTGAGAACTTTTGGAATCAAGCCAAGAGACGTATGCGGAAATTTAATAGTGTATCCAAGGAGAGCTTTTCATTATTTATTATGAAGTGTGAATGACGTTTTAATAACCCAGCCGCACAGCTTCAATTAAGGAAACTGAAACAATGAGTTGCTGGCTGGCTTAACTAGTTATCTAGGACAGCCCCAAAAACAAAATACTGAGTCACATTCTCATTCTTCCTCCTCTTATACCTGATAGAAGTGATCTAGAAAACCTAGACGATAGACGTCCACAAAGCGTGAGAAGAAGCGCAACCATGAGTTTTCCGGAATTCTTATCTGTTTACAATTGTGTTTACTTAGAGCGGACTGAATTGCCCATAAGTAAGAAGACTCCAAGCGCGGCTGAAAAGAGAGACCCTAGTATAACACCCAATTTCATTTGATTAATCAAAGTAGCGTTCTCAAAGGAGAGTAATCCGATGAACAGGCTAAATGTAAAGCCAATCCCGCAAAGAGCCCCAATTGCGTAAAATGAAGGCCAATCTAAACCATAAGGTAATTTAGATTTGCTGAGTTTAAGAAAAATTGAAGACGTTAAAATGATGCCAGCTTGTTTTCCTACAAATAAGCCAGCTACGATTCCAAGTGTAATCGGTGATAAGAAGTCATTAAATGATATTTCTTTGAATGAAATCTCCACATTCAAAAAGGCAAAAATTGGTAGGATTACAAATGCTACGCAGGGGTGAAGAAAACGCTCAAGCTTCTTTAAGGGGGAATAGAATCCTTGATCTTCCTTTTTTACACGAAAAGGAATGAAGAATCCCAATAAAACACCTGCTATCGTTCCATGTATTCCCGATTCAACAATACAGAGCCATAAACCAATGCCGACAAGAACATAAGGAAATAAATAACGTACATTAAATATATTTAAAGCTCCCAATATACCAATAAATATTGATCCGACCAATAAAGGAGTTAAATTAAAATAAGGGGTATAAAATATAGCTAAAACAAGCACAGCAATTGCATCATCTATAATAGACAGAAAAATGACAAATATTCGAGCGCTCATACTAATTTTACTCTTAAAAAACGATAATATGCCAAGGACAAATGCGGTATCAGTGGCAACAGGAATTCCCCATCCATTTACAAATGTCGAATTGTTGTATGTAAAAATATAATAAATAATAGCTGGAATAACAGCCCCACCCAGCGCTGCAACACTTCCTAACTTTATATGTGCTTTATCAATTATATCTCCTTCTAAAAGATGATATTTTATTTCTAGTGTAAGTAATAAGAAGAATAAAGACATTAAGCCATCATTTACCCATTTTATAAAAGTCTTAGAAAGGGTCAAATTTCCGATCGACAGGCTTACCGGCAAATTAATGAGGCTTAGATATTCATCATATAAGGGGGTATTACTGATGATTAATGCGAGTAGAGCACCCACTAGAAGCAGGATAGCAGATGTTGCTTCGATCGTTATATAAATTCGTTGGTTATTCATTATTATCCCATTGGTTTTATCTAAAAAAATATTCTAGCAGATGAAGTTTTAAGAAATCTTAAAAATAGGTATATCATTTAAAAATCTCAATGCTAAGCAATTTTCAGAACATATTTTGAAGAATCCTAGGGTAAGAATCTGAAGCCTAATCACGAGAACAAAAGACGATCAAAGAATACGCGGAGGATATTGACTTTCAGAACAATAAGGAACCTTGGGTAAAAATTCCAGAAAGCTAGTGCTTAACTTTCTAAGATAAGAAAAGTTAGATGAGAAGCATTACAAATTATCTCTGATTCTATTCTACTACTCCATGAGCGTTAGGCAGAAGAAAAATTCATTAAAAAAACATTGTAACCCTTGGCAGGAGTGGAGGGACTCGAACCCCCAACCCCCGGTTTTGGAGACCGGTGCTCTAGCCAGTTGAGCTACACTCCTATTTTGTCAATATCTCTTGAGTACTTCTTATTTATCAGAAAAACAAGGGACAATTTTAGAATGGTTTTACCCTAATGGATTCGGGTGACTCCTTAGGACTCACCCTTTCCAAGAACTCGGGAGAGACTTTCTCCCAATTGAGTGGTGTTTGTTACTTTGTGATTGACGCAACGACGCCGGCGCCAACCGTACGACCACCTTCGCGAATCGCGAAACGAAGTCCTTCGTCCATCGCAATCGGGGCGATTAACTCAACTTCCATCGTAACATTGTCTCCGGGCATCACCATCTCAACACCATCTGGTAACTTTACCGTGCCCGTTACGTCCGTCGTACGGAAGTAAAACTGTGGACGATAGTTTCCAAAAAATGGCGTGTGACGTCCGCCTTCTTCCTTCTTCAAAATGTATGCTTCACACTTGAATGATGTATGCGGGGTAATCGATCCTGGCTTCGCCAATACTTGACCACGCTCTACATCTTCTCTTTTCGTTCCACGTAGAAGCGCCCCAATGTTGTCTCCCGCTTGACCTTGATCCAACAACTTACGGAACATTTCAACGCCCGTAACCGTCGTCTTTTCTGTCGGACGAAGACCTACAATTTCAACTTCTTCTCCTACTTTGACAATGCCGCTCTCAACACGACCTGTCACAACCGTTCCACGTCCAGAAATCGAGAACACATCTTCAATCGGCATCAAGAACGCTTTGTCAATGTCTCTCTCTGGCTGTGGAATGTATGTGTCAATCGCTGTCATCAGATTCATAATCGCATCTTTTCCAATCGGATCTTCACGTCCTTCAAGTGCGCATAGAGCTGATCCCTTTACAATCGGAATATCGTCCCCTGGAAATCCATAAGAAGACAAAAGTTCACGAATCTCCATCTCAACAAGCTCCAATAGCTCAGGATCATCAACTTGGTCAACTTTGTTCATAAATACAACTAGCGCTGGAACACCAACCTGACGCGCTAGCAAAATGTGCTCACGAGTTTGTGGCATGGGACCATCCGCTGCAGACACAACCAGAATCGCTCCGTCCATCTGCGCCGCACCGGTGATCATGTTCTTCACATAGTCCGCGTGTCCTGGACAGTCAACGTGTGCATAGTGACGATCCGCTGTTTCATATTCAACGTGCGCTGTGGAAATCGTAATTCCACGCGCTTTTTCTTCCGGGGCCTTGTCGATTTGGTCGTACGCTGTAAAGGACGCCCCTCCTGACTCTGACAATACCTTTGTAATTGCTGCTGTCAACGTGGTCTTACCATGGTCAACGTGACCAATCGTTCCTATGTTACAGTGCGGTTTCTTTCTCTCAAATTTCTCTTTTGCCATTTTCTCTCTCCGTT
>CAYRHD010000040.1:0-9422 GCA_964424065.1 uncultured Alphaproteobacteria bacterium
GATTCATTTTTCAGCTATTTCTTGGATTCCCGTCTTCGCGGGAATGACACCAGAGAAATGATAGCCTGTCCCCTCCGTATCAATCCTTGGAAAGCAAATGATTTGTTTTTAGAGAAAAAAACATTACTATTGGTTATCAAAGAATCTCTTAAAAATGAAATGAGAAAAAATCATGATCGAAGCACGTCTCAAGAAACTGAGCCTTACCCTCCCAAACCCTATGCCTCCTGTCGCAAATTACGTACCTTTTGTGAACCTTGAGGGGCTCGTGTATATTTCAGGCCAATTGCCCATTGGGGAAGGAAACAACACAATCATTGGCAAAATTGGTCACGACCTGTCCCTGGAAGAAGGCCAACAAGCCGCCCGCCTTTGTACCCTCAATCTTTTGGCTCACTTAAAGAAAGCCTGTGATGGAAACTTGGACCGCCTCGAGAAATGCGTACGGTTGGGCGGATTTGTCAATTGCGTTGACGCTTTCACAGATCACCCCAAAGTCATGAACGGGGCTTCTGATTTGATAGTTGAACTCTTTGGTGAAAAAGGTCATCATGCTCGGGCTGTTGTGGGAGTGTCATCGCTTCCACTCGGATGCGCTATTGAAATTGAAGGCCTTTTTAAAATTAAATGACCATGAAAAAACAATCTTTTGCTCGTAGCTCACAAGATCCCAACCGTTTTTGGATATGGGGAAAACATGCCTGCAAAGCAGCTCTGGAAAATCCGAAAAGAAAATGCTACCGCCTTGTTTGTACCAAAAACATGGAGGAGGAACTCCCGCCCGTCAGCTGTAAAACAGACATGATGGATGCTCAGACCCTTTCACGCTTGCTTCCAGAAGGAGCTGTCCATCAAGGAATTGCCCTGGAAGTGGCGCCTTTAGCTGAACGTGCTTTGAGTCATCTATATAATGCTGATAAAGGTGTGCTTGTTGTCCTGGATCAGGTCACGGACCCTCAAAATGTGGGAGCGATTTTACGAACAACACGGGCTTTGGGAGCCTTGGGATTCATGATGACAGACCGTCATGCACCTGCGTTAAGCGGCGTGCTGGCAAAAACAGCTTCAGGAGCCCTCGAAACCCTGCCTGTTTGGACCGTCACAAACCTAGCACGGACACTGGATGATCTGAAGAAACATGGGTTTTGGGTTGTGGGGCTGGATGAAAGAGGGACAACAGCCTTGTCACAAAAAGATTTACCCGAAAAAGTCGCTCTCATTATGGGGGCAGAAGGAGAAGGCCTCAGGCGCTTAACTCAAGAGAAATGTGACTTTCTGGCAAAGCTCCCCACAGATCCCACCTTTCCAACCCTCAATGTATCGGTGGCGACAGCGTTGGCTTTGTATGAGCTTACGAGATTCTCGTGAGCGTGTTATAATTATCTCACTTTCCTTAATTTTTGAGGCACTGTTTAATTTCTTCTATTCATTTTTATTCACATCAGTGAAAATGTTGAAAAAACTCGTTACTTTGTGTCGGTGAAAGGGAATCATCATGAAAAATAAAACTTTAGCTCGCAGTTTCAAATTAGGAGCCGTTCTTTCTTTTGTACTTGCAACGGGTTGTGCAGAAGTTTACAAAAGAAATCTTGAACTTATGCAGGGGACAGGGTCTGAGTTTTCTCAAAGGCTTGCTGAGGAATATAAAACCCTTGGTGATACAGAGCATCAGATTATGTATGATGAAGTCTCTGCTGCCATGTATTATGAAAAAGCCATGAAAGCAAAGATTGGCTGCCCCGTTCCCCCTTCTGAAATTCCAACATCAGGAATTGACGAAGAAAAAATTCCCGAGCTGACAAAAGCTCGTCTACGCCTCATTCATGATCTAGAAAAAGGTGCGTGGGAAGTGGCCCCTAAGACTGCAGCGCACGCCCAAGCTTATTTTGATTGCTGGGTTGAGCAACAGTACGAAGGATGGCAAAAACATGATATTGCGGCCTGCCGAAGTGAGTATTACGAAGCTATAGCTGACGTGGAAATCATGCTTAAGGGTGGGGCTATGGCTGTAACACCAAATGCCATGACCTTCTTTGACTTTGGAAGTTCTCATTTAAACGCTGATGCACTCAAGACAATTCATGACGTCGCTGAGCGTGTAAAGCTTTCAAAACTTCCTGCTCACGTTCACTTAATTGGCAGAACAGACAAAGCTGGAGATGCAAAACATAATAAAAACCTATCAAATCAGAGAGCAACGATGGTGAAAAAAGAATTGATCCGTCTGGGCATTGCGCCTCATTTTATTTCTATTCAGGCAGCAGGTGAAACACCGGGTCCAAATGTGGAAGGCCATAACCGCCGCGTTGATATTATCTTGTTTGAAGAGAAATAACTGAATGCTTTGAAATTAGTGGTATGGTTCTTACGATTAACAAAATGGTAATCTCTGACCGGCATCTCAGCGCGCTAAATGTATTTACATTTAAAGCAAGAACCATACCAATGAAATAAGAGCATTTATTAAGGTAAGGTGCAACACCAAATTTTATAACTATCACAAAGTCTTGTCTATTTTTTCAATTTCGTTTAAAAATAAGGAACTCATCGGGGTGCTCTTGTTGGAAGGGCTGAGATTATACCCGTGAACCTGATCCGGATGATACCGGCGGAGGAAATGAGATGGTATCGACAAACCACCAAAATATCCCCTGTATGCCACGTGCAAAGAAATGGAGCATCATTCTTGCCAATCTTCTTGAGCACTTTGATTCATCCCTTTATGGGTTTTTAGCCCCAATTATTGGTGCAACCTTTTTTCCTGATGAGACGCCTCTTTATCAGTTACTTATGGCTTATAGTGTTTACGCCATAACCTTTGTAGCGCGTCCTTTGGGAGGAATTTATTTTAGTAAGCTCACATACCAGTATAACGCCTTTCATATCCTTATGTTCTCTTTGATAGGTGTTGCCTTATCCACAGGAATCATGGGTATCCTGCCAAGTCCTCATCAAATTGGGTTCTTAGCACCCTTGCTATTAGTTATGACGAGGTTCTGTCAAAGCTTTTGCGCTGCAGGAGAGAGTGCCATCGCTGGATATTATCTCATAGAAACAACGACAAAAGAAAAGCAGGTTTCGTGGTCTAGTTATTATCAAAGCTCAACAGTTATTGGAATTTTACTAGCATCTACTGTTAGTACGTTTATCCTTAATGAATACAAGGAATTCTGGAGAGTTGCCTTCATATTAGGATTTGGCTTAGGAGTATGGACCCTAGTGATGCGGTACTATCACGGAAAGATAGAAGGTCAACAACCCTCCTTTTTATATGCTGAGCAAAAAGTTATTCCTTGTCTTAAGGCCCATCGACTCTTAATACTATCTCTTGTCCCGATCTATGGATTTTCCTATCTCGTCTACTCATTCCCGCTTGTTTTTTTAAATCCCTACCTGGCGTTGATATCACCAACCCCTTTGTCAACACTCATGCAACAAACAAACTCTCTTCTGTGGTTAGACGCTCTTTTGTTTCCTGCCATTGCTTTTTGTATCCAACGTGTTGATTGGATGAAAACCATGACTTGGAGTGCTATTCTTTTTTCTCTATCTGCAGCGATTCTATTGATTTTTCTTTATCGAGAATCGGTTTTTATTTTGTATGGCTTACGTCTTTGTCTTGTTATCGCGGGTATTTCCTTTGCAGCGGCTGTGATACCGTGGACAGCTAGTCTATTTCCTCCTGCAGATAAATACCTCCTTCACAGTGTATGCTATAATCTCGGTTCAGAGCTTTTTGGTCGAAGTACACCTTTCATCTGCTTTTGGCTGTATGGAATGACGAATCACCCTACAAGCCCACTGATTTATGTATTCTCTCTTTCAATCGTGGCAGTAGGTCTTATTTCAACTTTACAGAGCAATAAAGTAAGAGCTTATGTGAGAATTTGAGAGAAGACGAGAGACCATATTTGCATCCTTAAAAGCTTGTGCTAAACTTTAATCAAGTTAACTAAGGGCAGGTTATATTTATGGATAAGTTTCCAATGACCGCTGGAGGACTCCAGCAGTTGCAAGATGAGCTAAAACATTTAAAAAACGTTGAGCGTCATGCCGTCATAAAAGCGATTTCTGAAGCTCGTGAACACGGCGATCTTTCAGAAAATGCTGAATACCATGCGGCGCGTGAAAGACAGGGCTTTATTGAAGGAAGAATTAAAGAACTAGAGGGCAAAATTGCCCGCGCAGAAGTCATTGACGTATCAAAACTTTCGGGAAAAGATGTCAAATTTGGTGCAACGGTCACCATCATTGATGATGAAACAGAAGAAAAAATTACTTATCAAATCGTTGGCGTTGATGAAGCAGACATCAAAAAAGGTCTTTTATCAATCAGTTCTCCTCTGGCTCGTGCCTTAATCGGAAAATCAGTGGGAGATAGCTGTGAGATTACCACACCTGGTAAAGGTCAAAAATCCTATGAAATCCTCGAGGTCACCTATAAGTAGCTCTCTCAACACTTGGGTTTTAGTCGATGAAGGGAATGCTTTTGTCGAAACCCAATGTTTGGGTCTTATAGAAGCCTTAGACTTTCCAGCGCATTTCCACCGAGTTTCTCTTCCTACTCTGTGGCGCTATATTCCTCATTTTTTGCTCCCCGGGTTGCTCAAAAAAGCAACCTCTAGGCCAAAGCCTTTAAAACAACCCTGGCCAACACTTATCATTTGTGGGGGGCCAATTGCTTTAAAACTGGGAAGTGCTTTGAGGAAAAAGCAAACCGCATTTCTGATCAGCTTAGATACTTCTTTGAATTTTTCAAGTGATATGCAAATTTATTCCAGTGACAGAATAGCACAAAAAGATAAAAAGATCATGACCCTAGGACCCATGCATCGCATCAGTCCTGAGTCTCTTTTACAAGCGCGCCAACACACATATCGAAAAGTAGATCATCTTCCAAAACCCCGTGTGGGTGTCTTTCTGAGTGCCGGCGATCCTTTGGCGCCACTGCTTGACATGCTGATCAAACTTCATAAAAAATCTCCTATCAGCTTGATGATTCATTGCCATAGTATGTCCGTTGAAAATCAACAAATGTGTGAACAAATACTTTCAAAAATTCCCTATATTCTCTGGAAAGGTGAAGGTCAAAATCCCTATGTCGGTTTTCTAGCTCATAGTGACGCAGTGATTGTGAGCAACACTTCTCCTCTACTGGTAGCTGAGGCCACATCCACTCGAAAACCCCTCTTCATTTATCAAACAGCTACACCAACCGCCTACGTCAAAAGCTTGCTTCAAAAAGGATATGCATTTCCTTTAACTTCAGACACGAACTTATTCCCCCATGTGTATCTGCCGCCGCTTCAAGAAGCGGATCGAGTTGCCCATCTGATAAAAGAAGCTTATTTTAAGACCATTTCCTCTTGAACCAAATTCAATCCTCCAGTAGCTTCACATTCATGGAGGGATGCCGGAGCGGTCGAACGGGGCGGTCTCGAAAACCGTTGTGCGCGCAAGTGTACCGTGGGTTCGAATCCCACTCCCTCCGCCACTATTCTACCAGTCCGGTATGTTGCAGAAGAGAGGTAAAATTCCTTGTGCTTGATCTTAGGATTGAAACAACATTTTCTCTTGAATTATTGAAAATTAAATAATATATAAATGTATATTGTTTTTTTAGGGTGGAATGTATGAAACTTTATGCGAATTATTCATTATTATTAGTGACCTTTACACATCTTACAGTTGTGAGTGTTCAAGCCGTTAGGCCAGACTTTATGGGAGAAAATGATTCTGAATCTTCTCGGTCTGTTGTAAAAAGGGATGCTCTAACAAGAATTGCTTCATTGGTCAAAGAAAAAGCTGCCCTTGTAAAAGGATTCAGCGTTCCAGGACCTTCTCTTCGCGATTTGCCTAAGAGTGAAGGATTGGATAGAGAAGCCTACATTGAGCAAATAATGGCATATGCCGCACGTCGTGAAGAAGAGGAGCAACGTCGTCAAGCAGATTTAGATCGTTACGGGGAAATTGATCGTGAAGTTGCAGAAATTGCTTTTGAATATTATCAAGAGGAAAATAGAGCAACAGATTTGACAGATAAATGCGTCTCTTATTCTACCGATCCAATGGCTTCAGCTTTTGAAGGAGATTCTCTTAATACCAAAAGGGTTGTTAGGACGTCCGTACCTAATAAAGCTCAGAAAGACTTTTATGCAACATCACTGCCAGATCAACCAGGATTATGGTTTGGAATGGAGCGAGTAACATCTCATAATGTCGAATACTGGCGACAAAGATTGGGTTGGGAAGCCACGATAAATTTTGGAAAGAATTTTGAAAGAACTGTTGGTGATGACCTCTTTGTATTAGGTACTGAGCCTTCTCAAGATTTAGAAAATTATATAGAAGGAAGTCTTTTGAAGCCGACGCTATTTTGGCCCAATTATGGAAGACCTTATACAATAGCCCGACGAGAGAATTTGATGGCCTTAAGAAACTCTCCTCTTTCTGGTGCGCCAGAGAATTTTCAGAAAGTCTACGAAGCTACAAAGAAAGATGACCTTTTAGATTCAGATCCAAATCCTAATTTAACCGCTTCCTTTGACGGGTTTAGAATGAATCTTGAAACATACGGGATGATTCCGACTTGGGTTGCCTATATTTGTGCTGGGCAAGACGATCAACCCGTCTCGCAATCTCGAGCATTAACTTCCTCTGATATTAAAATAACAACAACCTTTGCTGTAGAGGGGCCCTTTTATAGTCCTTTGGGAATTTTTAGTAGCCCAATTGCAAAAGCCTTTAATGGATCTGTGCCAAGATTATCAATACCTTTGCACGTCGCAATAGCTCGGACAATGAAAGCCATTGATCCAGAAATTCGCGCTATGATTACAAGACCTCTCGAAGAAATGACGGCGATTTTTAAGAAATCTGGCATTCCTTATCAAGCAGGTTTTGGAGAGAACCCTGAAAATCCGAGCAAGCCCTATATTAGACGTGAGTGGTCTACTTCGAAGGCCTATACTTTTGTTGACACAACAACTGGCAATAAATATGTCTTAAGTCAAGCGCATCCTTTTTCGATGCATCCCTCTTTGGGAGGAATCGTAAGACAAGATATGGAGTATCCATTTGTCGTATTTGACATTAATAGTCTTGCTGATTACCGGAATTAATGACATGGTATGACGATGATAGATCTCATCAAGAATTGGGTTAGCGAGCACCTATAGAAAGTATTGATGCCTCTTGTCTGAGGAAGATTGAGAGAGAGAAAGAAATGTCCATACATATTGAAGTCTTTAAACAGCAAGAAACACAGCCTTATTTGCGTCTTCTTTCACAAATGCGCTTGAGTGAGTACAAGGAGTTTCCTTATCTTTATGTGGGGAACATGGAGGAAGACTTTGCAAATACAAATTACTTCACTTTCAAAGATGGTCTTTTGGTCATTGCTTTTGAGGGAAAAACGGTTGTTGGAATGTACTCAGGGATGCCGATGAGTACGCCGAGCAGTTTTCTGCAGGATCGTTCTGCACAACTTGCTGGAGAAGGAGTTGATATTAATAGGTGTTTTTATGCAAGTGATCTTATTGTTCATCCGCACTTTAAAAGACAAGGCATTGGGGGACAATTGCTGAAGCGCCTATTTCAAGAAGTTAAAGTCATGGGATATGATACGATGATGGGTGTTATCTCACTCAGACCGCTAAATCATATACTTCGACCAAAGGATTACTTTGATACTGATTCTATTTGGGAAAAATATGGATATAAGAAAAGCCCACTTGTATTCTCTCTCACCTATCCTACCCGGCAAGCAGATGACACTGTAAAGTTGGAGACAAACGAGCTTGTTTGTGTAATTGCCAATTTAAAGGAAGAAAGCTAGGGATTATGGATAGCGCTTTATGAAGAATGAGGTACATCTATAATATGATGCAGGGTTTCTGGAAAATACGAACCTTTCTTTGGTCCGTTTTCTCAAAGCGAACCGTTGGAGCGCGCGCACTTGTGATCCAAGATAACCAAGTGCTGCTTGTTAAGCATACTTACCTTCCGGGATGGTGTACCATTGGTGGGGGTGTAGATCGAAGAGAGTCTGGTCTTCAAGCACTGAAAAGAGAGCTTATGGAAGAAGTCGGTGTCACGCTTAACGAGGAGCCCTCAATCCTTGGATTTTATCATAAAAACCATAAAAAATGGGATGACTATATCATTCTTTATGTCTGCAAAAATGTCACCCAAACTCCCGTAAAATCTCCAGAAATTCAAGAGAGTTGTTGGTTTTCTTTTGATAAGCTCCCGGTGGATATTACACCCGCAACGAAAAGGCGTATTCAAGAGTATTTAAATGAGTGTTCGCTGAGTGATATGTGGTGAACAAGGATAGTTTTTAACCTTGCCTTTGGGATTTATTCTTGAAATCGATTAACTCAGCGCAATCAATTTTATGGCAAGAGAAAGAAATTATATACTCTTTTCTGCCTCTTCATCCTCAAACCATTGAATTTTCTCAAGCAACGAGTGTTTTTGAAACTCCGCAACCTTTGGATTGGGCGTTTCCACAAAATTCTCCATCCCTACAAAATGAACACCCAAAAAGGGGATGTTTTGTCGCTTGCATTCATCGCTTACATCTTGAAGATATTCGAGACGATCATCCACAAAGACAATTTGCTCGGGCTTTTCTTTTTGAAGATAGGCCTGCACCACTTTGCTTTTGGGGTAAGAGCCGGTGATGAAAATGCCCCGATAAAATGTGGAAGGAAAAGGGACAACCGGATCACTGAGAACCAGCATTTCGGGTGTGTCATAAAAAGTCGGGGTAAATGTAATTCCTTTGGATTTAAGCTCTTCATACCGCCACATTTCCATGGAAGCGATTGCCCCAATCGCGCCTGTTTCCATTTTTGTGAGTCCATAGACTTTTCGGTCTTTTTGAAGACGCTGAATCACGTCAGGCCACTCTTCTGAAATAAGCATCGTCTTGCGAGTCAAACGCCAGTGGCTGATGATGTCATTAAAGTTAGGATATTTTTCTCGGTCTCTTTTAAGATCATCAATGAGGCAACGATCAGGACTTTTCCATCGAAAGAGCTTTGAGCAAGGAGTGATGAGGGTATCGTCAACATCGAGAAAGACAACAGCATGAGTGTGAAGAGTTGAAAAGATCTCTTTTAATTGATCAACGCGATTGATTTTAATAAATGAATTTTCGTTAATATTATTTATGGTGTTTCGTAATGTAGTCATTATTTTCGCTCCTTTTATATTATTATATTAATTAATATTTGAGTGCGAATCAATGAAATTAAATGGTCATTTTGCTTTTGTACTCTTTCAGTAGATTCTCGGATAAGAAGTGATATCATTTTCTTTTTGTCGTCATCTCCGTTCCCCTTTTTTCATCTCCGCGGAGGCGGGAATCCAGGAGAAAAGTTGATAGATGGATCCCCGCCTCCGCGGGGATGACA
>CAYRHD010000041.1:0-8869 GCA_964424065.1 uncultured Alphaproteobacteria bacterium
GGTATGGGGGCATAGGCAGATGGCAGAAAGCTCTCGTTGGTACGTTGTAAACGTTTATTCAGGCTTTGAGAAAAAAGTAGCTGAACATATCCGTGAGCAAGCTGAAAAAAAAGGCTTGTCCGAACAAATTGAGATGGTACTTGTCCCAACGGAAGAAGTTATCGAAGTTAAAAAAGGTGCCAAAGTGACCTCTGAACGTCAGTTTTTCCCAGGGTATATCCTAGTAAAAATGCAGTTGACTGATGAGGCCTGGCACTTGGTGCGTCACATTCCAAAAGTTTCTGGCTTTTTAGGTGGTCGTGGGAAACCTGTTCCTGTCACACAAGCCGAAGTGGATCGCATCTTAACCCAAGTTCAAGAAGGGGTTGAAAAGCCAAAATCATCAATTACCTTTGAAGTCGGTGAGCAAGTTCGTGTGGCCGATGGTCCCTTTAGCAGCTACAATGGTGTTGTTGAAGAAGTCGATGAAGATAAACAACGCCTTAAAGTGGCTGTTTCTATTTTTGGACGTTCAACGCCAATTGATTTAGATTTCGTGCAAGTCGAAAAAATTTAGTCCCAATCATGGGATATTGCGGGAGGCGCGCCATCGCCGTACCGCGAACTCAAGAGAAAGAGGAAAGAAATGGCAAAGAAAATTGAAGGATATATTAAATTGCAGATTCCTGCAGGAAAGGCTAACCCATCACCGCCCGTGGGGCCGGCATTGGGTCAAAGAGGTCTGAACATTATGGAATTTTGTAAAGCATTTAATGCCCAAACCCAAAATATGGAACCGGGGATGCCGATTCCTGTTGTGATTACGGCCTACAGCGATCGTACATTTAGTTTTATTACGAAGACCCCGCCGGTCAGCTATTTCTTGAAAAAGGCTGCTAAGCTGAATAAGGGTGCAAAAACTACAGGTACTGAAATTGTGGGCAAGGTGACTATGGCTCAAGTCCATGAAATTGCAAAAGCAAAAATGACCGATTTAAATGCCAATGACATTGATGCAGCGGCTCAAATGATTGCTGGATCTGCCCGTTCGATGGGCATTCAGGTGGAGGGGTAAGACATGGCAGGAAAACGTATTCGTAAAGCCTATGATGGTCTTGACTCTTTAGCGCTTTTTCCTATTAAGGAAGCCGTGCGTGTTGTGAAAGATCGCGCAACAGCTAAGTTTGATGAAACGGTTGAGTTGACGATCAGCTTAAATATTGATCCAAAAAAATCTGATCAAAACATTCGTGGTGTGACTCAGTTGCCAGCGGGAACAGGAAAAACCCTACGTGTTGCAGTATTTGCAAAGGGCCCGAAGGCAGAAGAAGCGAAAAAAGCGGGTGCTGACATTGTTGGAGATGATGATTTGGCGGAAAAAATCCAAGCCGGAGAAATTAATTTTGATCGCTGCATTGCCACCCCAGATATGATGGGAACCATTGGTAAACTTGCACGTGTTCTTGGACCTAAAGGATTGATGCCAAACCCAAAATTGGGTACGGTCACAATGGATGTTGGTGAAGCTGTAAAAGCTGCGAAAGGCGGGCAAGTTGAATTTCGCGCTGAAAAGGCAGGCATTGTCCAAGCGGGTATTGGAAAAGTCAGTTTTTCAGAAGCAGATATTGAGAAAAACTTGCGTTCTTTCATAGATGCGATTATGAAAGCAAAGCCAAGCGGAGTTAAAGGTTCGTACGTTAAGAAAATATTTCTTTCTTCAACGATGGGACCCTCTGTACAAATTGATATTGCTGATATAACATCAGCCTAAATTTTTCCTAAAATAATTGTATTTTAGGAAAAAAGCCTGTCCAAGACTGCGGGGATCATTGATTTAATGCGTAAGCCCCCTCATAGACGGGAGAGTCGAAATGAAAAGGCGGCAGCCTCTGAGTGACGATTTTCACGGACGGGTCTAGCCAGTGAAAGCTGGATAATGTAAACCTAGCCTTTGATTCTTTTAAAGGCTAAAATATGGAGACGTATCGTGGACCGTAGCGAAAAAGAACAGCTGGTTTCTTCTTTACGGCAGGATCTTCTTGATTCAGAGCTGGTCGTAGTGACCCAACAAACGGGTTTAACTGTGGCTGAAGTGTCTGATTTAAGAAGACAAATTCGTGAAGCAGGAGCAAAGATTAAGGTGGCAAAGAATACACTAACCCGCCTCGCTATTGCTGGTACCCCAAATGAAGGTATTGATACCTATCTAACGGGGCCAACTGCGCTGGCTTATTCAAAGGATCCTGTTGCGGCAGCAAAAGCAACCATTAAGTTTGCGAATAGCAATGATAAATTCAAAATTGTTGGCGGCATTTTAAATGGAAAGGTTTTGAGTCATAAAGACGTTGAAGCCCTATCCAAGCTCCCATCTTTGGATGAATTGCGCGCAAAAATATTGGGCGTTATTTCAACCCCAGCAACAAGAATTGCTGGCGTGGTGCAAGCCCCCGCAGGACAATTGGCTCGTGTGTTTTCTGCTTATAGCAAAACAGCATAAACATACTTATATAAAGAAAAGGAGATTATAGATGGCTGCAAACTTAGAGAAAATTGTAGATCAACTTTCAGAATTAACTGTTATGGAAGCTGCTGAGCTTTCAAAGATGCTTGAAGAAAAATGGGGCGTAAGCGCTGCAGCGCCAGTCGCTATTGCTGCTGTTGGTGGCATGGCTGCTGAAGGTGGTGCACCTGCTGAAGAAAAAACTGAATTCCAAGTCGTTTTAGCATCAGCCGGTGACAAGAAAATTGACGTAATTAAGGAAGTTCGTGGAATCACAGGGCTTGGCTTGATTGAAGCGAAGACCTTGGTTGAAAGTGCTCCGAAGGTTTTGAAAGAAGCAGCACCTAAGGCAGAAGCTGAAGAAATTCAGAAAAAGCTTGAAGCTGTCGGCGCGAAAGTGGAGCTTAAGTAATACAGTTTGTGAACTGCGCTTTCACAAACGCTAATTAACTTGCCGGCAGGGAGGATGTCTCCCTGTCGGCATGGCTGTATCCTTGAGGTATAGCCACTCATTAACAATGATCGAATTTATGTAAAGAGGAATCAATGGCAAGAACGTACACGGAACGCAAAAGAATTCGCAAGAGTTTTGCACGGATACCAGAGGTGGCCCCTTTGCCAAACCTTATTGAACTTCAGAAAACATCCTATGATAACTTCTTACAAATGGATGTTCCTGCTGAAAAAAGAGAATCAATTGGTTTGCAGGAAGTTTTTAAATCCGTATTTCCCATCAGTGATTTTTCAGGAAAATCCCAGATCGAATTTTTCCGCTACGACTTCGATACTCCCAAATATGACGTAGAAGAATGTAAACAACGTGGTATGTCCTATGCGGCACCACTCCGCGTTACATTCCGTTTGGTTGTTTGGGATATTGATGAAGAAACCGATGCGAAGTCTGTCCGTGACATCAAAGAACAAGAAGTGTACATGGGTGATATCCCGCTTATGACTGAAAATGGTACTTTTGTTATCAATGGTATTGAGCGTGTTGTCGTTTCCCAAATGCATCGTTCCCCAGGTGTATTTTTTGATCACGATAGTGGTAAGTCACATTCTTCGGGTAAGTATCTGTTCTCGGCGAGAGTTATTCCTTATCGCGGATCATGGCTTGATTTTGAATTTGATGCCAAAGATATCGTGCATGCACGTATTGATCGCAAAAGAAAAATTCCAATTACAACGTTCTTGATGGCTCTTGATAACGCTGAAACTGAGAAAAAGCGCGAAGATGCAGAGAAAAAAGGGAAAGACTTGGCTCTTACTGACATTCAAGGAATGTCTCGTGAAGAAATTCTAAATACGTTTTACAATACTGTCGTCTACACAAAGGTTAAGGATAGTTGGAAAACTGCGTTTCGTCCTGAAACTGTAAAAGTTGGTAAGCTTAGTTATGACTTGGTTGACGCAAAAACAGGAAAAACTGTTGCTGCAGAAGGCGCAAAAATGAACCTCCGCTTTGCCAGAAAGCTTCAAACAGAGGGTCTCAGTGAAGTTCTCGTAACAACAGACGACTTGATCGGACATTATGTTGCCAATGACATCATTAACGAAAAAACCGGTGAAGTGTATGCCGAAGCTGGAGATGAAATAACTCCCGAAATTCTTGAAACTTTTAACGAAGCTGAAATCAAAACAATTCTGACCTTGGATATTGATCACGTTAATGTCGGTCCTTATCTACGCAATACAATGATGGCCGATAAAAATATGACCAGAGAAGAAGCTCTCATTGAAATCTACCGCATTTTGCGTCCTGGTGAGCCGCCCACAATTGAAGGTGCTGAGATTCTCTTCCGTGGCTTTTTCTTTGACCCTGAGCGGTATGATCTCTCTTCAGTTGGTCGTGTAAAAATGAACTCTCGCTTAGGACTTGAAACTCTTGATACGGTTCGAGTTTTGCGTCGTGAAGATATCATTGCAATGATTAAAGTTCTCTTGGGTCTTAAAGATGGTCGAGGAGAAATTGACGATATTGATAACCTTGGCAACCGTCGTGTCAGATCTGTTGGTGAACTTTTGGAAAATCAATATCGTATTGGTCTTACCCGTATGGAACGAGCGATTCGTGAACGTATGAGCTCCGTTGAGATTGATTCGGTGATGCCTCATGATATTATCAATGCAAAACCAGCTGCAGCAGTTGTCCGCGAGTTCTTTGGAACATCTCAATTGTCTCAATTTATGGATCAGACAAATCCATTGTCTGAAATTAATCATAAACGACGGTTGTCAGCGTTGGGCCCAGGAGGCTTAACGCGTGATCGTGCAACCTTTGAAGTTCGAGATGTGCATCCAACCCATTATGGAAGAATTTGTCCAATTGAAACACCGGAAGGTCCGAATATTGGTCTCATTAACTCTTTGGCAACTTATGCGCGAGTTAATAAATATGGATTTATTGAAACCCCATACCGTCAAGTTGTCGATGGTAAAGTGACAAATGAAATTGTCTATCTAACGGCAATGGATGAAAGCAAACACACAATTGCCCAGGCTAATGCGGAGCTTGACAAAAATTCCAAATTTACAGCTGACTTTGTTAGTTGCCGGAGGAATACAGAGTTCATTCTTGCGCCTATTTCTGAAATTGATTTAATGGATATTTCACCGAAACAAATCGTCTCCGTTGCAGCGTCATTGATTCCTTTCATTGAAAATGATGATGCTAACCGTGCTTTGATGGGCTCTAACATGCAACGTCAAGCTGTTCCGTTGTTGCGTACACAAGCGCCGTTTGTGGGGACAGGTATGGAAGGTCCTGTCGCGCGCGATTCGGGTGTTGCTGTTGTTGCAAAGCGAACAGGTATCGTTGACCAAGTTGACGCTTCTCGTATCGTGATTCGTGTAACTGATGAAAGTGCCATGAAAGTCAGCAATGTTGACATTTATAATCTTTTAAAATTCCAACGGTCAAATGATAAGACCTGCATTAACCAAAAGCCTCTCGTTAAAATTGGTGATAAAGTTGAAAAAGGGGATATTATTGCGGATGGTCCTTGCATGGACTTGGGTGATCTTGCTTTGGGATCAAATGCTCTTGTCGCTTTCGTTTCTTGGAATGGGTACAACTTTGAAGACTCCATCATTATTTCTGAGCGTATTGTGAAAGATGACATTTTTACATCTATTCATATTGAGGAGTTCGAAATTGATGCGCGTGATACCAAGCTCGGTAATGAAGAAATTACACGAGACATCCCCAACGTGGGTGATGAGGCTCTCCGTAATTTGGACGAAGCTGGGATTGTTTATATCGGCGCAGATGTCAAACCAGGTGACATCCTTGTTGGAAAAGTCACACCAAAAGGTGAAACGCCTTCAACCCCTGAAGAAAAGCTTTTGAGAGCGATTTTTGGTGAAAAATCATCAGATGTGCGTGATACATCCTTGAGGCTTCCACCAGGTGTTCAAGGAACCATTGTTGAAGTTCGTGTGTTTTCCCGTCGGGGTGTTGAGAAGGATGAACGTTCTTTGGCTATTGAGAGAGCTGAAATTGAAAGACTTGCAAAGGACCGTGATGCAGAGCGTTCTATTTTAGATCGTAACTTCTATGCATCTTTAGAAGAACTTTTAATTGATCAAAAAGCTGTGTCCGGCCCAACAGGCGTGAAAAAAGGTACTAAAATCACGAAAGATGTTTTGGAGAGCCTTTCTAAAGGACAATGGAGACAAATTACTGTTGAAGATGATGCCGTTGTTTCAGCTGTTGAAGCTGCGAAAAAAAGTCATGATGATCGTATCCAGGCTTTACAAGTCAGATTTGAAGACAAAGTTGAAAAACTACGCCGTGGAGATGAACTCCCCACTGGTGTCCTTAAAAAAGTTAAGGTTTTCGTAGCAGTGAAGCGTAAACTTCAACCCGGAGATAAAATGGCAGGGCGCCATGGAAACAAGGGTGTTGTGTCACGTATCGTTCCTGTGGAGGATATGCCCCATCTTGAAGATGGCACGCCAGTTGATATTGTTCTCAACCCTCTGGGGCTTCCTTCACGTATGAACGTGGGACAGATTTTAGAGACTCACTTGGGTTGGGCGGCTGCAGGTCTTGGACGTCAAATTAAAAATGCCTTGGCGAAAATGGCCATTGAAGAGCATAAGGATGTCAGTATGTTGCGGACAACTCTAGATCATGTTTATGAAGACAACGAAATTGTTAAAGATATCAAATCCATGTCTGATAATGATGTCGTTGAGCTTGCTACAAACTTGACTGAAGCAGTCCCAATGGCAACTCCTGTATTCGATGGAGCCCATGAAGCGGATATTAACCATCAGCTCAAAAAGGCAAACTTGGATACAAGTGGACAGGTTACGCTTTACGATGGTCGTACAGGTGAGCCTTTCGATCGTAAGGCAACAGTTGGCTACATGTATATGCTTAAACTTCACCACTTGGTGGATGACAAGATCCACGCGCGATCCGTTGGTCCATACAGTCTTGTGACCCAACAGCCTCTCGGCGGTAAGGCACAATTTGGCGGACAACGTTTCGGAGAAATGGAGGTTTGGGCATTAGAGGCCTATGGTGCGTCTTACTCGCTTCAAGAAATGTTGACAGTGAAGTCAGACGACGTCTCTGGTCGTACGAAGGTCTATGAATCCATCGTTCGTGGAGATGACAACTTCGAATCAGGTATACCCGAGTCATTCAATGTCTTGATGAAAGAATTGCGTTCTTTGGGATTGAATGTGGAATTAGGAACAGAAGAGTAAGCAAAAGATTGCATTTAGGAGAATGACATGCGCGAGGTAATGAATCTCTTTGGACAGAATGTAAGTCCACAAAACTTTGACAGTATCAAAATTGATATTGCGAGTCCGGATCAAATTAGAGCTTGGTCCTTTGGTGAAATTAAAAAACCAGAAACCATTAACTACCGGACATTCAAGCCAGAGAGAGATGGTCTCTTCTGTGCCAGAATATTTGGTCCAATCAAAGACTATGAGTGTTTGTGCGGCAAATATAAGCGAATGAAGTATCGTGGAGTTATCTGTGAGAAGTGTGGCGTGGAAGTTACCTTAACCAAAGTTAGGCGTGAGCGGATGGGCCATATTGAATTGGCTTCACCCGTTGCCCATATTTGGTTTACGAAATCTCTGCCAAGTCGGATTGGGCTTCTTTTGGATCTGATTTTAAAAGATCTTGAAAAGGTACTTTATTTTGAAAACTACATCGTTTTAGAGCCAGGTCTTACCCCTCTCAAGCGTGCACAACTTCTTTCCGAAGAAGAGTTTTACAAAGCCCAAGATGATTACGGGGTCGATGCTTTTGAAGCTGGCATTGGTGCTGAAGCCTTGCGAGAGATGCTAAAGGCGATTGAACTTGAAAAAGAAAGAAATGAACTTCGCGAAGCACTTTATGAAACAAAGTCTGAGCTCAAGCGGAAAAAATATGTCAAGCGCCTCAAACTCATCGAATCATTTATTGATTCAGGGAGTCGCCCTGAGTGGATGGTTCTAGAAGTTATTCCTGTTATTCCACCCGAAATTCGTCCTTTGGTTCCTTTGGATGGAGGTCGATTTGCGACATCAGACTTGAATGATCTTTACCGTCGTGTGATTAACCGTAACAACCGTCTAAAGCGCCTTATGGAATTGCGCGCACCCGATATCATCGTCCGTAACGAAAAGCGTATGTTACAAGAATCTGTGGACGCCTTGTTTGATAATGGACGTCGTGGTCGTGTCATTACTGGTACAAATCGTAGGCCCTTGAAATCCCTATCCGATATGTTGAAAGGAAAGCAAGGTCGTTTCCGTCAGAACCTTCTCGGAAAGCGTGTGGACTATTCCGGACGTTCGGTTATCGTGGTTGGTCCTGAGCTAAAGCTTCATCAATGTGGTTTGCCCAAAAAAATGGCTTTAGAGCTCTTTAAACCTTTTATCTATTCTAGACTTGAACGTTATGGCCTTGCCAACACCATCAAGGCTGCCAAGCGAATGGTCGAAAAAGAACGTCCAGAGGTTTGGGATATTCTTGAAGAAGTGATTCGCGAGCACCCGGTTCTTTTGAACCGCGCTCCCACGCTGATCAGGCGAAAGGGACCGATCACGTCGAACTTCGCCATTTCGAGCGGCGCTTTGATATCGCGCTGAAAGAACACGTCTCCCTTGGAGTACTGCCGAGGCGCCTTCACGCCGAACAGGATCGCCCGGTTGCCATACGGAATGAGCGATGAGCGGAGTGAATCGGCGCTGCCCGGCACGGGGATCGGCGCGAGCATTTCAGCGGTGATCGGCTCGCCGGTTTTTATCTGCGTGACGGCCGCCACGAACATAGGCGGCTTCTTCTCGGCGTTCAGCCACATCGCGTTGAGCATGGCCGCCACCAGGGCGAGGGCGACCGCAATCGTAAGCTTGGCAACATGGCTCATTCGAGGCTCT
>CAYRHD010000042.1:0-7949 GCA_964424065.1 uncultured Alphaproteobacteria bacterium
TGAAAAAACAGCCAACCTTGAAGAGATCAAGATCTACGCTAATTCTCACTATGTAACGCCAGGGCCCACTCTTCAACAAGCGATCGCGGGCATCAAAGTTGAGCTCAAAGAAAGACTCAAAGAATTTAACGCTGAAGGAAAACTTCTTGAGGCTCAACGGCTGGAACAAAGGACTCGCTTTGATCTTGAAATGCTGGCTGCAACAGGTATGTGCGCGGGCATTGAAAACTACTCTCGTTATCTCACGGGACGCGCTCCGGGTGACCCTCCCCCTACCCTTTTTGAGTACCTTCCCAAAGATGCCCTCTTATTTGTCGATGAAAGTCACGTAACTGTCCCTCAAATTGGAGGCATGTATAAGGGAGACGCCGCTCGCAAACTAACTCTTTCCGAACATGGATTTCGGCTTCTTTCTTGCCGGGACAACCGACCTCTCAAGTTTGAAGAATGGGAAGTTATGCGTCCCGCAACCGTATTTGTTTCTGCAACCCCTGGCCCCTGGGAGATGAACCAAACACAAGGCATTTTTGCAGAGCAAGTGATTCGACCAACAGGACTGATGGATCCTGAATGCATTATTCGACCTGTTGAAAATCAAGTGGAAGACTTAATTTATGAATGCCAACAAATGGCCAAAAAAGATCAACGCGTCCTTGTTACAACGCTGACCAAGCGAATGGCTGAAGCCCTCACTGAGTATTTAACAGAAGCTGGCCTCAAGGTGCGCTATGTCCACTCGGATGTGGAAACACTGGAACGCATTGAGATCATACGGGATTTACGCCTGGGCGTTTTTGATGTGCTTATTGGAATCAACCTTTTGCGGGAAGGGCTCGATATCCCCGAATGTGGACTAGTTGCCATTTTGGACGCGGATAAAGAAGGATTTCTGCGCTCCCAAACATCCCTCATTCAAACCATTGGACGCGCTGCGCGAAATGTGGAAGGTCGGGCAATCCTATATGCTGACCGCATCACCAACTCCATGAAAGTAGCGCTCGAGGAAACCGAACGGCGCCGTGAAAGACAAAAAGCGTATAATGTAGCCAACGGTATTACCCCTGAATCCATCAAAAAGAAAATTCATCAAATCCTTGAAAGCGTGTATGAAAAAGATCATACAACCATCCCCATTGATGAAGATCCCTATCTGAAATTATCACCCCAAAAGCGAAAGACGTATCGACAATCTTTGGAAAAGAGAATGTTTACCGCCGCTGGAAATCTTGATTTTGAAGAAGCTGCTGAGCTCAGAGATGAACTGAAAAGACTGGAAGAAAAAGAACTGACTCTCAGCAATGATGTTGGTGAATCATCTTAGCTTTACTTTTTGCTTAACACACATAATACCATAAGAAGAGCTGCCTTCATCTTTCCAGAACATAGGTATCACTTCACAATAGATAGATAACTGAAACAAATTAAAAACTACGGTCCTGGGCTTCATAAGAAGCCCAGGACGCAATAAGTAATAATTCAACCAAGAATTAACTTTGGCTGGATTTCGATTTATCGTCGAAGATTTGGATCAGTTATAGGCGCAGAATACGGAGGAGTTGAAGCTCCAAAGCCAATAATCTGCATACCTTTTATCTCTAACCTTGATCCATCAAAGTTGTAGCCATGATTTTCACTATGATCATTTTGTTCGTATTGACCATTTACTTTAAACGGACCCCATCCAAAACTTTGCTTTGTCTGAACATGTCGTGTAAAATAGTCACTTGTTGTCTGACCCCAGTCAGCTTTAAGTACAACATTTCTGGCAACAATAAGTCTATTAGGTACTGTAGGGATGACCATATGATTAGTGTTACCCTTGACTGAGCCTGACGAAATTGCACCTGCTCTTTTACCTTGCATATACCATGTATCAGATTTCATCCAATCGGTTACCATCCAAGGTCTGTGTAATTCTACTAAGGCTACTTCCATAGACATGTCTAAGTTAGAAGTAGAGTGTTGCTCTTCTCCGTAATCAGTTGTACTTCCATAGCTTCCACCATAGGAAAATAGACCAGCTGAAAAACCGCCACCTGCACTAAAAGATCTTGAATGACGTTCAAGATGATCATATGATTTTTTTGCACTGACAGTGAGCGTCGTCCAGCCAGGTGCGTCCATAGACCACCATCTTGAGGGGAATGTGTAGACTGGATACCACGGAGCTCCTCCAGGTAATACAGAGGGAATAGGAGCCGAAGTGAATAACTGGTCAGCTCTTGCTATTTCTTTTCCAATACCATTTCTAAGCGTACTACCCAAAATAGCCAAGGCACTTTCTATATCAGTTTTATAAGCAGCATTCCATTCGGCCCAAGCATTATCTATGTTGCTTTGAAGTTGTGTCCCATAAAGCATCCAGGTTCTCTGATCAACCGGATTTGAAAGATCCAAAGAAAGCTTCATTGCATTAAATGCTATTACCGCATTTTGATACTGCTGCCTTTTCTCTTTGAATTGGACATAAGCTTCCGAATCATCCTCTACCGGAGGTTTGCCCCGAAACAAACTAGGCTTTTTAGTAAACAGAATACTTCTTGCTTCCTCGTAGCGTTCTAGTTCATCACGGTTAAAATCACCAGCAGTCGCATTTGCAGCCCGCAAAACGCTTCCATACGCCCCTGTAACAGTAGAAGTTGTAGGCGCGTATGCATATTTTTCAATATCACTTATGCTGTTTACCATCATGGCAGAAAAATATTCTAAAGACGCTATACTTCCTCTTGGATTGGAGGGATCAAGCATGCCATCAAGTGTTGAAGGGTTAATGGGTATTCCTGGATAGCACATGTACATTGTTGTAGCAGCCTTATTAACATCCCTTGGAGTTGATGAATTCGGTGTGCCATTTACTGAGGACCAGAGCATATCAACAAGGTCATTCACGGTTGTTTTAGCAGGAATACTTGTAGAATAATGGCGCCCTCGTGGTCCATCGCACAGACCACGTTGCATAGTGCCAATTGGATGCCGAGCCTTTAGCGCGCGTGATACAATTGATTCACTTTCTCTTAGCAGATGACTGGAAAGCATAGCATGGGCCGTTTCGGTTGCTAGTAAGGCTACTCCCGCAAGGGCGATACTTCTTATTATCATTTTCATTCCTTCCTTAAGTTATGTTCATAGAAATTTATGCCAACAATTTTTACGCAAACAACTTTATAACTGTGAATTATTATCTTTAGGCCTTCTAGTTTAAAGAGCCGCTTAGATTCTACTAAAGTTCTCATAATTTTTGTTTAGGGAGGTTTCTAAGGGAAGGTGAATAAGCGCGTAACCCACAAAAGATCTGAAAGCAAATAGGCTTCAGTTATAGGCTATATTAGACAAAGCTAAGCTTTGTGATTGGGCTTGATTTTATAATGGAAATTCCTTGGCTCAAAAAGCGCGTCTTCCTTCAGATTTTCTTTGATCTTTTCCAGGTCCCTTGTCAAAACGCTTACCATAGCTTTTTCCAAAGCCCTTCCCATTTTCTTTTCCAAAACGCTTTCTTTTCTTTTCGAAAGAACCTTCAGCCATTTTCCTTCCGAATGATCCTTCGTCTCTTTTTTTTCCTGATGAACCTTCGGCTTTTTTCCTTCCGAACGATCCCGCATCTCTACTCTTCCTGAAGGGGCTCTCATCTCTTTTCCTTTTCGAGGATCCTTCAGCTTTTTTCCTTCCGAATAATCCTTCATCTCTTGTCCGTTCTGAAGAACCTTCAGCCATTTTCTTTCCGAATGAGCTTTCATCTCTTTTCTTCCTAAAGGGACGTTCATCTCTTTTCTTTTGAGAAAATCCTTCAGCTTTTTTCTTTGCAAATGAGCGCTCGTCTCTTTTCTTTCGTTTTGCAGGCCGAGGCTCAGGACCACTGTCACCCGTATGAATAAGCTGATGAATGCGCTTCCATTTTTGGCTTTCATCTGGGGAAATCAAAGATATGGCCGATCCTTCTTTTTCAGCCCGTCCTGTTCGTCCAATGCGGTGAATGTAATCTTCGGGGCATTGGGGGAGGTCATAGTTAATTACATGCCGTATATGAGGAATATCCAGTCCACGTGCGGCAACATCTGTTGCAACCATAATACGCATTTTCAAGTTTCGAAAATCTCTGATGACCTTCTCACGTTTAGTTTGCCTTAAATCTCCATGCACAGCAGCAGCGGGATGTTTTTCATTTGTTAATTTCTTTGCCAGTCGATCAGCACCATGCTTTGTTTTCACAAAAACAAGAATAGACCCTTCCCGCTTCTCAAGTTCTTTCAAAAGAAAAGGATACTTTTCTGCACCTAAGGTTTGAAGAGTCTCTTGCTTGATCTTATGGATTGGCTCAGTTGTTGATCCTATCGTAAGCCGCTCAGGATTGTTCAAATACGTTAAAGAAAGAGTTTCAATACTTGGCGGAAGCGTTGCGGAAAACATAAAGGTTTGGCGTTCTTTAGGAAGGTGTTGCACAATTTTCTTGATATCTTCACTAAAACCCATATCGAGCATGCGATCGACTTCGTCAAGAACTAAAAATGCTGTTTCTTCTAGGCGTAATGATTTTCGCACCAAATGATCATTAATACGACCGGGCGTTCCAATGATTAAACGCGGACGTTTCTTAAGTGCAAAAAGTTGCTTAGACATTGGTGTCCCACCGATCAGAAGGACGATTTCAAGTTCTCTCCCCAAAAGACGGCGAGCTGTATCTTGAATTTGCATAGCCAGATCGCGTGTGGGCGCCATGATGAGGGCAGAACTTGTTGAGGATTTTACCAGATTTGCAATCAAAGGAATCAGGTATGCCATGGTCTTTCCCGTCCCTGTTTGTGCAGACGCTAAGACATCATGCCCTTGAAGACCTTTAGGAATGGCTTGTGCTTGAATAGGCGTTGGCACAGATATTTGCATTTTTTCGAGTGAATTACACAAGAAAGAAGGAAGGCCAAAAGAATCAAAATTTTTCATGGGGTAACCAGTACTTAAGAGAAGTGAAAAAAGATTAACTTATATGTATGGTATAAAACGAAAAATAGCTACATATATTTATTTTATTTTTCAAGACACCATCAAAAGGCTATTCTGCAGCAAAAAAACTATATTTTACTTGATCAAAAAGGCGTGCATTGTAGAAAAATTCAACGCTGGTAATTTTCAACCATTGACATGCCTCACGTGTTCAAATTTAATATCGAGCGATAGTGTGTCATTATTTATTGAAAGAAAGGGTATTCCAGATGTCACAAATACAAAAACTTACTGTACTTGCTTTATTTATGGGCCTCCTCAGTTCAGGTGTTGGATATGCTGCAAAGTCTGATGATGATTCATCTTCAAACTCTGGAGGAAGCGGCATTAAACGCGCAGCTCCGAGAAAAGAGCCAACAAGAGAAGAGTTAGAAGAACAACTAGCAAAAGCAGAACTTGAAAGAAAAATTGCCGAGACAAAACGAGCTACTGCTCAAGCGAATGCAGAAACTGAAAAACTTAAAGATAAAAAGAGTTCTAAAGATGATCGCGAACGCCTTGCAAAGAATACAAAAAGGGAAGGTGAAAAATTTGCAGAAAAAGCTGGAAATCTGATTGGACGCGGTAAGTGGAAAACAGATAAGAAAATGACCAAAAAGAAAGAAAAGAGAAATGAATCCTCTGCAGAAAGAGAAGCAAGAAAAGCAGATGAAAAGGCCCAAAAATCAGCGAAAAAGGCCAAAAAACATGAAGAAAAAGCCAAAAAGGCAAACGACAAACTAAAACAGTTAAGAGAAGATAAAGGTTCAGAATAGTAAGACAAATAATGCTATAATTTTCATTTAACGGATTGCTTAGAAGCTTGACTGTTTTGTGGATCAACTATGTTGAAAAGTTAATCGTATCCTTACTTACGCCGTGTCATCTCCGCGAAAGCGGGAATTCAGAAAATATCAATGGATCCCCGCTTTCGCGGGGATGACATTTCTAGAGGCCCTTAGCGCAAAAATAAAAATCAGAAATTCCATCATTTCTCTCTCAGCAAATTTCTAAATGTAAAGAATACAGCTATAAAGCAACCTGCTTTTCCACTCAATTCCTCTCAAAATAATAAAATACTATCTAAAATTTTATTAAAATTTAAACCAAATAAAAGATTTTGACATAGATGTTTTTTTATAATAGACGGAATTTTGTTAACAAATATGGTAAGGAAATATTTATGAAAAATGTGTTATTTAGTTTTATGGTTTCAGTTTTTGCTCTTACAAGTTTTCAAGCAGCAGAAGCCGGGAAATCTTTACCCTCACTGCATGATAATGAGGAAAAAGTAGGAAGGAGAGGAATTGCTCTTAAGCCAGATAATATGCCAACGAAAAAAGAACAAGATCCTTCTCTGATCCAATGGATTCCTCAAGCTCCTGTTAGTCGAATTAAAAACCCTAAGTTACACAAACATTGGAGCACCAAAGCTAAACTATTTCCTCACCGATTCAAAATGGAAGGGGATACACCTTGTTTTGCTAAGGAATATATTGAAGAAGCCTCTACTCTTCCACTTTCAGTAGAAGAATAGCAAATTCTTCTCTTTTGAGTTTTTGCAATGCTGCTTAGTTTTCTCTAAGCAGCATTTTTTGACATTTCGCCTTCGCTTTAGAAGGAACTTTTGAACCCATCAAAAAGGATTTCCGCGTTTCTAAAAATCCACTACACCCCCTAGCTTTTCCAACATATTTTCTCTAGAATCCTGAAGTATCAAAAGAAGGTATCTATGAAAAAGTCAGTTATTTTATGCATTCTGGACGGATGGGGGCACCGAGAGGATGGTAACAATAATGCCATTTCCGCGGCGCGCACCCCACATTGGGACAACATCGTTAAACACTCTCCCCATACTCTATTAGAAGCCTCTGAGTTAAATGTTGGACTCCCTGAAGGACAAATGGGGAATTCCGAAGTTGGTCATATGAATATTGGCTCCGGCCAATTAATTCTTCAAGATTTGCCCCGCATTGATAAAGCCATAGAAGACAACACTCTTGAAAATGAACGCTCTCTCATAAATTTCATGCAAGCCTTGAAGAAATCAAAAGGGACCTGTCACCTTCTAGGCCTTCTCTCCCCGGGGGGCATTCATTCTCACATTAACCATATCCAAGCTTTAGCGTCGATCCTTTCAAAGAATGAAATTCCTGTGGCAATTCATGCATTCTTGGATGGACGAGACACCCCACCTAAAAATGCCCTTGACACTTTAAGCGCTTTCTTAACATTTATAGAATCTCATCCGCTTGTCAGACTCGCCACAATAGGTGGACGTTACTATGGGATGGATCGCGATAAGCGATGGGACCGTGTTGAAAAAGCGTATACAGCGATTGTTGAGGGGCTACCCAAGATTCAAGGTCCTCTTGATTATGTAAAAGAATGCTATACCTCAGGAACAACAGACGAGTTTGTGACTCCCGTAGCCATCGCCCCATACACCGGGATGAAAGATGGTGATGGCCTTTTGATGGCTAATTTTCGAGCTGACAGAGCACGTCAAATTCTAACGGTTTTCTTAGACCCCGATTTTTCTGAATTCAAAAGAGGTGTCCAAATTCAATTTGCAGCAACCCTCGGTCTGACCGAGTACTCTCAAACTTTGAACCAATGGATGCGCTCTATATTTCCCCCAAAGCCAATTACAGACAGTTTAGGGGAAATAGTTTCCCAGCAAGGATGGAAACAACTCCGGATTGCGGAAACAGAAAAATATGCTCATGTCACTTTTTTCTTTAATGGAGGAAGAGAGGAGAATTTTCCGGGTGAAGATCGAATCTTGGTCCCCTCCCCTCAAGTTGCAACTTATGATTTAAAACCTGAGATGTCCGCTTATAAACTGACAGATCAGCTTGTAGAAGCCATTCAAAGTGAAAAATATGCTCTCATCGTTGTGAATTATGCAAATACAGACATGGTGGGGCACACGGGTAATTTTGATGCCGCACAAAAAGCCGTTGAAGCCGTCG
>CAYRHD010000043.1:0-7165 GCA_964424065.1 uncultured Alphaproteobacteria bacterium
GGACTTCGACTCGCAAAAGCAGACGAAGTCCCTCCGCATCAGTAACAGGTACGAGCCTGTTAAAATGGTCTTTCGTTTGGAAAACTTCCCAAGTTCCTGCTGCATTGGGGGGAGAGTAAGAGTGAACTTGTATAAGCTGAGGGTTGTCAATGTGAGAATTCCATATTACAAGGTTCTTTCTCAAAATATAAGCTAGTCCGTCAATAAAAAACGTTACTTGCTGTTGATCAAGAACATCTTGAGAAAACATCATGAATTTACTAGCGCTAGATAGAACATGCGTGACATAGCTGCGGAACGTTTCTTCAGCTGCGCAATACTCAGTCAATATGCGTCTTTTTAATTCAGTTTCTTCGCTTAGTAATAGAAAGCGTTCCCAGTCATATGGACCCATCGGATTCATTCGTCTGCGTATATCACTGAGCGATTCCTTAAATTCTCGATAGAGAGGCTTATTAGTCATAACAGATGGTAGACCCGTTTGATGATCGCTTTGGTGTGTTAAGCTAGCCATAAACATTTCAAATATTTCAGGGGCACAAATATCCCTTACGTTCCTATCAGTTGCATGTTGCAGCCATAAGCTGACAGCATCGGCGCGGGTGATATGATGTTGTGGCTCACCCTCTTTGCCATCAACAAGCTGAGGGATGGCGTGAAAGAAACAATCTCCGTCTCCGGTCATATAAAATTGACGTCTCTTTGTTTCATCTGTATTCGTAGTCAAGTCACCTTTGTCTGAAAGTCGAAGGTGCGCGACAACTTTTTTAGCTCTATGGTCTAAGAACTTAGAATGTCCCACGGTACGTAGATCGATAATGTCACTGTCGTTTGCTATAAGTCGGGCAGATAGTGGTGAAGTACTTATAAGAGAAGAAGAAACCATGAGAAAAGATGTTAAGAAAAACAAATGATTTTGCATGTTGCACCTATAAAATAAAGAAATTACTAGAAAACTTTTATTCTATTCGATTCAATTGTCAAGAAAAATAAAGCATTACACATATTTTTGGAACTGAAGCATTAGTATTACTAGGGACTAAGGGCTTGAAATGATGGGTACCATCAATAAACTTATGACTCGCTGAAGAGAGATAAAGAAATCACCCTTTTTGGGGCTTCCCCTATTGTTAATATCGAGGGCAAGGCATATTAATTTCAGGGAGAGAGGAGGGCTTATCGTCTAAAGACTGTCGATCGCCAAACATAAGTTTTTGCAAATGCGTTTCAACGGAAGGTTTGCCATCTTTATCAAAGGTTATAATATACATTTGATCAAAGACATCTTTAGCCCAAAGACCTGGATTATCGACGCCAAACTCTTTTAAAAGCTCAGGAATGCTCAAATGATTCCAACAAATAAGAATAATTGCTTTATCATATTTTTCTTGTGTCAAGATATCATGTACCAATTTATTACCAATTTCATTGTTGTAGTTTATATTCAATGGAATTTGTAATCTCGTGGCTATGGGTTCGGCGGTTTGTCTACACCTTAAATAGGGTCGGGGTTCCCCACTATACGCAGCAAAGATATGGCTTATGGGATTTGAAGAGTACTCAGGGGAGTGTGAAAAGTAAATTGCGAGGGACTCAGCTCTTTCTAAACCACTTAAAGAAAGGCACTGTCCATTGGGTATTAGACGGTTTGCGTGACGAATGATGACTACCTTTGAGGGGATGGCGCTTGCATTTGTTGTAAAGCCAATTGAGAGAGCAAGAAATAGTAGAAGCTTGCTCAAAGGCTATATCTTTCTTTGTTTAGAAAGTTTATTGGATGAGGCTTTCTTTTTACCTGATGTGTTTACTCTAGGCTTTTTCTTTTTTGTGAGGTTTTTTTTTGCAGCACTTGTCCTTTTTTGCATAGGCTGTAGATTTGCGCGTTTCCTTGATTTTTTAACTTGTTGTTTTTGTGGGGGGGTCTTTTCAACTTCCTGCAGAAGCTCATCCAAGTTGGAGTATTTTGCTTTTACAACTCGGACTTTATGATTTCGGGAGGTATAAACGCCTTTTTGAATGCCTGGCTTTCTTGGAGCAAGTTTAGAATAGGAAGTTTCTGCACTTGCCATTTCAACAAGAAGGTCTTCAATAGAGTTATAAGGGGCTACATGTTTTCCTTTGTGACCCGTCTTATAAGCTGCTTCGAGAAGTTGTTTCATCTTTCTGTCACGAGCATGGCGGTTTTCACCCCCTAAGACAACAGCAATAATATGCTTGTTATCACGCCGCATAGAAGCTGCTAAATTAAATCCAGCCGCATTTGTAAACCCTGTCTTGATGCCATCGACTCCAGGGACCACACCAAGGAGTTTATTGTGATTTGCGTATCTTGTTCCTTTGTACACAAACTCTCTTTGACTAAAGAGCTTAGATTCCTTTGGGAAATGTTTGTAAAGAGCCTGAGAGAGTATGGCCATATCTCGAGCTGTTGAAAGATTGGGTGAACGATTGTTCGGTACGCCCGAAGCATTCGTAAAAGTTGTATTTTTCATGCCTAATTTACGTGCTTGCGCAGTCATCATTTTAGCGAAGTTAGCCTCTGAACCGTTTCCTAATTGTTCTGCAATCGCAACGGCCGCATCATTGGCTGACTTTGTAACACAACCAAGAAGAGCATCTTTAACCATGATTGTTGTGCCTGCTTTTAAACCAAGCTTTGTTGGAATCTGACGTGAAGCATGTTTTGAAACATAAAGCTTTTGATTTGGTTTTAAGTGACCATTCCTAAGGGCCTTGAAGGCTAAGTACATTGTCATCATCTTTGTTAATGATGCCGGGTGCACAATGACATCTGGGTTATGTTCGTGATGAACCTTTCCCGTTTCTGCACAAATAACAATGGAAGCGCTTTTTCTAGCATAGGTATGGGATTCACCAAATAAGCAAAAAACAGTAATAATTGCTATGATTCTTATTGCACTAAGATAATAAGATTGCATCCCCCAAAGCCCCTAAAATTTGATACTAACTTTATATATTCCCATATAACATCTTAATTTTTATCTTTTGTCTAGTCTTTCATTATGAAAGATATTATTTTATGTTCGTTCCTATCTAACACAAGGTGAAAGAAAGTCTCTTATGATCATCGTTTTTGGCTCCTTAAACATTGACATGGTTTTGCGCGTTGACAAATTGCCACGTCCGGGAGAAACCGTTCTGTGTCCTTCTTATCAGTTAATTGGCGGAGGAAAAGGGGGAAATCAAGCCGTTGCTGCATCAAAGGCAGGCGCGGAAGTCAAACTTTTTGGGAAAGTGGGGGATGACGACTTTGGTAAGTACCTTTTACGTTCTCTTGAGAGAACGAGCGTTGATTTAGTTGGTGTATCTGTTGATAAAAATTTTTCCACGGGTTGTGCTGCCATCAGTGTTGATTCCTTAGGCGAAAATATGATCACGGTTGCCAGTGGTGCAAATCATAGCCTTAAAGAAGCGGAGATTCCTGATTTTCTTTTAGGAAAAGGCTCGACTTTACTTTTGCAAATGGAAACGCCAGCGGAAGAGAATTGGAAGCTTATTAAACGTGCGAAGAAGTTCGGTGCTCGCATTGTTTTGAATTTAGCACCAGCCTATGCGATACCCATTGATATTCTTGAAAAGATAGATGTGCTGATCATGAATCAAAATGAGGCTACAACATTAGGTTTGCATTTAGAGTTCGATGTTATCTCACCGGCAGTTGTGGCCAGACGAATTACAGCGATGTATGAGATCACCTGCATTGTAACCTTAGGTAGTGAAGGGGCTATAGCCTCCACACCAGAAGGAACATGGGAAGTCAAACCTATGAAAATCAATCCTATTGATACGACGGCGGCAGGAGATGCTTTTGTCGGTATATTAGCAGCCGCATTAGATGAAGACATGGATCTTTCCTCCTCCTTAAGAAAAGCATCGGTTGGTAGCGCGCTTGCTTGTTTAACTTACGGCGCTCAAGCAAGTCTTCCCACTGCTTCGCAAATTGAAGAAAATATGGCAAACGCTCCTTTGCCGAAAAAAATTGCCTGACACTCTAGCCAATTGAAAGGGTTCTCATGTTGTTTCAAGATCACCTTCCTGAATATAAAGAAATTGAAAAGAGGGCTCACGAAGACGAGGCGAAGCTTGTTCATGATTTCTTAAAAGAGCTTGCGTCTCTTAATGAAAACCATAAATCCATTTTAAAACGGGCAACAGACTGGGCCGAGAAAGTAAGAAAGGAGCCACTTCGTGGGTTTAATATCCAAAAATTTCTTCAGGCTTTTCCTCTGACGGAAGCAGAAGGGCGGTCGTTGATGACCCTTGCTGAGGCTTATTTGCGGATCCCTGATGCTTATACAGAAAATCTTTTGTTAGAAGATAAGCTTTCGGGCAGATCTTGGCGAAAATCAAAAAGCAAAGATGACTTACTTATTAAAGCTTCTCGTTGGGGACTCGATTTTGCAAAGTTTGTTCAAGAATCCTCTTTGTCAAAGTTAACCCAACCATTCACACTTCAAGCATTTCGCACTTTTATGCAATTTATGAGTCATGAGTTTATTCTTGGGCAATCTATCGAATCTGCCGTCAAAAGAGCTCATAAGACACCGCAAGATCGGTATTCCTTTGACATGTTGGGAGAGGGGGCACGGACAAAATCAACAGCAAAGGCTTATATGAAGGCTTACTCTCATGCCATTCAAGAGATTGGTCTCCAGCAAAAGGAAGGGTTATCTCACTTTGAAAAAGATAGTATTTCGGTCAAACTTTCTGCTCTTCACCCCCATTATAACTTTGCCCATCGAGAAGAGGTTTTTGAAGAACTCTTGCCTGACTTAGTTGAGCTGTGTTCACTTGCAAAGCAGTCCAACATGGCTTTAACCATTGACGCAGAGGAAGCCTCAAGGCTTGAGCTGTCACTTGAGCTCATGGAAAAAGTATGTGCTTCTGCCGAGTTGGGAGGGTGGGATGGCTTTGGCCTTGCTGTTCAAGCTTATCAAAAAGCAGCTCCAGGGGTTATCCATTGGGCGGAACAGGTAAGCAAAAAAACCAAAAGGCCGATGATGGTTCGCTTGGTGAAGGGAGCCTATTGGGACACGGAAATAAAGATTGCCCAGGTGGGTGGTTTTTCCAATTATCCAGTATTTACACGTCGCGCGGCAACCGATCTTTCTTACTTAGTTTGTGCACAACTGCTTTTAAAAGCAGAAGGCCATCTTTATCCTCAGTTTGCAACTCATAATGCCTTTACGGTTTCTGCTGTTATGGAGATGGCTAAGGGCAGAAAAGACATTGAGTTCCAACGTCTTCAGGGGATGGGAAAGGAACTTTATTCCATTATCCAAAAAGAAGATCCCATTGCGGTGCGTGTCTATGCGCCAGTGGGAGTGGATCGAGATTTACTGCCTTACCTCGTGCGTCGTTTGTTGGAGAATGGGGCGAATACTTCCTTCGTTCATAAAATTTACAATAAAGATTTGTCGATCCAAGAAATACTCGGAGATCCTTGGACGTTTTTTGACTCCCATGAACCTGGCCTTCATCCTAAAATTCCGCTGCCAAAGGATTTGTACGGAAATGCCCGCGTGAACTCTCATGGGTATGATTTGAATAAGCGCAAGATCGTTGAAGAACTGAAAAAGGATATTGAAGCAACTCCCTCTGATCGTCCGTCATTTAAAAAAGCAACTCAGGCAGATTTAGGAAAGATGTTGGATCAAGCCTCTAAACATCAAGAAGCTTGGGATTTGATGACTGCTGAAAAGCGGGCTGAGATTTTAATACGTGCTTCGAACATGCTTGAGGAAAAACGCGGACTATTCCTGAATCTCCTCATCACAGAAGCTAAAAAGACGCTTCCAGATGCTGTGGCGGAATTACGAGAGGCTGTTGATTTCTGCCGCTATTATGCCATTGAATCTTTGAAATATTATGGAGACCCCATCACGTTACCGGGACCTGCAGGTGAATTGAACCAACTCAGCTTAAGGGGCAGGGGAGTCTTTGCATGTGTTAGTCCTTGGAATTTTCCGCTGGCCATTTTTATGGGACAAGTAACGGCTGCTTTGGCGTCAGGCAATGCCGTGATTGCAAAGCCAGCAAGTGCCACGCCAGTCATTGGTTTTGAGGCCATTAAAGTCCTCCATGAAGCAGGCGTTCCAAAGGAAGTTCTTCATTTTCTTTATGGATCAGGAAGTACGGTGGGGACGCCATTGATTAAGGATCTACGGATTAAGGGAGTGGTATTTACAGGATCCACGCAAACAGCTCAAGATATCCAAAGTCTTTTGGCGGAACGCGGAGGACCGATTGTCCCGTTTATTGCAGAAACCGGTGGGCTCAATGCCATGATTGTTGACTCATCAGCCTTACTTGAACAAGTGGTGGATGATGTGATTGCATCGGCTTTTCAGAGTGCGGGGCAGCGATGTTCAGCCTTGCGCATCCTCTTTATTCAAGAAGACATATACGAACCCCTGTTGGCTATGTTGAAAGAGGCCATGGAAGAACTGAATGTGGGTGATCCCCAGTGGCTATCAACGGATGTGGGACCTGTGATTGATGCCCATGCCAGGGATGATATTGAGGCCTACATTAAAATGCATAAACCATTTGCTAGGACGGTTTGTAAAGATTTTGCGGATACGTTTGTGGCGCCCACATTAATTAAAGTAGCGAGGATAGCGGATGTTAGGCGGGAAGTCTTTGGTCCTGTCTTGCATGTGGCCTCCTTTAAGGGCAAGGACTTGGAGAAAGTCATCCAGTCAATCAATCAGTCGGGTTATGGGTTAACCATGGGGCTTCAAACCCGAATTGAGCGCACAATGGCGGAATTGCGTCGATTGGGGCATGCAGGGAACCTCTATATTAATCGAAATATGGTTGGAGCGGTGGTCGGCGTCCAGCCCTTTGGAGGAGAAGGTCTTTCCGGTTCAGGTCCTAAAGCCGGTGGTCCCCATTATCTTCCACGCTTTGGTGTTGAGAGGACTTATAGTAATAACATCATGGCAACCGGTGGCAATGTGGCTCTTCTGAATTTGGAGGAATAGACCCTATAAAAGATGTCATATGCATGAAAGCCCACTAGTGTCCGGGAAAAAGCTTGGCAAACAGACAGAACGTAAGGAAAGCTGTTGGCTTGGAGGTATAAAAAAGACAAGAGACTTAAATTCAATCCTCATGTCTTAACTACTAAAAAGCCTGTATA
>CAYRHD010000044.1:0-7049 GCA_964424065.1 uncultured Alphaproteobacteria bacterium
TAGAATTTTCGCCTTGTCATTTCTTTATCATAGAACTGTTGAAAATAAGTTGATAACCTCTACTCTTGTTTCACTCCGTGATCCAAGCGTAGAGGTATCTTGCATATATTGTATAACTTTTCCAACCCTCCACCACAGGTGGAGGTATTGACTAATATAATAAAAAAACCACCCCTCGAGGGAGTGGTTTTAAGCTACTATTTGACAGTTTTATTTTTTAGTTGAAGCTGCACATGCTGGATCTGGCGTGAAGCTACAGCTCATATTGGCTCCACTAAGACATGGTCCAATAGCTGTCTTTGTTAAGCCAAGTTCACAACACATGTATTGGCCATAGGTTGCTAACAATTGAACTTTTTCACATGCACCTACTGTCTTTTGTGCCGCTGAAAAGACACCACAAACTGTGCTAATGGCACCATCTGTTTTCCACTCAACTTTGCTGCCTTCTGCTTTGAGGCAGCAGGCTAAATCGGAAAGAGTTCCTGTAGCACCACATAGATTTTGACAGTTTGCGTTTGAAGAACCTTGCACAGCAGGGTCTTTACATAAAGTACTGAGAATCATCCCTTTGGCTTGCTGCAGAGCTGCACAAAGGGGCGTACAAATTGTATCACCAAACTCACTTGTACAAGTATCCGTCGGCTGACCATCATTACAGAGAGCTATAGATCCAGCTCGATCAAGATCGAGAATTCTAGTGTCACCATGAATTTCAGCCGCATTCACTGAGTTTATATTAAGACCTGTACATAATAGGCTTATTAGCAATCCTAAATTTATAATCTTAAATTTCATCGTATTTCTCCCATTGTTTTTCAATAACCTATTTCATTTAGGTTTAGTTATTTGTATCATGTTTTGATCATGGCTAACAGCTTTTTTTATTTCCTACGACCCACAACTCGCGCAGCCTCCACTCCCACTATCCGAGTCACCGCTCCATGAATCCGTGGTTCCCAGGAACCGGAGATCCTGACTAGGGGGAAATTCCAGATAGTTGGGTGCTTTTAAGCCTTCCCCATAGTCTGAGTCCTTGATGGCCAGCGCTGTGTTTATGAGCATGAGGCTGATAATAAGTGTATAACGCATGATATGTTCCCTGTTATGCTGTTATGGTTTCATATTTTGGGGAGTTTGTAAATGTTAGGAATGAGGCAAATTTATTCAATTATCGCAGAAGAACTTTAAATCAATACCATCACCTCTGGCAGAGATATTAACTCTCTAAACTGTTTCTTGGATTCCCGCTACAGCAAGGAATGACAATTTCTAATTTATCTATTCTTTATCATATGGTTAGTTGCGATTTCCACTCTTTCATCTTCGTTCGTCTTTTATCATTCCCGTCCTTCTTTTGTCATCCCCGCGGAGACGGGGATCCATCTATCAACTTTTCTCCTGGATTCCCGCTACAGCAGGGAAAGACAATAAAGATAGATTGCTTCGCTTTGCTCGCAGTGAAGGTTTTATTTCTCTCTGCGTCGTTACGAGTGCCTTAGCCCGATGTGGCAAGCCATAATTGTTTCGATGAACACAATGCCATCACATCAGCACCATCCATCTTCACATCCGTATTGACGACGCATCTTTAACCTGTAAACTATCTCTATAATAACAATAAAGGGTTCATATGCTCACCAATCAAATCCTTGTTCTCTGCACGGCTTATTTGCTGGGATCAATCCCATCGGGACTCTTGATCAGCCAAATTTTTAATCTCAAAGACCCCCGTAAAACCGGTTCAAAAAGTACGGGCGCAACGAACATCCTCCGTTCCGGCCATTATATTGCTGCTGGTCTGACATTGCTTATGGATGTTTTCAAAGGAAGTGCAGCAGTCATATTACCCCTTATTTTTACTCCTGACATGATACACTACTGCGCAATCCTTGTGGTTGTGGGCCACATTTGGCCCATATGGCTCGGGTTTAAAGGTGGTAAAGGTGTGGCAACGGCTTTCGGGGCGCTCTTCATTCTCAGCTTTCCTCTTGCCTTGATGTCTCTGATTTGCTGGGCAACCATTGCTGTTGTCTTTCGCTATTCGTCTCTCGCCTCAATCGTCACAGTCATTCTCAGTCCGATATTCACGTCTATTTTATCAGGAAGCACGCTGGTTGGTACATGTATTGCGTTAGCTATCCTTATTCTTTGGGCACACCGCAAGAATATAGGGCGTTTACTCAGAGGAAGCGAACCAAAAATTGGACAATCTAGCAAAGAAAGCTCTTAAATCGCCCACCGCGCTTATCAGCTGGTTACAATTGGTCCGTTCTGAAAATGTGGGGCCTGCAACTTTTCACGAGCTCATCAAACGATATCAAACACCCGAGAAGGCATTAGAGGTATTGCCCGACCTTGCGCGGCAGGGTGGTTTAAAAAGGCAATTGAAAATCGCACCTCTGGATAAAGTTCTTCAAGAGATCGAAGAGACTTTTGCTTGTGGAGCTCAGATCATCCCCTTTCACGACAGCTTCTATCCAGAGCTTCTGAGACACATTGCTGCTCCTCCCCCTGTCCTGATAGCTAAGGGAGACATTTCCCTTCTCCAATGCGCTCAATTTGCGATTGTGGGGGCTCGAAATGCATCAGCTATGGGCAAGAAAATGGCATACCATTTTTCGAAAGAGTTGGGAGAAAATGGTTGGACCATTAGCTCAGGTCTAGCTCGGGGCATTGACACCAGCGCCCATCAAGGAAGCCTCCAGACAGGAACGATTGCGGTTTTGGGAAATAGAATTGATCAGATTTACCCCCCTGAGAATGAATCGCTCTATCATCAAATGGCAGCCAAGGGATTGCTTTTAACCGAATCTCCTTATGGCACAAAGCCCCATGCGACCCTTTTCCCAAGACGCAATCGGATTATCTCCGGACTATCCAGAGCCCTTCTTGTTGTGGAAGCTGCTATTAAGTCCGGATCACTGATTACGGCACGCTATGCCTTAGAGCAAGGCCGTGACATCTTTGCCATCCCTGGCCATCCCCTTGATCCCCGTGCACGAGGCTGTAATTACTTGATCAAGAATGGGGCCATTCTGGTTGAGTCCATGGAAGATATTGTGAAAGAAATTTTACCCCAAACCAAAATGGAGCTGAAAGAGGAAGAAAAACACATAGAACCTCCCCTACCCTCTCATTCGCTGACAAAAATCCGCAAGATTGTTAACGAAAATTTAAACATTATTCCGATAAGTATTGACGAATTGATCCGAGAATGTCACTTCTCGGCATCAGAAATTATGAGTGTGCTTCTCGAAATGGAAATTGCGGGACGCTTAGAGCGCCAGCCTGGAGGCAAGGTTGCCCTTAAAGAAGAATGGAATGAGCTATGAACGTTGTCGTCGTTGAGTCACCCTCAAAGGCTAAAACAATTGAAAAATACCTGGGCAAGGATTATACGGTCCTCGCCAGCTATGGGCACGTACGTGATCTGATCTCGAAAGACGGATCTGTTAGGCCCGATGAAGATTATGCCATGAGCTGGCAAGTTGATGAACGCTCCAAAAAGCATATTGATGCAATCGCCAAATCACTCAAAGGAGCAGAGAATCTTTACCTTGCAACCGACCCCGATCGCGAGGGAGAAGCCATTTCATGGCATATCCAAGAAATTCTCAAAGAAAAGGGAGCTCTCAAAAACGTCAAAACTGAGCGGATTGCCTTTAACGCCATCACAAAAGATACGGTTGCAGAAGCCATGGCTCATCCTCGCCAGATTGATCATCAACTTGTGAATGCTTATCTTGCCCGCCTCAGCCTTGACTATCTTGTGGGCTTTACTCTTTCGCCGATTCTCTGGCGCAAACTTCCCGGAAGCCGTTCAGCGGGGCGCGTTCAATCCGTTGCGCTTCGCTTGGTTGTCGATCGAGAAAATGAAATAGAAGCTTTTATTTCTCAAGAATATTGGACCATTGATGTCGACTTCCTGACGGATGAAAAAAAGGCCTTCAGGGCTCGCTTAACCCATTTGGATGGGAAAAAGCTAGATAAGTTTTCTCTTCCTTCTGAAAAGGAAGCAAAAGATGCTGAAGGAAAGATCCAGGCCGGTACTTTCCATATTGAATCGATCGAAAAGAAACGCGCTCAGCGGCACCCTCGCCCACCTTTTATTACGTCTACGCTTCAACAAGAAGCTTCCCGTAAACTTGGCTTTAGCCCGCGCAAGACAATGCAAATTGCTCAAAAGCTTTACGAAGGAGTGAACATTGGTAAGGAAACAACCGGTCTTATTACTTATATGCGTACGGATAGTACACAAGTTGAAGGAAGTGCGATTGCCCGCACGCGACATGTCATTGAAGAAACGTTTGGGCAAAAATATCTTCCCTCAAGTCCACGGCAATATAAAACGAAGGCTAAAAACGCTCAGGAAGCGCACGAAGCTATCCGCCCAACAGACGTTGGAAGGCAGCCTAAAGATCTGACAAAATACTTAGATAACGATCAAATGCGTCTCTATGAGCTTATTTGGAAGCGTATGATGGCCTCTCAAATGTCCAGTGCTGAGTTGGATCAAACAAGTGTGGATGTGACTTCAAAAGATAAACAAATTACCTTCAGAGCAACAGGATCAATCCTTGTATTTGATGGTTTCTTGACACTTTATCGCGAAAGTGTGGATGAAGATCAAACAGAAGATGATGATAACAAGCTCCTCCCTCCTTTAAAGGAAAAAGAATCTGTAGAAAAGAATGCTATATTGCCAGAGCAACACTTTACTCAGCCCCCTCCCCGTTATACGGAGGCCAGCCTTGTGAAAAAGATGGAAGAGTTGGGAATTGGCCGCCCTTCCACTTATGCGCGTATCCTACAAGTTCTCCAAGAACGCAAATATGTTCGCAATGAAAAGAAAGCTTTGATCCCGGAAGATCTCGGTCGCATTGTGACGGCTTTTCTTTTGAACTACTTCAAGAAGTATGTTGAATATGACTTTACAGCTCAACTGGAAGAACAGCTCGATGAGATCTCCAATGGTGATCTTTTCTGGAAAGATGTGCTAAATCAATTCTGGAAACCATTTCACGCTTCTACGGATGCTGCAAAAGATCTGAAAATTCAGGAAGTCCTTGATCAACTTCAAAAAGATCTAGAAGCTTTTCTGTTCCAACCCACAGAAGATGGTAAGGATCCTCATATCTGTCCGCGTTGTGGTGAAGGCAAGCTAAGCCTTAAGCTCAGTAAATTTGGAGCCTTTATCGGTTGTTCGAATTACCCCGAATGTAAATATACGCGCCCCCTCGTCACACCTGAAGATGGAGAAGAGCAAGCTCAAGCTGAACCTTATGACCGCTTATTAGGCATTGACCCGAAGACAAGTCAAGAACTTAGATTAAAAAAGGGTCCCTATGGCTTCTATATTCAATGGGGCGAAGCTACCTCAAAGAAAGAAAAGCCCAAACGTGTTTCTTTACCCAAAGATGCAGTCCCTGATACATTTTCCCTTGAACAAGCGCTAGCTTTAGGTGCGCTGCCTCGTGAAGTGGGCGTTGATCCTGAGTCAAAAGAAACCATTACAGCCGCTATTGGACGATTTGGACCTTACGTCAAACTTGGAAAAACGTTCGCTTCTTTGAAAAAGACTGATGATGTGATGACCATTGGTCTTGAACGTGCTCTTGAACTAATTGAGGCAAAAAAATCTGCACCTCCTCGAAAAGGTGGAAGGCCCACGAAAGCAAAGACAAGTCGTGGCTAAAAAAGAAAAGCATCTGCCTACACCTCAGGAAATCCTTGAGTTCATAAAATCTTCGCCCGCCACAATTGGTAAGCGAGAGATTGCGCGCGCCTTTAATTTAAAAGGCACAGATCGGCTTTGGCTAAAGGAAATCCTCAAACAGTTAGCGGATGAAGGAAAGATTCAAAGGGGACACAAGCGAAAGTTTGGAACTCACAAAGGCCTTCCTCCAGTCATTATGGCTAAAGTCACCTCTGAGTTGTCAGAAGACGGGGAAGTTTTGTTAAAGCCTCTTCAGATGAATGAAGAAACGCCTCCTATTTTCCTAACAGACCGAAAAGCGGCTACTGTCAATCCTGGTGATCATATCCTCGTCCGCATCAAGCGCCATTTCGAAGGGTACTATAACGCTCGCATTATCAAAAAGATGACGACAAAGACAAATCAAGTCGTTGGAGCTGTTGTTGAAAGTCGAGGCAAGTTATATCTGCAACCAACAGATCGCAGGCGACAAGAGGACTATTCCCTACTCGCCCCTGATGTTATAGCGCGCGAAGGAGATCTAGTCTTGGCTGAACTCTCTCGTCAAAACAAATCTCAACAGAGTAAAGTGCTTAAAGTTCTTGGAAACCTTGACGATCCTCGTACAATTAGCCTGATCTCTATTTATCAAGAAGGCATTCCTCATGAATTTCCTGAAGAGGTCCTCAAAGAAGCTGAAGAAGTTCGTAAGTTACCTTTAGAAAGCAGAGAAGACCTTAGGTCAATTCCTTTTGTGACCATTGATGGTGAGGATGCCCGTGACTTTGACGATGCAGTCTGGGCTGAACACGACCCTAAAGAAGGCTGGCATTTAATGGTTGCGATTGCGGATGTTGCGCACTATGTCAAACCTAACAGTGCCCTGGATAAGGAAGCTTATCATCGTGGAAACTCGGTATATTTTCCGGATCGCGTTGTTCCTATGCTTCCCGAAGCATTATCGAATGATTTATGTTCTTTAAGACCAAGAGAAGACAAAGCCTGTTTCGCTGTTCATCTCTGGCTAGACACAAAGGGACGCCTTAAGAGCTATAAGTTTGTCCGCGGTATTATGCAGTCCGTTGAGAGGCTAACTTATGCTCAAGTTCAAATGGCCTTTGATGGGCACCCTGACGAAAAGACGGCACCTCTAGTGGATACTGTCATTAAGCCACTCTATGGCGCTTATGAACTACTGAAATTTGCGCGTGAATTTCGTGGAACACTTGATCTCGAGATTCCTGAAAAGCAAGTCATTCTGGATGACCAAGGGCATATCCGGGATATCCATCCCCGTCCTCGACTTGATAGTCATCGTCTTATTGAAGAATTTATGATCCTTGCAAATGTT
>CAYRHD010000045.1:0-6890 GCA_964424065.1 uncultured Alphaproteobacteria bacterium
TTACAGTGCGGTTTCTTTCTCTCAAATTTCTCTTTTGCCATTTTCTCTCTCCGTTACCCAATTGCCTTTTTCAAATGAATGGAGCGGGTGAAGGGAATCGAACCCTCATAGCCAGCTTGGAAGGCTGGAGCTCTACCATTGAGCTACACCCGCGTCATAAAATTCAAAGGCTACCTTGCGGCGGGAATAATGTGCTGATTTCAGCACTTGGCAACCTATTATTTGAATTCTAAATTTCCCGGCCACTTTATTTTTCTCGTTATACACGTTTCTCCCTCTTTTTCAAATGGTTTTTAATGACCACATTCTATTATTGCTTCCAGGACAGCAGAGAGTCATCATATCTGCCAAGATCACGGTTGCTGATCACTGATAAGACTTCAAAGATGCATTATGGCACATAAACTATTTCCTATCCTTCTCTGTGTCAGTCCCGCGAAAGCGGGAATCCAGGAAACAATTGAAAAATGGATCTCTGCTTTCGCGGAGATGACAAAAAGAAAGTTTGTGGAAATTACTTCGCCAGAAAGCCGTAGCTGCGGAACAGCAAAGACTGGTGGAGGGAGTAGGATTCGAACCTACGTAGACGTTCGTCGGCAGATTTACAGTCTGCTGCCTTTGACCGCTCGGCCATCCCTCCACAATAAGAGGCTAAAAAGGAAATAAGAGATTTAATCGCATCTGTCAATGGACTAACGCCAAAATCTTTTTTCCTACTCCTTTTCAACAATTAATACATGGGCGCAAGAGCCTCTGGTAGAATCAAGTTTATCTCTCTTTTGAATAATCCGATCACCACGAATGATGACAACCATCCCTGATCCAGTATTTCTAATCCCTGGAAGCTTTCTGTGCGTAACCTCAAAGTCATGTGCCCTAAGCTCTGTCGGAGAAAAAACGGCCCAAAGGGCGATTTCGGTAAACACTTTCAGGAATCACAAGAAAATGATCTTCACAAGAGACCAGAAACCCTCTCTCGCTCACGGTGGAGTATTTAACTCATATTATCTTAATTATCATTAATTTGCTGGTTAAGCTTCTCTTGAACGAACCGTGATTTTAACCCAACGGTTTTGCTGGTGCGCATCGCGAATCTTATTCCAAAGCTCAGGTGTCGCTATAAGGAAGTTGTTACCATTCTCTAAACGTGCCCATATATCGATAAGATTGGGATCCACTTCCAATCTCTCTCCCATAATTTTCTTTGCTTCATCCAAATTGCGAGCGCGCAATAATGCTTCAGGGTTACCATCAATGTTTTCATTATTTACATTGTCAAACCAATGCAAAGTCGTAATCGCATGGGCTTGAAATCCGACAATACTTAAGCAAATTAGAAGAGAAAGTGATGTTTGCTTCATAAATGTCTCCTTTTTTTCATTTGGCTACTTATCGTTCCATACGATCTTTTATATATGAGTTCACGATCAAACGCTATTCGTCCTTGAATGCTTCGTTCCTCGCAATGCTCCTGAAACAAAAAAACAGTCATTGCGAAACGTTCATGAACAAGTCACTTATTTAGATTTTGGCTGAAGAGTCATTGTAAAAAAGAACTTTCCTTTTTGTGAAGCATCAACCTCTTTTTGCTCATAATAGTGACATTTTAGACCACCATCAGCGGTCGCCTCTTCTATGAGAGTTAAAGGGAGGATATAGTAAAATTGAGCTTCCGAAATAGTACTTTGATCCCCTACAATTTTCTGAGCAACATCACTCGCTAATTTTAAAGCTGATGGAGTTTGCTGTGATGCCATAATTTCTTTCTGGACTGCGTCAACTGAAGGACAGTTCAAAGAATCAGCAGATACAGAAGCCGGTAAAACGAGTAGCACTCCCAAAGCATATACAAATTTATCCATTATTTTTCTCCATAATTTTTGATTTATAAGTTAACGATACACAAAAATTGTTAACAATTAGATAATTAAACCACACCTTTATCTTTGAGTTTTTTCAATCTATCAGCAGAAAGAACCTCCGAAAGAACCTCATTCGTATGTTCCCCCAAACGCGGGGGACGCAAACGATAAGAGGGAGGCGAGCCCTGCAAATGCAAGGGTGACGCAATTAAGGACAGAGTATCATGGGATTGAACAATATGCCGTGCTTTGACTTGAGGGTTCTCAAAAGCTTCTGCTAAAGTATTGACGGGTCCCACGGGAACATCAATCTTTCCCAGATGGTCAATCCAATATTGACGCGGGTATTGTTTAATAATCTGACTAATTTCTTCGATCACTTCGTTTCGATGAATGACGCGTTTTTCATTTGTTATATAACGAGGATTTGCAATTAGGTCCTCCCGTCCCACAAACCGACAAAAATTGTTAAATTGCTTATCTGTCCCAATCGTCAGAATCACATGACCATCTGCTGCTCGAAAGGCCCCATAGGGAACGATGTTGGGATGAGCATTTCCCACACGTGAGGGCAAGCAGCCACCCATCAAATAGGATTGTGCTGTAAAAGACATCAGAGCCATTGTGGAATCCAAAAGGGCCATATCGATATACTGTCCCTCCCCTGTTTGGGTTCGTTGATAGAGGGCCGCCTGAATGGCCACCGCACTATAAATTCCGGTCACAAGGTCAGAAATAGAAATACCCGCTCGCAGGGGATCCCCTTCTGGCTCTCCCACCAAACTCATAAGGCCTGAAAGACCCTGTACTTGAAAATCAAATCCAGGCCGATTGGCGTAAGGGCCCGTCTGACCAAAACCCGTGATAGAACAATAAATAATATCTGATTTTATCTTTTTGACATCTTCGTAGCCCAGCCCATGTTTGGCTAAAATTCCCGTCTTAAAGTTCTCAATAAATACGTCGGAGTTTTTGATCAGCTCTTTTGCAAGTTCAAGCCCCTCAGGCGTTGTGAAATCAAGGGTTACTGAACGTTTGTTTCGATTACAACTCAGGTAATAGGCACTCTCTTGTGTATTCTTGCCTGATGTGTCCTTTTCATAGGGAGGACCCCACGTTCGCGTGACATCACCCTCGTGGGGTTTTTCAATTTTAATAACATCCGCTCCCAAATCCCCCAAAATTTGAGTGCAAAAGGGACCAGCCAACACACGGGTCATATCAAAGACACGAATTCCTTCCAGCGCTTTCAAGTGATCTCCCATTTTTAAAAGACCAAGTATTGTTATTGATAATCAGACATTAGAGATTACAGCAAATATTTGGAGCCTTGCGAGAACGAAGAAGCAAGCAATCTAGGTTTCCATTCATCGTCAGTGTCGTTCCCGCGAAAGCAGGAACCCAGGGAAAAGCTGAAAAATGGATCTCTGCTTTCGCGGAGATGACACGGCGGGAGTAAAGGCAAGACTCCTTAATAACTAATGTTGAGATCTTTCATCTCCTCCTTTATTCTATCCCCAAAAGTTCAACATCAAATACGAGGGTTGCATTGGGTGGAATCACACCACCTGCTCCTGTTGCGCCATAACCAAGGCTTGCGGGAATGACAAGTTCACGTTTACCGCCAACTTTCATAGACATCACCCCCTCATCCCAACCGGGAATGACTTGCCCAACACCAATTTTAAAGCTAAACGGCGTTCCGCGATCCAAAGAACTATCAAACTTGACATCATTTGACTTTAGCCATCCTGTGTAGTGAACCACAACAGTATCACCTCTTTTAGGGGAAGGGCCATCCCCTACTGTTTTATCTGTGTAGCTAAGTCCTGAAGGGGTTGTAACTGACATAGTGTTATCTCCATAAGTTAAAGTTGGGGTTAAAAAAACTGCAAGAGCTGCAAGTGTTCGTAGTTTCATCTAGCGTTATTCCTTTCTCTTTGTGCATCTTTTGTTTTGAATTCTTCCATAATTTTCACCAGTTCCTTTTGAATACCCGGCTCAGATGAAGAATGTCCGCCATCAGGAATAACACGATAATCAACCTCTGGCCAGCAACACTTAAGATCATAAGCAGAGATAATAGGGCACACAATATCATATCGGCCTTGAACGATGACCCCAGGTATATGACGGATGCGATGAACTTTATTCAAAATGTCATTTTCTGGTAAGAAAATATCATTAATAAAATAATGCGTTTCAATGCGCGCTAACGCAAGTGCAAATGCGTCAATCTCAAAAGCAGAAACTAAAGTTGGATTTGGATAAAGTGTCGCAAGAGCACCTTCATATCGACTCCAAGCCTTTGTCGCAGAAAGTCTAATTTCTGGCTTTGGATCTGTCACTCTTTGGTAATAGGCCTTCAAAATTGTTTGCCAATTCTTTGTCTCTTCAGGATGCAAATGTGACAGAAATCTGTCATGCTCTTCAGGAAAAATAGCGCGCGCCTCTTCCAACAACCATTTAAATTCAGATTCACGACAAAGGAACACACCCCTTAAAATCAAGCCCAAACAACGATCCGGATGTTCCTCGGCATATGCAAGTCCAAGGGTGGCTCCCCATGACCCCCCAAAAATATACCATTGATGGATATTTAAAAAGTTGCGAAGCTTTTCCATATCTTCAATAAGATGAGACGTGGTATTGGCTTCAAGCTCTGCATGCGGCTTTGATCTACCCGCTCCTCTTTGGTCAAAGAGAATGATGTGGTAATGGTTGGGATCAAAGAATTGCCGCATGGAAGGTGACGTCCCTCCCCCCGGTCCACCATGAACCACAACAACCGGTATACCTTCTGGATTACCCGACTCTTCCCAATACATTTGATGGAGACTATCCAATTCCATGTATCCAGAGTAATTTGGCTCAATAGGAGGGTATAATTCTTCTCTCACATCTGCACCTTTTTTATATTTATTATTCAAAGCTAAATTCCTTTAGTTACCTTGGTCAAGTTCATTTTCGACTTTTTGAATAAGCTCAGCCAATTCTTGATCTGTAAGATCCTCTATATTCATTTTATATGGTTTATTCTCGCGAAAAAGACCTTGGGCTTTACCAATCAATTCCTTTGCGCGCAACGCCACGGAATAATTTTCATGTGCAAGCGCCAAAGTATAAATGTTTTCCAAATCACTAAGTGTTTCTTCTCTTTTTTTCATACAATCCTCCATGTTTACTTAAGGATACAATTATATTTTACTTTTTACTATATTATAAATTGCCCATTTTATTTATTTTTTAACATTCTTTTAACAACTATCTGTTATTTTGAATTATGTATTAATTCAAAAGGAGCATTACTTATGAAGATCATCCCGTTCTTGTTCGTTCTTGGAAGCTTCTTTTGCATAAGTTATGCCTATTCAAAACAACATTGTCCTGAAATCCCTCAAAGTTGGGAGGGAAAGTCTAGCATCGGAGATTGGAAATTCGGCTACAACAAAACTCAGAGTAATAAGGAATGATCCTTTTACAATGCATGAATTTATGATGCATCGACAAATCAACCGGCACAATGTCATTATTCAGTCAAGGACAGACTGGAGCAAAAATTCAATTGTATCGGGATGATATGCATTCTGAAGACTACGCGTTTGATGTCAAACCACCGCTTACCTACAATACAGAACATCATGGGTATCATTGTAAGGCTAATCCATCAAATCCCTCTGTTAAGGACTGTCCTATCAAAAAACAATCGACACGCAAATAAATTGAATCTTTCCTGAACAAAGCATAGACTAAAATAAAAAAGGCATGCTGTGTTCGATGAAATTCAAAACCCTTAATGACTTAAACGCCAAAGACAAGCGTGTTCTTGTTCGGCTTGATCTTAATTTACCCATCCAAAATGGCCAAGTGACCGATTTAACCCGCCTTGAGCGGTCTCTGCCTACTTTAGAGGAACTAAGCAAACAAGGAGCAAAAGTAATCATTTTAAGCCATTTGGGGAGACCTAAAGGTCACGATTCTTCTTTAAGTTTAAAACCGATTGCGGAAGCCTTAAAAAAGGCGATGTCTCCAACGCCTGTTTTCTTTTGTGAAAGCCCCATTGGTCCACAAGTCAACGAAACAATTGATAACCTTCCGAATGGAAGTATCCTCTTGCTTGAAAACATCCGCTTTAACAAGGAAGAAGAAGAAAATGATAGAGATTTCGCTCGACTTCTTGCGAGTTGGGGTGATGTCTATGTAAATGACGCTTTTTCTACAGCCCATCGCGCCCATGCTTCAACAGAAGGAATTGCTGATTTTTTACCCAGTTATGCAGGACGACTGATGGAAGAAGAACTGAACGCTCTTGAACTTTCCTTGGGAAACCCAAAGCATCCACTCATGGCTATTGTGGGTGGCGCTAAAGTGTCCACGAAACTGCCGCTTCTCGAAAACTTGTTACCAAAAGTGGATACGCTGGTGATTGGAGGTGCGATGGCGAATACATTTTTAGCGGCCCAAGGTCATGCAGTTGGCGCATCTCTTTATGAGCCAGACTTAGTTAATACAGCCAAAGACATCTTAGAAAAGTCCAATAAAATACTGCTTCCCATTGATGTAATTGTCGCTCATGATCTGCATGATACACCAAGTATACAAACGCGCGTTATTTCCGAGGTCCACGACGATGAAAAGATTTTTGATATTGGCCCTCTCACCTGCGCTAAAATAATAGAACGCATGAAACAAACTAAGACCCTGCTCTGGAATGGTCCTCTTGGGGTTTTTGAAATCCCACCCTTTAACCATGGAACGATAGAGCTTGCGCATGAGGCGGCTCATCTAACTCAAACGGGGACACTTCTTTCTGTTGCGGGTGGGGGCGATACGGTCGCGGCACTTGCAGAGGCAAAAGCTATGGATGATTTTACTTATGTTTCGACAGCTGGCGGGGCATTTCTGGAGTGGCTAGAAGGAAAGCCATTACCAGGCGTTGAGGCCTTGTTTAGTTAATTTTCTAAGAAGGAGTTAAAAGTGCGTTATTTTTTTACATTAAGTTTCGCTTATGCATATCATCCCCTGTTT
>CAYRHD010000046.1:0-6877 GCA_964424065.1 uncultured Alphaproteobacteria bacterium
GCTATTGGATTTCTTAGAAGTTTTAAGTATTGACCATCCTAATTTTAGCAGATGTCAACTTATTGAAGATTTGCAATACTCCATTTTCCCTTTAACTATTCAATTCGATAGACACTTTAATATTTGGAAGAAGCGACTTCTAAAAGAGGACATCATAAAAGACTATTCAAAAGGAGCAGTATTATGAGCGACGAAAAACAAAAACTTTCTGATTTGATAGTTGCTATTTTTGAGCATCCCGATTCTCCGAAATGGTTACTTGAAGGAATCCACGATACTTTGAGCGATAACGCAAAATACAACTACTTTGAACCTGCTTACATTAAAGGAATGTTGAAAGTGAGTGGAATAGATAGGGAGAAAAAAGATGCCTAACCGAAGAGAATTTTTAATAGGCGTTTTAGGGTTGGCACTTCTGCCGACTGTCGCACAATCAGAAACGGTTTTCGAGGTTCTTGATGTGCCAGTAACTGTAAAGGAAGGTTACACAATGATTACAAAAGTTTCCCCAAACAAAGTTTTCGTTATTGTTAATCGAAATCTACCAAAGAAACAAAAGAGGTTTATTGTTAAGGAATTAATTAGGAGACATAAAAGCGGAGAGGCTCAATATATTCCAACATCGGAACTTTACAAAGGAAAAACTAATGAAAAAACATAAATTTAATATCTTCCCCGAAATGTTGGCAGAAGATTACGAAAAACTAATCAATGATTCTTGAATCCGTAAACATTGAATAAAATGGAATCTGTGAATAGCTTGGTATTTTTTATCAAGCTATTTTCTTTTGGAGATTCACTTAAAAATAAACTGTTGATTTTGTTTTAACGCTGTTGTTATAGTTGTAATAGCTATTCATTGGCTCAAACTCATATTCAAAGGACTCTCAAATGAACTTAGTGTCACAAAAACTACCTATTGGATTACTAACTATCCTCCTTTTTTTGATTGTTCTATTTTGTGTGAATTATTCACTCTCAGCACCTGACCAATCTCTACTATCATCAGATGCTTTCATAAGGGAAAAACAGAGAGCGGATCGTTTGCAAGCCTATCTTCATAATTTTGCTAATCTTACTCGTTATAGCAAAGCAAACAAAGAAATTAAAACACCTGCAAATGGTGAAAACCGTATAGTTTTTCTTGGTGATTCTATTACTGACAGTTGGAAACTAGCAGAATATTTTCCGAATCAGCCATATATTAATCGTGGTATTAGTGGGCAGACAACATCACAAATATTACTTCGGATGCGTTCAGATGTAATAGATTTAAACCCAAAAGTTGTAGTTTTACTGGCAGGAACAAACGATATTGCAGGGAATGCCGAAATAGAAACAAACGAATTTATTCAAGAAAATATTGCATCTATCGTAGATATTGCTCATCAAAACGGTATTAAAGTTATTTTATCAAGCATCTTACCTGTTTCAGATTACAATAGAAAATCCAACGGCATGATAATTTACCGCACACAACATCGTCCACCCAAAAGAATCTTAGAATTAAACAAATGGATCAAATCTTTCTGTGAACAAAGAGGATTAGTTTATTTAGACTATTTTTCAGCAACAGTAGATGAGAAAGGTTTTCTCAAGGCGGAATTAGCCAACGATGGTATACACCCAAATGCAGAAGGTTACAAAATTATGCAGAAACTTGCGTCGGAAGCTATCACCAAAGCATTGCATTCCTCAAATTGATACACTCCACCTCTAACCGCTTCGGCTTGGTTGGAGAGTGTCAATTCAATCATCTTTCCAAATAAAAAAAGACTTGACGAATAATCAAGCCTTTTATTTTGCCCAGTCCTGTTTTTCTCCTTTAGTTTAGACTTGATCCTTTGAAGTTCACAAAGGGAACTATCTGCCGAACACTTGTTTGCCGTTGGTTTTCCTGTTCAATAAGAATGTTCCCCATCTCAAGATAACGTTTCGTAACATTGAGGATAGATTGCCCTTGCTCAATCCAAAAAGAAATCTCATCTTCGGTTAGGTTATTATCCGTTGAAAGTATTTCCTCAATGGCTTCAGCTATTGACATAAAGCCTTTAGCTGAAGATTGGAGCATTAATAAATGAAGTTCGGAATGTTTAGCGGTTGTCATAATTTTTCACTTTTCAATATTTGTCTAATCATTGTTATATCTATTCGTCAGCGTTCCAGTTCTACTCGAAGTTCCCAAACTATAGTGTTTAGCGGTGTCGTTTTCAGTTGGTCTTGTTGCTGCCCTTGCCACTTTTCCGCTACCATCTTCGACTATAATTTTTGTTTCGCTTGATGCTTGTTTTAATGATTCGACCATTGCAGGATCAAGTTTAAATCCTTTATCAGTTGCCGCTAAAAGAAGCGAAGAAACCAATCCTTTCAATTCCGATAATTCCTTAGTAATATTTTCTTCTCGCTTATTGGTTGCGTCTCTTGCACCGATGTAGGCATCCATCTTTCCGCGAACCATATCAGGCGAAAGATTATTGCCTAATGATTCGTAGATACCTAATCGTTTTTGATTGTAAGTATCTTCATTGATTAACTTGTTGTTGAAGCTGTTTTGATTCAAAGCAAGTTGTTCATTAGCAAATTGTCTATTCAAATCATTGGCTTTCATTTCATCAAATGAATCTCTGAATTTTTGTTGCTCAAAAGACTCTTTATCTAATAAAGCACTTGATTGATAACCTAAAAGTTTAGACGCATCACTTCGCCCACTTAAAGACGATGAACCAAGTAATTTTATCAAACTGTCTTGACTTGGAAGATTTTTAAGAATCTCATCAGCAATTACTCCACGTCCATAAACTCCAGTTTCGCCAACTGAAATACTTTGTAATTTATTTACTGCATCCAAAGCATTTTCAACTTGCAAGCCTAAAGCAATAGCGGATTGTCTATCTAATCCGCTTGAAGTAAGTTTATTTATTTCAGCATCACTAAATCTTGATTCACCAAAACTTTTCGGATTAAAAGGATTATAGCCATTCGCATAATATGAAGATTCTTGCTGTCTGCGTCTCAAATCCATTGAATTAGATGTGAATTGAGCAGTTCTTTCTAAAGCCGATAATCTGTCTTGAAATGGCGTAAATTGTCTCTCTGACATCGTGCCAAGCTGTCTAGCTTTTTGGTCATAAGTTAAAGCAGTCATCCGATTTTCAGCAATCTGAATACCCAATGCTTTGTTGAGATTAGCTTTCTCAATATCAGCAATTTTCTTAACAACTGTATCCCCGAATACGCCAAACTGTTTTCTTGCTCTTTCGGTTGCTGTTTCAATTTGAAGCATTGTTTGCAGTATCGGATTATCTTGAGATTTCATTGAGAAAACAGAATCTCTCAAAGTAATGGCTGATTCTTTGAAGGTTTTAGCTAATGATTTTTGTTGATTTTCGATTTGTTTATTAAGTGACTGAAAATCTTCGGCTTGCAATATGTGAGCATTTTGATAGACAACTTGCTGTGCTTTTTTGATTTTCTCAGTATATCCGACAAAGGTTTCTTCAGTTGCATCAAAGCCATTTTCAAAAAGCCTGTTTACTCCCATTTGAACCGACCTTGCTTTATTTAGTTTATTTCTGTCTTGTTGTTCGGTATAACCTTGCCAACCTAATTGCACAGCGTTTGATTGAGATGCTCTGATTTTATCAACTTTGTTTCTGTCAAAATTTTCAATTAAAGGATCAAGCTGAAGTATTTGTTTTCCCCAACGTTCTGCATTTTCTTTATCTCCTCTATCTTTTGCACTATCTCGCAACTTTTCGACCAAACTTCGACGAATTAATAAATCGTCTTTGGAATTACTGTTTAAGTAACCTTCCATTATTCGTGCATCTTCTCTTTCATTAATTGCCAATCGCCTATTTGTGAAGAAATCCTTATCAAGGTCGTGTCTAATCGACATTGGTTTGCCATATATTAATGATTTCTTTTCTTCTAACTTTAATTGTCTTTCGGCGGCATTTTTAGCCTGGTAAGAATATGCGACAAGAGCAGTTCCAGCCGCAGCTAAAGCACCAGTAGCAACGACTGCCCCTGTGCTGATTCCAGCTATTGCCGTTCCAAGTTTGGTTAATCCTGTCTTAGCTGCCAAAGTCTTAGCCTGTTCAGCACTAAAGATTTGAGCAATCTGTCCAGCTTGACTAGCAACGATTTGCGTTGGATTCATACCCATTGCCGCCATTGTCGCCACATCATTGGCTTGATAAAAAAGATTCTGTTTTTGGTGACTGGAAAGATTGAGTTTGTTATTAGCTAAACCTTTTGCTTGAAGTGGATTAACTGCTTGAAGTGGATTAACAGAATTTAGATATTTTAATTTATTTTCAGCTTGATTTAATTTCTTATTCAAAATATCCGCATCTTGTGAATATCTGTTAAAAATAGAATTTGGATTAGCATTTGCAGTTAATTGATTGACCTCTTTAAGTTCTCGTTTAAGTCCAAAAATTTCTTTTCTTGTAGCAGTTGTTGAATTCTTCAACCAGTCTAAGCCATTACTTTTGGGCTTATTCAACCCATTCAAAGCATTTGTTAAGCCATCAACTTCAAGCGTTGTTTTTCTGATAGAGTTCCCAACATCAAAAGGATTGCTAGAAAGTTTTTTAGTAGCGTTATCAACTTTGCCAAAGAATTTATCCAATGACCCTGTTAAATTGTCTATTTCTTTTTGTCCTTTTTGCAGTCCGCCAAACTCAAAATCTGTTCTAATTATTCCCATTTTATAACCTCAACTTAAATCTTCTTTCTGACTCTATTTTACTGTAATTACTTAAGAATCTAAAGGAAAATACTTATCTCACTTCATAATCTAAAGTCAAAGAGTTCTCTATCTTGAGATTCTTTATTAACAGCACAATTCTTGTCTCAATTTGACTCGACAAACAAGTCTTGTCTTTTAATTATTATTTTCAGTTTCTCCATAAGAAGTTACTAATATTCCACACATCTCCTTAACTTCTTTCCCAATAGGTTTATTGCATCTTTGACAGTTTCCTTCTAATGGGAAATCAATAGGCAAGATGTCATTTTCATTGTATGGATCACCATAAGCCTTGTTTATTTGTGCTTCAAAAGATGCTTGAAAACAATTACAGTTTGTCGGTCCATTAACATTAAATTTTTCTTCCAGTTTTTTAACTCTTTCTCTTAGTTGCATATTGACCTCGCACTTGGTTTTAGAACTACTATTTCAGTCATTCTGTTATGATTTATTTTCTTTCGGCAGTTGAAACAATGCCCCGATAAATCGTTACTTGTTCTCGTCATTTTCGGAATAACTTTTATTAAAGAGTTCTCACAGTTGCAAGAATCCTCAGTTATTCGGCTGATGCTTTCCAATCGTCTAATTCTGTTATTTATTTTCATAAGTTTAATTTGGGATTAGGGAAACGTCTCTAAGTTTTATCAAAGTGTCAACTGATGCTAAATCAAGATTTCCGCTTTCTAAGATTTCCTTTTCTTCTTCAGATAACGAATCCCAAACATCTTGGGCGGCTTTAACCCTGTTAGGAAACTTGGTTTCGTCTAAATCATCTAAATACTGTTTATCTTCAATAACAGTTTGTTCTATCTTTTTAAGTCTGTTTTTAATGTTCATTATTTCACCTCCTGCATGGCTTCGAGTTTTTCCAATCTTTCGGCAATATCTGTCAATTCAATTGCTTTAATTGATGTATCAAGAATGATTTGAGCCGTTCGGACTTCAACGGCTGGATTCTCACAATGCAAATTCCTTCTAAGTGTTTCAACCGCTTCCGTTGTGGTTTGTTGCAAAATGGAGAGCGAACTTTCAACCGCTTCACGTCTTAATCTTCGGTATTCACTTTTGAATGTTTCATCGTTCAGCCATTTATAGATGGCAGTTTCTGATACTCCATTAAGTTTGGCGGAATTTGTTATGCTTGAACCGTTCAAAAGGTCAATTAAAACTTTTTCCTGTTTTCGTGATAATTCGCTCATAATCCTAAACTTTCCTAAACTTTCCTAAACTTTTGCTTTTTCAATAACTACCGATTCATAGCCAAAACTCTTAAGAATACCTGTTAATTCAATCTTGTTTCCTTTGCGAAAAGTTTCTTGAGTGTTCTCAAATTCGGCAAAAACTTTGAAGATTTGGGTATCAATCAAAAGTTTTAGTTCGTCATTTCGTTTGATAACTTTGAGAATTTGACCACTAACTTTGATAGTTGAGCCAATCCTGTTAGTTAAGATATTCCTTGCTTCAGCTAATCCTTTATCGGCTAAAGTCTGTTTGATTTCTTCAAGTGTAATTTCTGTTTGAGTTTTAGTTTGCATCCTGCACCTCAATAAGATTGCTCAAAATGAAGGCTGTAAAAGGTTGTCGCCATTCACAAACCCTACCTCGTGTAAGTGGGATACCTTCAATCCTTTGCTTGATTAGTTCCAACTCATCACCTGAAGCCGTCAGACTTGAAGCAAAAGCCGAAACTTTTTTAAGTTCAATCATTCTTTCCGAATCAAAGAAATCCTGTAAATAAAACTTGTGTGTTTGATTCTCCGCAAATATGTCTAAACTCATACTAATAACTCCTTTGACTGGAACTTCAGCCACCATTGCCAACTTGTTTGGATAACTGCATCTAAATAAGTTGATTGAGTATTTGAATCTTCTAAAATCGCAATCTGTTCATTTACTGCAAATTTGAAATCTTTAAGCAATGAATCATCGTTTTTGAAAACATTTCGCATGAGCCAACCTTGAAAAAGGATTGCCATAACTACTTGATGATTTTCAATCAACCAATTATTTTCCGCTTCGGTTAGTAGGTCCGATTGATAATCCACAGTTGAGCCATCAGGAACGAATTGAAAATAACAACCTTTAGCAATGAAGTTATTCAGGGTTTGGCGAACATCTGAT
>CAYRHD010000047.1:0-1788 GCA_964424065.1 uncultured Alphaproteobacteria bacterium
GGAGGGCATCTGTGCGAAGTGCTATGGCCGTGACTTAGCTCGTGGAACGCCTGTAAATGTGGGCGAAGCTATCGGTGTTATTGCGGCTCAATCCATTGGTGAACCTGGAACACAGTTGACCATGCGTACCTTCCACATTGGTGGTGCGGCCCAGCTAGCCGTTGAGCAATCCAGCATTGAAGCTGCACTTGAAGGAACCATAACGATTAAAAACCGTAACGTGGTTGCAAACAGTAAAGGCGAAAAAATCGTCATGAGTCGTTACTCTGAAATGTGCATTATTGATGCTTCACAACAAGAGAGAGCCCGTTACAAGCTTCCTTATGGTGCAAGGCTTTTGGTCGATGATGGATCAAAAGTGAAGGCTGGTGAAAAGCTTGCAGATTGGGATCCATATACCCATCCGGTTATTTCTGAAGTTGGCGGTGTTGTCCATTATGTAGACCTTGTTGAAGGCCTTTCCATGCGTGAGAGCTTCGATGAGGCAACTGGTCTCACAAAGAGTGTGGTTGCCGATTGGAAGCAATTCGCAAGAGCTGCAGACTTGAAGCCACGTCTTGTTCTCCGTGATGCTAAGGGCGAACCACTCTTGTTTGCTAACGGTGCAGAGGCGCGTTACTTCCTTTCCGTGGATGCGGTCTTGGATGTTGAAAACAATGCAAAGATCAGCGCAGGTGATGTACTAGCGCGTATCCCACGTGAATCCACGAAGACACGTGACATTACCGGAGGTCTTCCTCGTGTTGCTGAGCTTTTCGAAGCGCGTAGACCAAAGGATGCAGCGATTATCAGCGAATATGATGGACACATTGAATTTGGTAAGGACCACAAGACCAAGCGTCGTGTGATTATCGTTCCTGATAATGAAACCCTACAACCGATTGAATACCTCATTCCAAAAGGAAAGCACATTGCTGTCCACGAGGGTGAGCAAGTCAAAAAAGGTGACATCATTATGGATGGTAACATCGTTCCCCATGATATCTTACGCATTTTAGGTATCGAGGCCTTGGCGTCTTACCTAACGAACGAGATCCAAGAAGTCTACCGTTTGCAAGGTGTTCCAATCAACGATAAGCACATCGAAGTGATCGTTCGTCAGATGATGCAAAAAGTTGAAATTACGGATCCAGGTGAGACAACGTTCTTGTTGGGCGAGCAAGTGGACAAGCAAGAGTTTGAAGAAGAAAATGCAAAAACCATTGCTTCTGGTCACCGACCAGCGCAAGCGTACGCCGTTCTTCAAGGTATCACCAAAGCGTCCTTGCAGACTCGTTCTTTCTTCTCGGCCGCGTCCTTCCAAGAAACAACCCGTGTTCTTACAGAAGCGGCTGTTTCAGGAAAAGTGGACCACCTAAAAGGACTCAAGGAAAACATTATCGTGGGTCGTTTGATTCCTGTGGGTACGGGAAGTATCGTCAACCGCTTGAAGCAAGTTGCGGCAACCCGTGATCATGAGATCCAATCTGCCCGTTCAAAAGCAGCTGAAGCCATTGAGCATCAACACAAAGATGAACAGTTAATGCAACAATAGATACGATCTTATCTTTTGATTGATAAGCTCACCTCTTCTCTTTTATGGAGAAGAGGTCGTGGCTTACTGCAGGTAAGATGACTTAAGAGCACATTTCTGCACATCTTCATTGTCATCCTCGTCCACTTTTTGTCATCCCCGTGGAAGCGAGGGTCCATTTTTCAAGCGGCTTTCTGGATTCTCGTGTTTCCCGCCTTCGCTAGGACTGGAATGACAATTAAGATGGATTGCTTCACCCTGATTTGCAGGATTCA
>CAYRHD010000047.1:1798-5943 GCA_964424065.1 uncultured Alphaproteobacteria bacterium
TAGTGTTTCTGAGTGATCAGCTCTATTAGAAAGTTAATCATTTCCATGTCACTGTCAGGTCCATACATGACAAGGAGGCTGTCTGTAAAGGAATTTCAGACTCTTCTTCATAATAAAGATGAATTTTAAAGCATTTTGTCTAGAATGCTGAAATATTAGGGGAAAATTTGACTTAGATCGTAGCAATGCTCCTCTCCTCACAAAAGTGCTGCTACAATCCCCCAGAATTAATGCTCTATTCTACCTTGCACCCACTGCAGCCATTTATACTTCCATTATAAGTGAACACTCCCTTGCTAGCCGTGACATTAAATTGAAGAGGAGTTTTTAAAGCAGCGATTAAACACCCCTTAAGATGATGAGGATCTCCCTTTCTTGAACATCCACCAATGTTGTATGGGTTCAGTTGAACTATTGATTGAGGATCATTCTCTGTAATATCCCATGTGAAAGCCTTGTCAAGTGTTATTGAGTTGCCTCGTCTTGGTTTATATGAGCAATGGAGTTTACCTTGAATGGCGGCACATTCTCTTGCAGTATCATTTGGACAGTCATCAAAAGTAAAATCGAGGTTTGTTTCACAACTAACGTTTCCATCTGTGTTGATTTGGAGGTTTGTCATTCCATTGTTTTTAACAGGGTCAGTCTTCTCTCGAGAGAATTTAAAATCAAGCTTTGCATCAGGATCTACAGCTTTGGACTGTGCGTCCGTAACCGATGCTGACAAAATGATGATGGATGCAGCTAATAGATAGTTTTTCATGATTCTCTCCTTATATTATTGTATAAATGTAGAGTTTAAAAGTTAAAAAAAGGTAAAAGTCCTGACGTAATGCATTGAGCACTGAAGATGAGGTTAAATCAACCAGATAGCCCAGTTTATTTCTGAACAAAACTGATGCATATTTACCTGAATTCACATTTGAAAAAGAAAATCGTAAAAATGTGTAGAGAGCGCTTGACTCGGGGGGTTTCTGGGGATAAGATTCGCCCGTCATTAGCAAGTTGGTGGTAGACAAACCGTCTAGACGCAACTTATAAGATTGGCTAAAAGAAAAAACTTGTCTTAGGAAAGTAGAGGTGGTACTCCCTTCTTCTAAGCTGAGTTACAATTTTTTTATGAACTTGAAAGGAAACGGTATTAATGCCGACTATTAATCAGTTGATCAGAAAACCTCGTCAGGATAAGGAAGTCCGTAACACGGTTCCTGCGCTGCAAGGGTGCCCACAAAAGAGGGGCGTATGTACAAGGGTAATGACCACAACCCCCAAAAAGCCAAACTCGGCTTTGCGTAAGATTGCGCGTATTCGTCTGACCAACGGTTATGAAGTCACAGGATACATTCCGGGAGAGGGCCACAACTTACAAGAGCACTCTGTTGTCATGATTCGTGGTGGTCGTGTGCGCGACTTGCCAGGTGTTCGTTATCATGTCATTCGTGGAACTTTGGATACCCAAGGTGTACAAAACCGTAAGCAAGGTCGTTCCAAATACGGCGTTAAGCGTCCAAAGTAGGAGTAAGAGGAAATGTCAAGAAGGCATGCAGCTGAAAAAAGACCCGTTCATCCCGATGCTAAGTATGGGGATATCGTCATTTCAAAGTTTATGAGCTGTTTAATGTACCAAGGAAAAAGGTCCATTGCGGAAGGTATCGTTTATGGGGCTTTGGATCAAATTAAAGCAAAGTCTCCTCAAGATTCTTTGGAAGTTTTTCATGAAGCGCTCTCGAATGTAAAGCCTTCCGTTGAAGTGCGTTCCCGCCGTGTGGGTGGGGCGACCTATCAGGTCCCCGTTGAAGTTCGTGCAGAACGGTCCCAGGCGTTAGCAATTCGTTGGATAATTAATAGTGCGCGGAGTCGTTCTGAAACAACTATGACCGCACGATTGGCAGCTGAGTTGATGGATGCAGCGCAAAATCGCGGTTCAGCGGTGAAGAAGCGTGAAGATACCCATAAAATGGCCGATGCAAACAAGGCCTTTTCACACTTTAGATGGTAAGGGGAATAATAAATCATGGCTAGGCAAACTCCTCTCACTCAATACCGTAATATCGGAATTATGGCCCACATTGATGCGGGCAAGACGACTACGACTGAGCGCGTCCTTTATTACACCGGAAAATCACATAAAATTGGTGAAGTTCATGAGGGCGCAGCAACCATGGACTGGATGGAGCAGGAACAAGAGCGTGGTATTACGATTACCTCTGCTGCAACGACCTGTTTCTGGCTGGATCACCGTATTAACATTATTGACACACCTGGTCACGTGGACTTTACCATTGAGGTTGAGCGTTCTCTGCGTGTTCTTGATGGTGCTGTTGCTGTCTTTGACAGCGTAGCGGGTGTTGAGCCTCAATCTGAAACCGTTTGGCGTCAAGCGGATAAGTACCGCGTTCCCCGTATTTGCTTTGTGAACAAGATGGACCGAATTGGTGCGAACTTTTTCCGTACGGTTGAGATGATCATTGATCGTTTGGGAGCACTTCCTCTTGTATTGCATTTGCCTATTGGAACGGAAGCTGATTTTGTGGGTCTTGTGGATCTTGTGCGTATGAAAGCTATCCGTTGGAAAGATGAGTCCATGGGTGCGGAGTTTGTTATTGAAGACATCCCTGCTGATCTTGCTGAAAAAGCTGCTGAATATAGAGCAAGACTTGTTGAAACTGCTGTTGAGCAAGATGATGCAGCTCTTGAGGCCTACCTTGGCGGAGAGGAGCCATCCATTGAGGTTCTTAAAAAATGTATCCGTAAAGGAACAGTTGGAGCTAAATTTGTTCCTGTCCTTTGTGGGTCAGCATTTAAAAACAAAGGCGTTCAACCTCTCCTCGATGCTGTTGTGGATTACTTACCTTCTCCACTTGATATTGGAGCGGTTAAGGGTGAATCTATGGATGGTGAAAAGGAAATTGTTCGTCAACCTTCAGATGATGAGCCATTCTGTGGGCTTGCATTTAAGATTATGACTGACCCCTTTGTAGGATCATTGACATTCGTTCGCGTATACTCAGGAATTCTAAATGCAGGTTCTTATGTTATGAACTCTGTGAAAGATGAAAAAGAGCGTATTGGCCGTATGTTGCTCATGCATGCAAACTCTCGTGAAGATATAAAAGAAGCGCGTGCGGGGGATATCGTGGCGATTTGTGGTCTGAAAGACACAACAACCGGTGATACAATTTGCGACCCTGCAAAGCCAGTCGTTTTGGAGCGTATGATTTTCCCTGAGCCTGTGATTGAAGTTGCCGTTGAGCCAAAAACAAAAGCAGACCAAGAAAAAATGGGGCTAGCTCTTGCAAGACTTGCTGCTGAAGATCCTTCTTTTAGGGTAACGACAGACCATGAGTCGGGGCAAACCATTATTAAAGGAATGGGCGAGCTGCACCTTGATATTATCGTTGATCGTATGCGACGTGAATTTAAAGTAGAAGCGAATGTAGGTGCGCCTCAGGTGGCTTATCGTGAAACAATTACAAAAGCGGCTGAAGTTGATTACACCCACAAAAAGCAATCAGGTGGTGCGGGGCAATTCGCGCGCGTTAAGCTTCGCTTTGAGCCTGTTGAGCCAGGACAAGGATATACATTCGTTAACTCAATCGTCGGCGGTGCTGTACCTAAAGAGTATATTCCAGGTGTTGAGAAAGGGCTTGCTCAAGCCATGGACACAGGTGTTATTGCCGGGTTCCCTATGATCGACTATAAAGTGACTTTGTTTGATGGCGCGTTCCACGATGTTGACTCGAGTGTGTTAGCCTTTGAAATCGCAGCGAGAGCTGCATTCCGCGAAGGTGTGCCGAAAGCGGATCCAAGATTACTAGAGCCCATCATGAAGGTTGAAGTTGTCACCCCAGAAGAGTATATGGGAGATATCATTGGTGATTTGAACAGTCGCCGTGGTCAAGTTTCAGGAATGGATCAACGTGGAAATGCACGTGTTGTTGATGCCTTTGTACCATTGGCATCGATGTTTGGATACGTGAACACGCTCAGATCGATGAGTCAAGGACGTGCTCAATTTACAATGCAGTTTGATCATTATGAGCAAGTACCACAGCATGTTGCTGACGAAGTTAAGACTAAATACGCATAGAACGGAGAGAGAAAATGGCAAAAGAGAAATTTGAGAGAAAGAAACCGCACTGTAA
>CAYRHD010000048.1:0-5807 GCA_964424065.1 uncultured Alphaproteobacteria bacterium
CCTATCCTCTCGTATTGTCATCCCCGCGGAGGCGGGGATCCATCTATCAACTTTTTTCCTGGATTCCCGCTTTCGCGGGAATGACAAAGAAAACAGGGGATGATATGCATAAGCGAAACTTAATTTAAAAAAACCACTTTGAATGGTCCAAGCGAAGCTTTACATACCTCCACCTCTGGTGGAGGTATTGACTGAAAAAGCTTAAATATGGCCCCCCGTTTTTACGGGGATGACAGGGTGGGAGAAAGGATAAGACGCTTTAATGCTAAACATGAGAGCCTTTGATTTTCCAACAGCATCGATGACATAAATGCAAGAAAAAGCCCGCTTTTAGCGGGCTTGATCCTATCATGATAATCTTTAATTATTCATCATTTCCTTCTGAGCCTTGTTCACTCACTTCAGAAGAAGCAGGGCTCTGAGACTGTGATTTGTCAGTCGCTTGAGAAGAGGACGCACGGCTTCGAGAATGTGACTCCTCAGTTCTCATCTTTGTTTTTTCGAATTCTACTTGACCCTTTACGTAAGTCATAAAGGCTTCTTTGCGAGCAGCACTAATTTTATCTTCAAGGGTATTGGGGGACATCGCTTTTCTCTCGGATTCGTTTGGAACTAACGTTTCAGGAGTAATCTTACTTGTCACTGGAAGAACTGCTAAATCAATATTAAAGGCAGTCATCTTATCCTTTAAAGAATCGAAGCTACTGAGATCCTCACCGCTACGAACAGAGAAACGAAGAATTCCTTGTAAAAAATACTCAAGAATCGTCCCTGAATTTGGCACATGGTTTGTATGAGAGCTACGGTTCCAAAATTCACCCACAAAAGATTTATACTCTGTTACAACTCCATCTACACCTTGCAAGTCCTGCATTCTGTGTATAAGAGAATAAGCAGTGCTTGGAAGTGCAATTTCCGGCTTTGTACCTTTTCTTTGTGCAACCCAAAATTCAACCAAATCACGACCTAGTGCTGGATTCGGTTCCTTCAATAAAGCACCCGTCCACCGGACTGCGTTACCGACAGCGAGCCTCCAAGCAGCAAGAGCACCTTCTTTTTCAACTTGTTGAACCAAGTCCCCAGCACCACCATAGGAAGCTGCAGCGGTTAAAGCACGATTTACGAAGATATCTCCTGTAACGGTGTCTCCACGGATAACATCACCTGTAGCTCGCAAAATACTGCCCGTCACTCTAGTTGTGCCAACAGCCACTGAGCAAACATAATCCCAATAGCTCGATTCTGTAGAGGAAGAAGCTTCTTCAGAGGAATCAACAGCTGGACGACTAAGAGACTTCGTAATAACTTCATCAAGCTCTCGTTCATAAACAGCCTTTCCAGGGTTTGCTAACAAAGAAAGAGTGAGTAATGAAACACTTGCAACATAAATAACTTTCTTAAACATAATAACCTCTAATAAATAACTATACTATATAAATAGTAATCAAATAAAAAAATATCAAGATATTTTTGATAAAAAAGAGGGGATATTATTATCCCCCCCTTTGAATCTTTCGGCTTTGCTTCTGTTAAGCTGCAGTTGTAGCGAATCTATGTTGAACCCTTACTTTTGTTCGTCCAACATTATAAGCTTTCTCAAGTTCATTACGCATAGCCTCAGCTCGTTGAGAAGAAGCTTTAACAGATTCTAACTCTTGAACTTTGCTCATAGCGACAGTAAGCATTGCTGTAATGAATTGTTCGGAGTTTATAAAAGCATGAGCTTTTAAGATCTCTTGAGTTACAACTTCAAGAAAAATGCGAGTGGCATCTGCTTGAGTGATTGTATGACCTCTGAGTTTTAACCCATCAACCACGTTATCAAATAATTCAACAGATTGAGCCGCATCTGCCTTATAAGCAGAGCTTGCAGCAAGCTTTACAGCTTTTTCAACGTCTGTTGCTCGTGCTCCATACTTTAAATCAACATTATCCAAAACAACGCGGGTTGGTGTTTGTTCTTCTTTTCCGCCTTTAATCCATTGGCCCATTTTACGCAAACCATTTCCAATGGGGTTAAACACCTTGGTGGAAATCGCTATACCGACTTGTGATGAAGCTACTTGCGCCGCTTTTTCTTTAAGCCAATTTCGAGCCTGTCCAGCGTTTGTACGGGAATCACCTTCCTGACGAATTTGATCTCCGGCCCAACGGACAGCGTTTCCAGCTCTTTCACGGAACTTTGAAAAGAAACCTTTCTTTTCAGGTGTAACATCAAGTGATGGCTTTGCAGGGCAGGAACGTGCATGACGAATGGCGTCGGCTAAGTCATCTGAAGATAAAGGGGAGTTATTGTCAGCAGAAAGTGAAGCGGGAAGAACACTTGTTAACACTGCGGAAACCAATAAAAACGAAATATACTTTTTCATAACAATTAACCTAATTAGATATATCAATGAATTTTATATAATCTATATATACAGCAAATGCACACATAAAGATCGCATACCAGGTATTCATACTAGCCATATTATATAGATAAAATTTTATCTATCCGCTTTGAATACTCTCTTTCGTATTTCACTTGATTTCCATGACCCTTGGTTCTACATATGGCTCTATGACACAATCGCCGCCCCTCTTAACACTTAATCAAGCCTGTCTCACTTTTGGGACCCGCGTTATTTTGGACGACGTTTCTCTCGCGCTAATGCCGCGGGATCGCGTGTGTTTGGTCGGACGTAATGGCAGCGGAAAATCAACTCTTCTGAAAGTCTTAGCTGGAAACTTGGATCTGGATAAAGGGGAGCGATTCCTTCAACCTGGCCTCAAGGTGGGCATTCTTGACCAAGCTCTGGCCCCCTCCGACCCGATATCCATTCGTGACTTTCTTTCAAAGCCAGAGATTGAACATTTTGTTCTGGAAGAAACTCTTGGAAATTTACAATTAGATCCTGAAAAAAAACTGAATGCTTTATCAGGTGGCGAGTCTCGCCGGGTGATGTTAGCCAAAGCTTTGGTGGGGTCACCCAATATCCTTTTGTTGGATGAGCCAACGAATCACTTGGATCTAGTAACCATCGAATGGCTCGAGGACAAGCTTAAGGCTTTTTCCGGGGCGATTTTGATGATTAGCCACGATCGGATGTTCCTGTCCAAGCTATCAGGGCGTACTTTTTGGCTGGATCGTGGACAGTTGCGTATTCTCGATAAAGGGTTCCCCCATTTTGAAGAATGGGCGGATGATATTTTGGAACATGAAGTGCGCACCCAGGAGAAACTCTCAAAAAAGATTGAGCATGAAATTGAATTGCTTCACCGCGGAGTCACGGCCCGACGGAGGCGAAACATGGGCCGGCTCGCAAATCTGTTGACCCTTCGCCAAGAGAAAAAGCAATACCAAGGCCCTCAGGGAGGAATCACCTTTACAACTCAAGAAGGTCCCCAAGGGAGCAAGCTCGTCATTGAGACAAAACATGTTTTTAAAAAATACAATGACAAGGACATCATCAAAGATTTTTCATGCCGCATTCAACGGGGCGATCGCATTGGTATTATAGGTCCGAATGGCTCGGGTAAGACGACTTTAATTAAGCTTTTGTTGGGAGAAATTCAACCTGATGAAGGCCATATTCGGCGGGCTAAAAATCTTGAAGTTGCGTTCTTTGATCAAACCCAGTCCTCATTGGATTTAGAACTCAACCCCTGGCAGACCCTGTGTGAACAGGGGGGAGATCAAGTGATCGTACAGGGAGAGCTGCGCCATGTTATGGGGTACCTCCAAGATTTCCTTTTCGATCGCAAGCAAGCGCTGACGCCTTTGAAAAACCTGTCGGGAGGTGAACGCAACCGGCTTCTTCTTGCGAAAATTCTTGCTAAGCCCAGTAATCTGTTGGTTCTTGATGAGCCGACTAATGATCTGGACATGGAAACCCTTGATTTGTTACAGGAATATTTAGCGGATTATCCAGGGACTCTTCTTTTAGTAAGCCATGATCGAGACTTTTTGGACCGCACCACAACCCATGTATTTGCCTTTGAAGGGGGTGGTAAAATTCAGATCTACATTGGTGGTTATACGGACTATGCAAGACAACATGTTCCTGTTGAAACAACTTCCAAGGAAGATAAAAAGAAAGAGCCGAAGGCAAAAAAAGAGACGCAACGAACACGGTTAAGCTATCATGAAGCGCGTGAGTTAAGCCTGTTACCTCAAGAAATTGACGATTTGACGGTGGTGATTCAAAACTATGAGAAGACATTAGATAATCCCAATCTCTTTCAAGAAGATTCTGACAAGTTTGAAAAGATAATTGCCCAGCTTCAAGAAACGCGTCATACCCTTCACCACAAAGAGGAGAGATGGTTTGAGTTGCTCGAAAAAGAAGAAACATTGATCGAAAAAAAGTGATCAAAATCCATGAGTTTTAGATTTCTTGTTGATAATCGTCAAATTGACCCACACTTGGAGTTAATTTTATGATATAGTTATCTTATAACAAGCACTTAATCAAAAAGAAGGGTAAGTTTCATGCAAACGCAGATTACAGGTAAGAAAATAGAGATCAGTGAAGCGCTTCGCCGCCAGTCTGACGAAAAAGTACAAGAGATCGTTAAAAAATATGATTTACATCCATTGGAATGTTCTGTGACTTTCTCGAGGAATGGACCCAAGATTCGTTCTGACATTGAAATGCACTTGGGAAGGGGCGTATACGTGCGTGCATACCATGATACGGATGATGCTTATGCGTGTCTTGAACAAGCGGCTGAAACATTTGAAAAAAGGTTGCGCCGCTACAAGAAAAAACTGGTTGATCATAACAAAAAGAGAGACGTTTCTTATGAAAAGGTACCCGCTTTTCAATATGTGATTAATCCTGATTCAGAGCAGGAAGCGGTTGAGGATAACCCCCTCATTATCGCTGAAATGAAATCTGAAATCCCTAGCTTGACCGTGAGTGAAGCTGTGATGCATTTGGATCTTGCAGATGCGCAAGCGATGCTTTTCAAAAACGTTGCTCATGATCAACTTAATGTTGTCTACCGTCGGGAAGATGGCAACATTGGGTGGATTTCACCAAGCCAAAATTCAGAGGGTTAAGATGACAGGACGTTTTGCACTCATTCTTGGCGGCTTGTTATCGGTTTGTACGCTTCAGGCACATGCCCAACAATCTCCCTCAGGAACAGAAATTATTAGTATTCCGTCCGATGCACTTCCTCCCCCTTCAGCGGAGGAAGTGGTTCCAAAGACTCCTTTTTTTACAGAACCTACGACTGGAAACGAGGTTTTTGAAGCTGTCCAAGAGCTTAAGAGCCGGGTTGATAAGTTAGAAGGTGCGTCTGGAGTTATTAATCAGAAAGCTGATGGGACACTTGTGATTGAAGCTCAAGGGCCGATTGAGATTCGCTCTCCTTCAACGATTAAGCTTGACGCTAAAAGCATAGAAATGCCGAAGAAGTAAAGAAGTTTCTGTAACGATTATCCTGAGTAGGGATGTTCACAAGCTTGGATTTCTTGTAATTACGAATGGAGTAAAGCCATGTGGGTTTTCTCTATTTGATAACTCCTGCAGCAACTTCAGTTTAATGAGCGCAGTAAATCTATAATATGCTATCTTTTAAGGGCATATGTTTTTTGTTGTTACGTGTCAGACTCTTAGCGGTCATCAACTATGTTATAAAATTTAAAGATTCTCACCTTTTCTTCCACTTTGTCTTCTCTACTTTCCCTCATTCTCATTTTCTTGTTTCTCTTGTCATAACCCCACCCCCAATGTCATTCCCATCCTTTTTTTGTCATTTTCATCTTTTTTTTGTCATCCCCGCGCAGGCGGGGATCCATCTATCAACTTTTCTCCTGG
>CAYRHD010000049.1:0-5700 GCA_964424065.1 uncultured Alphaproteobacteria bacterium
TTTTGGGGTTAACTTAATCACTCTACATCCCCAGCTTTTAGATTTAATCGATGTTTGTGTTGATGAAAATGTAACTCACGTCGTCCTTGCGGGTGGGCTCCCCTCAGCTCAAGCCATTACGAAGCTGAAAGATAAGGGACTCAAAGTAATCTGCTTTGCCCCTGCCCTCGTACTGGCTAAAAAACTGCTAAAACTCGGTGTTGATGCCCTTGTTATCGAAGGGAACGAAGCTGGCGGACACATTGGGCCGGTCTCTACAAGCGTTCTTGTCCAAGAAATTCTTCCCCACATCAGAGAGGTTCCTGTTTTTGTTGCTGGCGGCATTGGACGTGGAGAAGCTATTGTGTCCTACCTAGAACAAGGCGCTGCAGGGTGCCAACTAGGAACACGCTTTGTTTGCGCTAAAGAGTGCATCGCACATCCCGAATTCAAGAAAGCATTTATTCGCGCTCAAGCAAGAGATGCCGTTGTTTCCTCACAACTCGATCCCCGTTTCCCAGTTATTCCCGTCAGAGCTTTGGCAAACAATGCAACGAAGGAATTCCTTAACTACCAACGCGAACTGATCCAAAAGGTAGATCTACAACAAGTCGAACTCAAGGAAGCACAATTACAAATTGAACACTTTTGGGCAGGTGCTCTTAAACGTGCCGTTATTGATGGTGATACTGAAAGAGGGTCTATTATGGCCGGGCAAAGCGTTGGCATGGTGCAAGAGGAACAATCGGTCCAATGTATTGTTGATGATTTGCTCTCACAAGCAAGACACGCTCTCCAGACACGATTCTCATATATCCCAAAGATCAGTGAGTTAAGTTGTCCCGCATAACATCAAACAATCAATACCCTCTTCAAACCCTAATAGGCAAAGTTAGTGAAATTTTGGCTAGACCTAATACTTTACCATCTCGTCTGTCAACTGCCATGCGCCTGATCGCCGAAGAAATGGATTCGACCACGGCCATCCTCTACCTATTAACTCCGGATCGGTACTTAGAAGTTTATGCTGTCTATGATGTTTATGCACCTCACCAAAAAAAGGTCCGCTTTCGCGTTGGAGAGGGCGTTGTCGGATTTATTGCGGCTACTGAAAAAAGTTTGATTTGCGATAACATCGCTCGTCACCCTAACTTTTTGTTCCGCCCAGGTGTCGCTGACCACATCAACTTAGCTCTGCTAGGTGTGCCTCTAATGAATTCAAGCGGCACGGTTGGTGTCTTAACGCTTCAAAATCCACCATCGAAACCCTTTGACCAATGGCGTGAAAAAACTCTGAAAGAGCTTGCTATTTACCTTGCCAATCTGCCTGAGTTTAACAAGTTTCCAAAAATAAGCTCTTCAAAAGGATCAATCTCAACCAGTCATACAATACAAGGCATTTCTTTTAATCCAGGTGTGGCAATCGGAACAGCTTTTGTTCACCAACCCTACTCTTGGAAAGAAACAGACTTTTCAGTGGACGTAAAGAATGAAGGGCTTCGGTTAAAATCGGCAATCCGAGATATGATATTATCAATCGATAAGCTTTTGGAAGCAACACCTGCAGAAGAAAAAACAACACATGAAGTACTCGCGTCATACCGAATGATTGCATCCGATCGCGGATGGGTCCGAAAAATGAGCGAATATATACACAAGGGATTCACTGCAGAAGCTGCAGTTCAGAAAGTTCGACGTCACACCCGTGAGAGGTTTGCTGAGATTGGCGATCCCACTCTTAAAAATCGACTTTCTGACCTTGAAGATTTAGCTAGTCGTCTTTTGAAGCAATTATCAAGCAAAGATACTGTAGCTGAGGTCCTGCCCGAATCTGCTATTCTCGTTGCCCATAACTTGGGTCCAGCTGAACTTCTTGACTATGACCGTCGCTATATTAAGGGAATCATATTAGAAGAAGGCGTCCACACTGCCCATGTAGCTATACTGGCACGATCTCTTGAAATTCCTGTTGTTGGGCGCATACCTCTTCTTTTGACGCAAGTAGAAGCAGGGGATACGCTCATTATTGATGGCGAAGTTGGTGAGGTTATTATTCATCCAAATACGGACCAAATTCAACAAGGCCGTGATAAAATCACTCAAATTAAAATAAGACAAGCTCTTACAAGAGAACTCTCGCAAAAGGAATCCAAAACCTTAGACCAAATCCCAATCAGTCTGACCTTGAATGCTGGGCTGCCCTTTGACCTTCATCACTTGGAAGAATTAAACTTAGATGGTGTGGGACTATACCGTACTGAAATTCCCTTTATGATGAGATCATCTTTTCCAAATGTAAAAAGCCAAACTGAAATCTACAAAGATATTCTTGAGTTTGCAAAAGACAAGCCTGTCACATTTCGAACTCTAGATATCGGTGGTGATAAAATCCTTCCCTATATGTGGCGTATACAAGATGAAAACCCTGTTTTAGGTTGGCGCGCAATACGTGTGGCTTTGGACAAACCAGCAATTTTACGCCAACAAGTCCGTGCTCTCATACATGCAAGCCAAGGAAAATCTCTGCGGATCTTGTTCCCCATGATTTCAGATATACGCGAATATCGTGAAGCACGCGAACATGTTGAGCACGAGTTATCACGTGCAAAACGCGGAAAGATAAATGTTCCTGCTCCCATCACTTATGGTGTTATGCTTGAGGTTCCCTCAATCATTGATCAACTTGAGTGTTTGTTAAAGGAAGCTGACTTTATATCTGTTGGAACCAATGATTTGTTTCAGTTTTTCTATGCCTGCGATCGGACAAATCCTAGCATATCACACCGATATGATGTTTTATCGACGACTTTCTTAAAATACTTAAGAAGAATCTTTGAGGCTTGTTACAATGCCAATGTTCCCGTTAGCTTATGTGGTGAAATGGGTTCCAAGCCCTTAGAAGCTATTGCTCTTCTCGCAATTGGTTATCGGTCTTTATCAATTTCAGGTCCTGCTGCGGGTCCCCTAAAGAAAATGATCCTGAATCTTCCTCTTAATGAAGCTGAAACCTTCGTGTCAAAACTACTCGAGGAGTACTCTCCATCCATCAGGAAAGAATTGCAAGAGTTTACAAAAGCACACAATATGGAAATCTAGTCTCTTTTACAATTGAATCTTTCTTCAGCGATCAAATCTGCAGCTTGACTGGTTGAGATGTCGAGCTCTTTTGCTTTTTCGAATACTTCCCGCAAGGTATGTCGAATATTGTCCACATGTGCATGCACCTTCTCAGGCTGATACTTGACTCCACTGTAAAATACATCAATGAGCCCTCCTGCATTCACAACATAGTCAGGAGCATAGAGAATATTCATCTTTTTGAGAATTTTCCCGTGTTCATCGGATGCAAGCTGATTATTTGCAGAACCTGTTATGATTGAACATTTAAATTGGGGAATGGTGTGATCATTAATAACAGCTCCCAAGGCACAAGGCGCAAAAACATCAGCATCAACTTGATAGATTTCATCAGGTAAGACGGCCTTTGCCTTAAACTCTTCCATTACACGATCAACAAGCATAGGATCTATGTCTGTAACTGTAAGTAGAGCTCCTGCTTCAGCTAGAAGTTTACAAAGTTGGTAGCCAACATGGCCTAACCCTTGGACAGCAACGTGCACACCCTTAAGAGATTCCTTTCTCTGCTGATAATATATTCCCTCCTGAATGGAAGAAAATACGCCTACAGCGGTATAGGGAGAAGGATCTCCCCCACTGCCGGGCAGACCAACAACATGAAGAGTAGACTCCCTTACATAGACCATGTCTTCAACTGACGTCTGGACATCCTCAGTTGCAATATATCGACCGTTAACTCTCTCTACACACTTTCCAAAAGCACAAAAAAGTTCAGGTGACTTTTCATGATGAGGATCCCCTACAATCACAGCTTTCCCTCCCCCTAAAGGAAGTTTCGCCATGGCAGCTTTATAAGTCATTCCTTTTGAAAGTCGTAAAACATCGTTAACAGCATCCTGCTCTGTTTTATATTGCCACATGCGACATCCACCCAATGCAGGGCCAAGATTGGTATTGTGGATTGCAATAATCGCTTTTAAGCCTGTTTCCTTATCATAAAAATAAGTCACTTGTTCGTGGTTATCAAAACTTTCAGCTTCATAAACAGACACGATTAACTCCCTTATTAAGCTTTTTCTTCCTTAGGAAAGGTTTCTGGTATGAAGGGCGTTATAACCAACGCAAGTATCAAACATACTGGAACCGTCAATAAAGCAAAACGATAATCAGACACTGTATATAATGGAATACCATTGTTCATAACTCCATCCCAAATCCAATCCAAAAGCCAACCAACAAACGGTTGCAAAATCAGTCCCAACAACATAACAAGCATATTGGTAAAGCTAATGGCTGTACCGCTGCTCGCATGGGGAATCAACTGGCAAACGGATGAAAAAATAAGGGGTTGAGAGGAAAAGACAAAGCCGGCAAGGAAAAGAAGCCCATACATTGTCCACAAGGGTAATCCAGTTGCATAAACAATCAAAACTGAACACACAAGTGAAAATAAAGCGCCCAAAATCATCGGAAGCTTACGCCCTCTAATTGTATCTGAATAAAACGCTACAACTGGCGAGCCAACACCAACACCAAAATAGAACATCGTCGTGATTGACCCAGCTGTTGCTTTATCAATGTCATATAGTTTCGTGAGGAAACCTACTCCCCAGAGGTCAACGAAAACAAGAATGGGTGAATACATTAATGCACCATAAAACCCAAATAGCCAGACCCGATAATTGCTCACAATTTCACGAAGCCTAAGCATGAGTGTTTTTATAGATGTATCCTGATTTGTCTCTCGATACATAGGTCCTTCGGGGGGATCATCCCTTACAAACAAAAATACGCACAAAGCAATCAAAAGCCCAACAGGAACAACTACATAAAGGAGGGCCCCTCTCCATTCAAAAAGCTCAATTAAAAGGGCAAGAGGTGCCTGGCCAAATGTAGCTCCGACCGTGCCTGCTAACATTGTAAAACCTACAACAAGTGCTAGCCTTTCTGGATGGAACCAATTTGTTGCAAGTTTGAGTGACCCTAAAAAGGCAGATGTGGATCCCGCTCCAATCAGAAGCCTTCCAAAACAGGCTAAATAAAAGGACTCAGCTGTTGCAAAAATGACCGTACCAATGACACACAGTATAATCGACCAGCGAATGATTTGTGTCGGCCCCACTTTATCCATGCTTAAACCGAGAGGAATTTGAAGAATGGTATAGGTGACTAAATAGCAAGCAGATAAGAGTCCCAAAGCACAAGCTTCAACACTAAATCCATACATCAAATCATCGACCATAACTCCGGGAGAGATTCGGAGAATTAGCTGATACATGTAAAATAGTCCTGCAAAACTCCAGACAAACCAAGCGCGTGCATCAAGTAAGAAATGGTCAGAAAAACGTTTTGATGAGATCTGCTGAGGATTCCGAGACATGTTGGTGCTCCATTAAATAATGAACTCAAGGAACCTTTATGAGTGATCACGCATATTTTGTCCAGAGATCACGTAAAAGAATTTATATCAAGTAACACATAAGGCGATTCGATGGGCTGAATAAGTTAATTTCAAGATTTTCCAAAAAAAACCTCGACAAAGCTTTGAAGTATTGTTATGGTCCGACCATCTCAAGGAAATCAATATTCCTTTCTTATCGCGGGGTGGAGCAGCCCGGTAGCTCGTCAGGCTCATAACCTGAA
>CAYRHD010000050.1:0-4434 GCA_964424065.1 uncultured Alphaproteobacteria bacterium
CCATCTATCAACTTTTCTCCTGGATTCCCGCTACAGCAGGGAATGACAAAGAAAAAGCAATAACTTATTTACTCTACCATATCTTTATTTTTACTCCTCACCTTTCAGGCCGACCTCTCCCCCATTGGGACAAGGTGAAAGATAAGGGTCAGAGAAAATATCCAAAAATATCTCGTCTCCCCGAAGAGTCGTTGAATCTCTTAATACTTTCGTAACACTTTTCCCTTACATTTGACCCATGCCATAAGCATGAACCAATTTTAAGAAAGGAAACGAAAGTGAAAAAACTATCCATAATCCTCTGTATCACATCCTCACTGCTCTCTTTTGGAGGAGTCAATGCGGCATCTGATTATGCTGAAGCTGCTAGACCTCTTCCTGGCACTGATGCTAGCACTGCATCATTTAACGTTCCAATCATCATCCAAGACGAAGCAGGTCAGCTCTACGGCAGTGCAGAACCAAGATTTGTTTCACTTAACACAAGGATGACATACAATGATTTCTTATTAGTTATCTTAACAGCGATGCGCCATGAAGGTTACACGACTCCCGCATCTGACATAAAACTATCCTCTGAAGGTTTTGACACGGTTAACAGAGCCACCTACGACGAATTCCTTCGGTATGCCAAAGGAAATCCAACGACTACAGCACTTACAGTCAATATTAGAAGCATTGGCGCCAGCGCAAAAATCCCAACTAGACGTCCAGGTTCCGAACGTTCAGGGCATTATCCTGAATAAAGTCACGGCGAGGTTCAACAACGTCACCCATCAAGGTTGAGAAAATTTCGGACGCTTCGTCTAAATGCTCAACCTTGACCTGTAACAATGTCCGTACCTCAGGATCTAAAGTTGTTTCCCAAAGCTGTTCGGGGTTCATTTCACCAAGTCCTTTGTAACGCTGAATGCTCAGCCCCTTTTTACCCCGCTCCATCACACGGTTCAAAAGCTCTAATGGACCTTTAATGGCATAACTATCATTTCCTACCTTAAATATTGGCTGTCCTGTAAAAGCTTCCTGAAGCGTTGACCTCAAGCGGTCTAGCTGACGAACTTCCGCTGTATTCAGCAAAGAATGACGAATCTTGTAGTTTTCTTCCACACCTTGCAGCACCCGCTTGACCATAATCGTATTTACTTCATCCACTTCTCCTTGCCAGGTTTTTTCTCCCTCTTGGGCAATGAGGTTCAGACGATCCACTAATTTCTTGACTGAACCTTGCGGATCTTTTGGTAATTCTTCCACGCTTAAAATACCTACAATGGCTGCTTGTTCCAAGATTTCAGGTGAACCTATCACTTTTGAAGGAACTTCAAGCATCTCTTTTGTTTGCCCACACGACTCAAGAACGCGTCTTAAATCCGCCCCCACTACTTGCGAACCATTCTGCAGCATGAGAGAAGCTCCCTCTATACCGCCATCAATCAGGAAATTATCCAACTCCCTCTCGTCCTTGAGGTATAGAATCGAGTTGCCTCTTTTAGCTTTGAACAAAGGTGGACGGGCAATATAGAGATACCCTTTTTCAATAATTTCTGGCATTTGTCTATAAAAGAAGGTCAATAAAAGGGTCCGGATGTGACTACCATCCACGTCTGCGTCTGTCATAAGAATGATTTTGTGATAGCGGGCCTTGTTAATATCAAAATCATCCCGCCCAATACCTGTTCCAAGTGCAGTGATCAGGGTTCCGATTTGTTCCGAATTAATCATCTTATCAAAGCGCGCACGCTCAACGTTCAAAACCTTTCCACGCAGCGGAAGGATCGCTTGGTACTTACGCTCACGGCCTTGCTTCGCTGATCCACCAGCGCCGTCTCCTTCAACGATAAAGACTTCACTTTTCGCTGGATCTCGCTCTTGGCAATCGGCCAACTTTCCGGGGAGAGAAGCAATATCCAACGCTCCTTTACGGCGTGTGAGTTCGCGTGCCTTTCGGGCGGCTTCACGGGCAAGGGCCGCTTCCATAATACGCTCGATGATACGCTTAGCCTCGCTCGGATGTTCTTCCAACCATTGTTGGAATTTGTCGCCTACGATCCCTTCAACGACAGGGCGCACTTCTGACGATATCAACTTATCTTTTGTTTGTGAGGAAAACTTGGGATCAGGAACCTTAACGGATAACACACAGGTCAAACCCTCGCGCATATCTTCACCGGTCATAGCAATCTTTTCCTTCTTCCCCAGCTCGGTTGCATAGGCGTTGATCGCTCGCGTCAAGGCTGCACGGAAGCCAGCCAAGTGGGTTCCGCCATCTCGTTGAGGAATATTATTGGTAAAACAGAGGGTTGTTTCGTGATAGCTGTCGGTCCATTCCATGGCCAAATCAACGACGATGCCATCTTTTTCTCCCAAAATCGCAATGGAGGGAGCATGAAGGGCGTTTTTGCTCCGATCTAAATAGGCCACGAATGCTTGCACACCGCCTTCGTAGTGCATGACGACTTCTTTGTGTTCTTCATGTCGCTCATCCCGCAACACCAGGGTTACACCAGAGTTCAGAAACGCAAGTTCACGCAAGCGGTGTTCTAAGGTGCCAAAATCGAATGTAGTAATTTTAAAGGTTTCTTTTGAGGGGAGGAATGTGACTTCCGTTCCCTTTTTCCCCTCAGCTTCACCAACGATTTCCAAGTGTGCATCTGGTTCCCCATGGGTAAAGCTCATGTAGTGCTTTTTGCCATTTTTAAAAATAGTCAAATGCAATTTTTCAGACAGCGCATTCACAACGGAAACACCCACTCCGTGCAAACCGCCGGAAACCTTGTAGGAATCCTGATCGAATTTTCCACCGGCATGGAGCTGGGTCATAATCACCTCTGCAGCGGAAACCCCTTCTTCAGGGTGAATATCGACGGGGATACCCCGACCATTGTCCCGAATGGTGGCCGAACCGTCTGCGTTCAAAATCACCTCTACACGATCACAGTGGCCTGCCAAGGCTTCGTCAATGGCGTTATCCACAACCTCATAGACCATATGGTGAAGACCAGAACCATCATCCGTATCCCCAATGTACATTCCTGGGCGTTTTCGAACCGCATCCAATCCTTTTAAGACTTTAATTGAATGGGCGCCATATTCGGTGTTTTTTTCATTGGGGTTTGTCATTAAATTCTCTCATTATGTTTTGTGTACTAAACTTGCCTCTTTTAAGCTTAAAAAACAAGCCCTTCCTTGCAATTCTTTGAACAAAGAAGCATCCGTTCCCGTTAACCAGGTTTGTATATTAAGCGCTAAAATCGCATCAAACAATCCTGATCTGCGCGACTCATCTAAATGGGCCACAACCTCATCCAAAAGAAGAAGAGGAATTGTATCGGTTCTTACTGATAGCAAATGAGCAGAGGCCATGACAATAGATAAAAGCAGGGCCTTTTGCTCACCGGTGGAACACAAGGCAGCTGCTTGGCTTTTTTCAGGAAAAAAAACAGACAAATCACTCCGGTGAGGGCCTATTGCAGTTCTCCCTGTCAACCGATCTTGATCACGGGATTCTGACAGCAGGGCACGGATTTTATCTTCACATTCCAAGAGTGTGTTGCCTTCAATCAGTTTTTCAATCTCCCCTTCAAGGGACATCGCTGCACGGGGAAATATTGGGTCTTGATTCTGTAAAACCTCCGTTAGCTGCCCAACAACTTCGCGCCGCGCAACGCTTATGGCGATGCCGTCATTGATCAGGTTTTCTTCAAGCCCATTCAACCAATAGGGGTCAGAGCGTCCTTGGCGCAATAGAAAACTGCGCTCTCTCAGGCTTTTTTCATATCGATTTAGACGCTGGGCATGGTGAGGATCAAAGCCATAAACAATCCGGTCCAAAAAGCGCCTTCTACCCTGGGCTCCCTCCAGAAACAATCGATCCATTTGGGGCGTCAACCAAATCATGGAGACCCACTCAGTCAAGGCGGATTGGCCTTTGACTTTTTCTCCATTGATGCGCAAGGTTCGCTTTTCACTTTCGGGCGAATCCGGATCCAACCCCGTTCCAATTTGTAGGGTTTGCTCGCCATCTTTCAGCTGGGCAAAGAGCGCCCATGTATGAGGTTGATGTTGCTTGGTAATTTCAGCAAGCCGCGCCCGCCTAAGCCCCCGCCCCGGGATCAGGAATGAGATGGCCTCTAAAAGATTTGTCTTACCAGCTCCATTTGGTCCCGTTAGGACAATAGCTTGAGAATCAAGTGACAACGAAAAATCTTGATAACAGCGAAATTGCGTCAGGGTGAGTTTCTCGATACCCCTTTCAAAGGCTGGCGTTGCAGATTCAATAAGGACTGGTTTTACTTGCATAGACTTGTTATAGCGGGTCTTGTGTTATCAGGCAATGTTCCCTTTCAAGTCCCCATTCTTTATCATTCCTGCGCAGGCGCACTAGTGTCCACGGAAAATTCATCCTTGAAAAAATAGAGTTGAAGCTGCAAAACCCAT
>CAYRHD010000051.1:0-4080 GCA_964424065.1 uncultured Alphaproteobacteria bacterium
AGGTCGCATGAGGCGTCAGGTAACTGCCGTCCTAGATGAATGCCTCTCCCCTGCTTGCAGGGACAGAACCCGGCTTATAGGCCGTCTGTATCAATTTCTCTTACATCTACGTGAAAAAATAAGTAAGATAATCAAAGAAACATACAAACAGCATCATTTTAATATGGATGAAGAACAAAAAAACCTAAAGATTGTTTTAGATTTATCTCCATCAACAGGAGATTCGGATGAACTTTTTATCAAACTCGGACAATATAATAGAACCCGATATAGACCATATCAAGACCCGAAATCTTATTCATTCTTTATAAAGGACGGACAGTCTTTGTTAGGTGGTGCAATCGGAAAAATCTGGATTGGTGCAATATATATCGAGCGACTATTTCTTAGTCCCCATCTTCGCGGTCAAGGTTATGGGAAGCAAATTATTGAAGAAATTGAAAAACTTGGCGCTCAACATAATGCTTCAACTATGGTCGTTGAGAATCTTTGCTTTCAGGATTCTCTGAATTTCTACCTCAAGCTTGGTTTCTCAATTGCATTTAAAGAAAAATTTTACGACGATGTTATTATTTACCATTTAAGAAAGAAAATTTCTTAAGCGCCTCTCAGAAATAATAGCATTTGTTCAAGTCATACGGATAATTTCTTCATCAGAAAGTTCTATGAACATAGATCTTTCTGCTTTATGTGATGCTAGAAGCTCAATAAGCTCATTTCTTGTATGGCAACCAAGTTTCATCTTAATATGATCAAGGTAGTATTCAACAGTTCTGTGTGAGAGACTTAACACACGACCGATTTCCTTTGCTGTTTTTCCTCGATATAACAGAGCCAAACACTGACGTTGTCGAGGAGAGAAAGATATATATTGCCCATTGAGGAAGAAAGTAAAATTATGCGAACAATTAAACTCTTGATTAAAAGTTCTTGAACGTATGTCTTCTAAAATGGCTATATCTGAAATTGCTGTAAGATCAAGTTCATATAAATCGGTTTTAGAACCAATGAGTGACATTAAATGTTCGCGAAAATAATACGCAAAACACTCAAGCAAATGTAAGTTGTTAACAAAAAAATCAAGCACAGTATTTCTTGCACGAGTCGTCCCAAAGTGAAAGACTTCATTGAAGCTTCCTTCATTTTTATACAAGTCGATAGAGTTCCACAAATCAAGATCGTACATATGCTGCAAAACTTTTATTTTAGGATCTGGGATTCCTGTAAAGAGCCTCTTCGTAAAATCATTCTTGTACAAACTAGGAACGGTTATGAAACCATCCTGATCAAATAAATCATATTCAAATTTTCTTTGATACCATTCATCATTATTGCAAAAGAATACTACTTTCTTCTCAAAAACTCTTGAGTAAGTAAAATATGTAATCCCAAAACTTTCTAATGGATTACAAATATTCTGAATAGCAGACGTTAGCGACTGTAACAATTGGAGTTTTTCAGGTGAATTTATAGAATGTGTATTTCCCATAATAGATCTCCTACTTTAGAAAGATTTTGACCTATTACAAAAATTATATCAGATTGATAATGAAAATGAAATCCATACCTTTCCTTGTAAAAATTAGAAAGAGATGTTAAAATTATCAACTTAAAGACATTCATTTTTTCATAATGTTAAAAAAAGAAATCAAAAATATCTTTACCTGTGTGATAGGCAATACTCTAGAGTGGTATGATTTTGCTCTCTTTGGTGCATTCGCAAGCACTATCAGTCAGCTTTTTTTTCCTGAAGATGCAGCATCTATTGCGTTATTGAAAACATATGGGCTTTTTGCAATGGGTTTTATTATGCGCCCATTAGGTTCCATTTTTTTTGGTTATATTGGAGATAAGAAAGGAAGAAGAACTGCCTTAATTTTCTCAATCTATTTCATGGCTTTTCCAACAGTTTGCATTGGAATTTTACCAACTTATTCACAGATTGGTGCAATGGCACCTACTCTATTAATATTTATTCGCTTAATCCAAGGGTTTTCTATGGGAGGTGAATATGGAAGCTCAATGGTATATTTGTTTGAGCACGCTTCTATGAATCGAAAAGGCTTTTTAAGCAGCTGGGCTGACTTCGGCTGTCTATTTGGCGTCTTATTAGGAACATTGTCCGCTTGGATAACAATTACATTTCTGTCACAGGATGACTACCTGAATTGGGGCTGGAGACTTCCGTTCCTTGGAAGCATATGCCTAGCTATCTTCGCGTTATTGTATCGTACAAAACTAGATGAAACAAAAGAATACGTAAAAAGCGAAAAGATAGAAAAAAGAATAGATACATCCATTAACTTTAGAATGCTTACAAAAAAAGTAATACTAGGAGTATTTATTTACGCATTTGGCAATGTAAATTTTTATATCTTGCTGGTCTTTGTACCCAATTATTTTATTCAAATTCATTTATTGCCCCCTTCTTCATCATGGCTGGTAACAAGTGTCCTTAGCTCTTTAATTACAGTATTAATTCCGCTAGGAGGTTACTTATCTGATGCGTTCGGCAGAATAAAACTTTTATGCTATAGCATCATTTTCATTTCTGTTTTTTCTCTTCTGTTCTTTGCATTTATGAATAGCGGATCTTTATCGGTAAGTATTCTACTCCAGATTTGCATAGCCATAGCATTAGCTTCATTTTATGGCGGTGAAGCGGCCTTTTTTTCTGAACTGTTCCCTCTTCATATGCGCTGTAGAGGAGTTTCAATAGTTCTAAGCATAGCAAACATATGTTTTGGAGGGAGTGCACCTTTTATTGCCAGTCTTATCGTACAAACCACTGACGATGTAAGGTTAATAGCTTTCATCATCATAATTCCTGGAATTCTTGCATTAGCAAGCATATGGAACATTCTTTTGAAACAAAATAGCAAACTCCGCTTAAATTACGCTCAGACATAACAATATTTATTCACAAAGGTAAGCTCTTGTATGAAACAAGAGCTTACCTTTGAGAATAAAGGAATTAGTCTTTTAAAACATATTCTCTTGATAATGTAATCCCTTTCTTAAAATTCACATGCCCCCGAGCTGAAAAATCCTTCGGAACATAATTAGCAGGCGCCCCCAAGGGCAAAACGCCTGTGTCCATAAGCATTTTTGCTAAGAGTTCACTGCAAAAAACCGTTTTTAATACACTCTTTTTCGGGTCTTTATTTAATTTGAATAACGCCTTTAATAGTTTCAAAGGATTCTTAGTATAGGACATATGGTCATAAGTCTTTACAAATTCTGTTACCACTTGTCTATCAACTTCCTCTGCATCATTTATGATCGCATATCTAAAACTAATTTTTCCATTATAATCTTCAACGACTTGATTAAACACCGTAAGTCTTGTATGGGGATATTGAAAGTGAAGAACTTCACCAACAGAGCCAGTAGCCTCAAAGCAGTACAATCTCCCTTTATCATCTAGATCTGCTAATATGATACCCACATGTGAAAACTTGCTCTCCGTCGCTACTTTAATAAGATGACTAAAGGGATCATTACCTGAAAACAAAGCTACGCCAATAAAATCATATTTAGAAGGAAAAGTTCTATTTGACGCAGTTATATCCTGAGCTTGCTCATCAGTGTCGGCTACCGCTTTCAATGAGATCCTAGGACAATTAATCAAAAGATCAGATTCTTCCGTGAAAGATCGTTGAGGGATATTAACTCGTGCATTCAAATCAGATGACGATAATAACGAAGCATATGCTAAGAAAACATATGTTACTTTTCGTATCGTTTGATTTTGTAGAGATTTCATTTTATCCTCCATTATGTTCACAATCAAACTATTTGATTGTTAATAATATTTTGGAATAATCTGAAAAATTCGAAACTCGTAATCATTTCAGTAGCAAAATATACTGAATTTACATTTTGCGTTTAATCATTTATAATATTTCAACCCATCATGATGCGAATATTCCTACGCATATGAGTAATTTTTTTGTAGCCCAATGAGGAACGAGATCTTCCACGTTCATACAGCAACAGCCCATGCTTTTTAAGAAGCTCTGGTGGCGGAGGCTATACGACAGATTTAGATACGCCTCGCAAAGAACGACGAAAGTCTTC
>CAYRHD010000052.1:0-3896 GCA_964424065.1 uncultured Alphaproteobacteria bacterium
ATAAAGAATAGATAAATTAGAAATTGTCATTCCCTGCTGTAGCGGGAATCCAGAAAATTATTTAAAAATGACATAACGATCTTTTCCTCAATAAAGTAGCTTCATACAAAAACTTCTATGATTCAAATGCTTCTTGGATTCCCGCCTCCGCGGGAATAACACTGAGAGGGGATGAAAAAGAAGAGTCAAAAACGGCAGACAGGTTATTAAGAACGCTTCAATTCCTCTAGATCCCTAAACAACTTTAGAGACTCAGGATTCGCCAAGGCTTCTTTATTTTTAATGTCACGACCATGAATCACATCTCGAACGGCCAATTCCACAATCTTCCCACTCTTTGTCTTCGGAATATCAACAACTGCAATTACCTTGGCCGGCATATGGCGCGGAGACGCTTGCGCTCGAATTTGCTTTTTAATTTCATCAATCAGGGTTTGAGTGAGCTCACATCCATCTCTAAGCTTAACAAACAAAACAACCCGGACATCATCTTGCCATTCTTGTCCTACAACCAGGCTCTCCAACACCTCAGGAAACTGTTCAACAATCCGATAGATCTCGGCCGTACCAATACGAACACCTCCTGGGTTTAAAACCGTATCAGAACGACCATAAATGATAAAACCCCCATGGTTTGTATGCTCCGCATAATCTCCATGGCACCACACATTGGTAAAGCGTTCAAAGTAAGATGCCAAGTATTTCTCATCCCCGGGATCATTCCAAAAACACAGAGGCATGGCAGGGAATGGGGTTGCGCACACAAGCTCTCCCTTCTCTCCAACAACCGGCTGTCCGTGTTCATTAAAGACTTGCACATCCATTCCAAGACCTGGCGCTTGAATTTCCCCTGACCAAACTGGACCAATGGGATTACCTAAGACAAAGCAAGACACTATGTCTGTTCCTCCTGAGATGGAGGCAAGGCAGATATCGGAAGCAACGTGCTCATATACAAACTCAAATCCCTCCGGTGACAGCGGCGATCCCGTGGACGTGATCATTCTCAGGGAGGATAGATCATATTGATCCTTGGGACGGATTCCTGTCTTAAGAGTCGCGTCAATAAACTTGGCACTTGTGCCAAAAAGGGTGGCTTTGTCTTCCATCGCATATTGCCAGAGAATCTCACCCGCAGGACATCCATCATAAAGCAACAGAGTCGCATTTGAGGCCAATGCAGATACTTGCCAGTTCCACATCATCCAACCACAGGTCGTAAAATAAAACACTCGATCGCCTGGCTTAATGTCACAATGAAGTTGGTGTTCCTTCAAATGCTGCAATAGAGTTCCCCCCACACTGTGAACAATACACTTAGGTGCGCCGGTCGTCCCCGAGGAATAAAGAATAAATCCGGGATGATTAAAAGGGACAGGCGTAAAATTAATTTCCTTTATATCTTGAAACAAATGAAGAGCCTCTTCCCACGTGATTACATGGGTGTCTGTTTGAGGAGATAATGGGCGATCTCCATAAGGAAAAACAATCACTTTTTCCAGACTCGGCAGTCCTTCACATAGAGGGGGAATACGCTCCAAGCAATTGAAATACTTTTCATTATAGTAATAGCCGTCAGCCATAAAAAGAACCTTGGGCTCAATCTGACCAAATCGATCGAGAACTCCATTGACACCAAAATCAGGAGAACAAGATGTCCACACAGCTCCTAAGGATGCGGTTGCCAACATGGCGATAACAGCTTCAGGAGTATTGGGAACATAACCTGCGACCCGGTCTCCTTGTTGAACACTCAATGACTTGAGATACGCTGCTAGTTGGGCGACTTTTTCATAAACTTCACCATAGGTCAGTGTTCTCTTGATCTTGTCCTCTCCCCAAAAGACTACAGCAAGATCATTGGTTGGTCTTGGCCGTAATAGGTTTTCAGCGAAGTTCAGCTGAGCGTCTGCAAAGAAGTGAGGCTTAAAAATTCCTTGTGGGAGCTCGACTTCACGATTCCCTTTCTCTTTAGCGATGACCCCACAGAAATCCCAAACCGTCCGCCAAAAATTCCGAATATGATGAATAGACCACTGATGTAATTCCTCAAAAGTAGTCAGATTTAAATCATAGATATTATTAACAGACTGGATAAATGCGGTCAGGTTCGCATCCTTGATACGCTTAGCGTTTGGTTCCCAGAGTGGCTTATTATTTTGTGTTTTCATGAGACATAGTCTTATCCTTTTGAGGGCAGAAAAACAATCTCATTTTGGGCTTAATCGTTAGCTACTTCCTAATGAATCTTAGCCCCACAAATCCTAATATTTGAAGAAAATGCACTTGTTAATATTACATTTTTATTTTTTATGATATAATAATATTTAATTATTGTTTTTATTTGTGGAATATAAAAATGGGTATTTCTATATTTCTTGCGCAAGCTCTCTGTCTTTATTTTGTGATCATTAGTATTTCGCTTCTCACCAATGGAGAGCGTGTAAAAATGCTTTTGAACAAAATCATGGATAACGAGGGCATGTTATTTTTATCAGGCTTTATTGCCCTTATCTTCGGAATATTACTCGTGATCAGTCACAACCTATGGGTGATGGATTGGCCCGTTGTGATTACACTAGTTGCTTGGCTAGCCTTAGTTAAGGGCATCGTCAGAGTCGTATTCCCCGATAAAGCCATTGAATTGAGCCGAAAATGGCTCATGAATGACAAGGTATACTATGCAAGTACGATCATTATACTACTTATTGGTCTATTTCTTGGGTTCCACGGGTTTTTTTAATACCCTAGAGCCTAAGCATTTGTTCCCTTGAGGAACAGCATAAGAAAATGTCCTTATATAACCTCATCTATGCCAAAATCATTGTCAAAAGCAGAAAAAGATTGCTACAGTCCAATCGTGATTCAGTATTCCGCAATTAGACCTATCTTTGAGAGCAAATGAAGATCATACAACGCCACTCAACAAACTTGAACGAACGTTCAACTGATATAGATACCATCATCATACACTATACAGACATGCCAACAACAGAAGCAGCGATCGAATGGCTTTGCAATCCGGAATCTCAAGTCAGTGCTCATTATCTGATTGATGAAAATGGGCAGATCTATCAACTTGTTCCTGATGAAAAACGTGCCTGGCATGCCGGTTTCAGTAGTTGGAATGGAGACGTAAATTTGAACGATCGTTCAATTGGCATTGAACTCGCTAATCCTGGCCACAGCCACGGCTATGTTCCTTTTCCTAACGCCCAAATTGAATCTTTGGTCAAACACTGCAAAGAGCTACAGGAAAAATGGGCTATCCCCTCTTCCCGGATTTTGGGACACTCTGACATCGCCCCTCAACGCAAGCAAGATCCTGGACATCTTTTCCCCTGGAAAGCTTTGGCGGACGAGGGAATGGGACTTTGGCCTGAAGATCTTTTAGAAGTGCTTCCCTCTGAGAAAGTCACTGAAACTCTTGCGAAGATTGGTTATGATGTCTCATCTCTCTCTCACGCGGTTCAAGCTTTTCAAAGACATTTCCGACCTCATACGCTAAATGGTGAAGCCGATGAAGAGACACGCCGTCTACTCTACGGGTTGTTAAAAGCTCAAAATAAGCTTATATAAAAGGTACAGATGGCCGGAGAGGTGCTGTGCTTAGCACAGAGGAAAGTCCGGGCTCTCCAAAGACACGGTGCCGGATAACGTCCGGCGAGGGTGACCTTAGGGAAAGTGCAACAGAAAGCAAACCGCCTAGCAATAGGTAAGGGTGAAAGGGTGTGGTAAGAGCGCACCGCGCCTTTGGTAACAGAGGCGGCATGGTAAACCCCACCGAGAGCAAGACCAAATAGGGATGACATATGGTTTGTCTTTGAAGCGTCATCCGGGTAGGTCGCATGAGGCGTCAGGTAACTGCCGTCCTAGATGAATGCCTCTCCCCTGCT
>CAYRHD010000053.1:0-3821 GCA_964424065.1 uncultured Alphaproteobacteria bacterium
ACCGCAAACTAACTGTTGTAAGACTTTCATCTCCAAGTTGATCTCTTCCAGGGATGGCATAAGCCGTTTCTATAGCTAACAATGATGCCGCTGTTAGTAAGAATTTTTTCTTCATACTTATCTCCCTGATTTTATCTTTTATCATTCATTTTCTGTTATATTAGCATAAATAATACGAGCATGAATATCCGTATAAGAATGCTGCCAAGTTATTAGGGCATTTCCATTGTCTAAAGCTGTTACAGTTGGTTGTGGCACAAAATAGTCAGCACTAAATATTTTGCCAATTTGGAAAGGAGAAGTAATATTAATTCCGCTTGAGTTAACTAAATTACCATAAAAAGCAGAAGTATCTGGATCATCCCAAAGAATTAAAGCGTTATCTTGGGTTAATCCAGCAACAGAGGGTGAATACCCATGATTAAAAATTTCCGTGGGTGCTCCAATGGGGTTACCTGTTTTATCCACTTGCACTCCATAAATTTCAGTAAGGAATCTTTTCCAAACAATGAAAGCATTCCCATTCGCTAATCGTGAAATTTTAGGCGAAAAATCTTGCCCACTATTACTAATTGTGCGCATACTGGATATGGTACCATTACTATATACCACACAGGAGTTAATATATTGTGTGGAGAGACTCTGCCATACGTACAAACCACTTTCAGAGGACATACTAGCCACTTCAATAGAACCATAATAACCATCTCCTGCAACGTCCTTGGCTATTACAAATGATTTTGTTAAGATATTTCCTGATGAATTTAGTATTGTTCCATAGATATTCTGATCATAACTTGCCCATGATGCTAAAATGCGATCAAAGCTTAGGGTTACCACTCTAGGGAACATTGAATCCATTCTTTTTGAAATTGGAAATGGATTTGTTAAATTGTATCCTTGATCATTCATTACTATGCCATAAATTTGATGATCATGATAAGCATTCCATGTAGCAAAACTCCTTCCTTTGTTTAATGAAGTAATATCTAAATCTCCTATAGCACCATAGGCTAAAGTTGCATTTAAGAGAAATGGTTTTTTGACAATATCGCCACTTTCATTTATTATACTCCCCCAAATATTGTATAGTGTATCATCAGATGTATAACTAGACCAAATTACAAAAACATTTCCATTAGAAAGAGTAGTTAAAACTTGATCTCCTCCCAAACCATTATCACTAATATTGAACACTGGTCCCATAGGAGGAACGTATCCATCTTCGGGTTGATTATCTGTCATGTATTGAGCTGCCACAGATCCTAATCCTCCAAGACCGAATGCGCTGAGGAATCCTAACGGAGAACGAAGCCCAGATTTACTGGAAGAAACCATGGACAAGAGAACAGGAGTAACTGCATAAGGAGCGGCTCTTGCGACAAGGTCTGTTAAGGACGATACACTGTAAGAAGCCCTTTGAACTGTACTAGAGTAATCCGAAGATTTTGCTTCTTCTGCTTGAGAAGGCTGAGGTGTAGTAGCTGTGAGTCCGTGTCGAAGAGCTTCAATGAGCCCTCCGCTGGTTAAAGCGAGCCATCCCATGGGAAGAGTCTTCCATAAAGAGGGTCTGTATGCGGCATCTTTAGCTCTTTCTACTTCATCAAGTGCCCATCGTGTTGCAGGATCTGTAAATGAATAGAATGGTTCAGATGAATATTCGCCTCTTGCTCTATCCTTAAGTTCATACTTAAGGCCTAATTTCTTAAGCGCTTTTACTGCATTTTCTCGATCTGAAAATCTTGAAGTTCCTTTTCGTCCTTCGACAAGCCATTGTTGAGATCCAGGATCAAACCTATATTCAAGTTGAGATCTTGAATCAGCAAATATATCTCTGACAAGTAAGTTTCCAATTCCATCTTCCCATCGTTGTTGCTTGTAGTAAGTTTTTCCTTTTGCAGATGTAACAGAGAGAGTATGGAAGCCATCTAAAGGATGAACACAATATTGTTGATAAGCAAGACCACCTTGACCCCAACTGAGTTGAAGTTTTCCACTCTGATAAAGGTCGAGAATTTGTTCAATGTCAGTTTCGGAGAATATTACAGAGTATTGTTCATCCTCAGACATAGCAGGATTAGTTCGCAAAAGCGCCCTTAGATCAACATATGGCTTTTCTTCAGCAGTTCTTCTCACTGAATGAGCAGGAGTTCCATTTATCTTTATTTGCCAACGATACTCAAATCCGTCTGAAAAACCTTTCTCAGATACACTACGAGGAATACGTGTTGACCGCAAACTAACTGTTGTAAGACCTTCATCTCCAAGTTGATCTCTTCCAGGGATAGCATAAGCGGTTTCTATGGCCAATAACGATACTGCTGTCATTAATAGTGTCTTCTTCATAATGCCTATCTTCTTTCTTTATTCACTTTGTGTTTGGTTGGCGTAAACGATACGCCCATAAGTGTTAAGAGGATAACTCTCATGTACCCATACTACTAATGCACTTTCATTTTGTAATGGAGTAATTTTTGGATTGCTACTTGTTAGATCATTATTAATTTGAAAATCAGCAATTAATTTCGTACCATCTTCATTCAAAATACTTCCTAGCATTCCGATTTCATTTTTCCAGGCAATAAACACATTTCCACTACTGAGAGTAGAGCTTGCAAGAGATAAACTCTTGGCATTAACTTCATTCATATTAATACGAAATGGTTTTGGAGAAATTGGTTTCCCAATCTCATTCATAATATACCCATAAATATTCCAGATATATGTTGGGCTTTCCTTTGCCCATGCTATAAAAACATTTCCATTTAATAGTGCGGAAACTGCAGGATTGTCGTTGTTTTTAACACTATCAATCACAATAGGAGAATGCGTTATATTGAATCCTTTGTTATTTACAATATTACCTAAAATGCGATAATTAGAATTATAATCTGTATCTTTCCAAATAATAAAAACATTATCATTAAGCAGAGTTGTCAGAGATAGAGATGCATAAGTAAGGGCATTATCACTATTAATAGTAAACTCTTCCGTAACTGGATTTGGCCCTTGCATAATTCGTCCTTGAATTCCAAATCCCTCATAAGTGTCTTGATTGGTTGATGGCCATATGACAAGGACATTCTTATTTTTTAAAGTGGTTACAACAGGAACATCAGGAAAAATTGGATAAGGATACTGATCACTAATAGGAAATGATGGTGTAACGTTTTGTCCCACTGCGTTTATAACTTGTCCTTCAATTAAAGGTCCATTGTTCCACACCAAAAAAGCATTCTCACCTGGCAGCACTGAACCATAAGGAGTATCTGAATACGAGGTGCCATTGTTAATTGAGAAATGAGTCGTTGTTATATTATGACCATTAATATTTATAATGGCAGCTACAGCGACAATTTGATTTGAAACTTCATTCACTCCATCCCACATCACTAAGGCTTTTTCTCCTGATAGAGTAATAGCACAGGGCGCTACGTCATTTCCTAGCTCTTTATTATCGTTAATCTGGAACACTGGTCCCATAGGAGGAACGTATCCATCTTCGGGTTGATCATCTGACGTATATTGAGCAGCAACAGATCCTAGCTCTCCAAGACCGAATGTAGCGAGAATTCCTAACGGAGAACGAAGCCCAGATTTTCTGGAAGAAAGCATGGATAAAAGAAGAGGAGTCACTGCATAGGGAGCCGATCTTGCGACAAGCTCTGTTAAGGACGATACACTGTAAGAAGCCCTTTGAATTGTGCCGGAGTGATCTGAAGGTTTTGCTTCTTCTGCTTGAGAAGGCTGAAGTGCAGAAGCTGTTAGTCCGTGTCGAAGAGCTTCAATGAGCCCTCCGCTGGTTAAAGCGAGCCATCCCA
>CAYRHD010000054.1:0-3315 GCA_964424065.1 uncultured Alphaproteobacteria bacterium
CAGTGATGAATACCTCGTGATGAAAGAATCTGACATCATGGGCGTTGTTGCTGCATAACGGAAAGGAATAGAAGATATGGCAAAAGAAGTAAAATTTAGCACAGATGCTCGCGAGCGGATGCTCCGTGGCGTTGATATTTTGGCTGACGCTGTTCGTGTTACCCTAGGTCCAAAAGGACGGAACGTTGTTCTTGATAAGTCCTTTGGTGCACCACGCATTACAAAAGACGGTGTTTCTGTCGCCAAAGAAATCGAACTTTCAGACAAGTTTGAAAACATGGGCGCTCAGATGGTTCGCGAAGTGGCTTCTAAAACCTCTGACATCGCAGGGGATGGAACAACAACCGCAACAGTTCTCGCACACGCTATCGTTAAAGAAGGCGTGAAAGCCGTCGCTGCCGGTATGAATCCAATGGATCTCAAGCGCGGTGTTGACATGGCCGTTCAAGCCGTTATTGAAGACGTGAAAAAGCGTTCACGTTCTGTCTCCACCAACCAAGAAATTGCTCAAGTTGGAACCATTTCTGCCAACGGCGAAGAAGAAGTTGGCAAAATGATTGCTCACGCGATGGAAAAAGTAGGCAACGAAGGTGTCATCACTGTTGAAGAAGCAAAATCTCTTGAGACAGAACTTGACGTTGTTGAAGGTATGCAATTCGACCGTGGATATCTCTCTCCTTATTTTGTAACCAACGGAGAAAAGATGGTCTGCGAACTTGAAAATCCATATATCCTTCTTTACGAAAAGAAGCTTGGTGGTTTGCAACCCCTTCTGCCTGTTCTTGAAACAGTTGTTCAATCAGGTCGTCCTCTCTTGATCATTGCTGAAGATGTTGAAGGTGAAGCTCTTGCAACTCTTGTTGTGAACAAGATTCGTGCGGGTCTCAAAGTAGCTGCTGTAAAAGCACCTGGTTTTGGTGACCGTCGCAAAGCTATGCTTGAAGACATTGGAATCGTGACAGGCAGTCAAATGATTTCTGAAGACTTGGGCATCAAGCTTGAGAACGTCAATATCAATATGCTTGGAACAGCGAAAAAAGTGGTTATCACAAAAGATGACACAACCATTATTAATGGCGCTGGCAACAAATCTGATATTGAAGCACGTTGCAAACAAATTCGTGCCCAAATCGAAGAATCCAGTTCTGACTATGACCGTGAAAAACTTCAAGAACGCCTTGCCAAACTCGCAGGTGGTGTTGCTGTCATCCGCGTGGGTGGAGCGACTGAAATCGAAGTGAAAGAACGTAAGGACCGTGTGGAAGACGCCATGTATGCAACGCGTGCGGCTGTTGCTGAAGGCATCGTTCCTGGTGGAGGAATTGCTCTTTTACATTCCATTAAAGTTCTGGAATCCTTAAAGCCTATAAACGATGAACAACGCGTCGGTATTGACATCATTCGCAGAGCTCTTCAAGCGCCTGCGCGTCAAATTGCCGTGAATGCTGGTGTTGATGGCTCTATCGTCATCGGTAAGCTCTTAGAAAGTAAGGACACAAACTTTGGCTTCAACGCTCAAACAGGGGAATATACTGACCTTGTAAAAGCAGGAATCATTGACCCAACCAAAGTTGTGCGGACCGCCCTTCAAGATGCGGCCTCTGTTGCTGGTCTATTGATCACAACAGAAGCAATGGTTGCTGAAAAGCCAGAGAAAAAAGACGCTCAAATGCCAAACATGGATGCCATGGGTGGTATGGGTGGTGGAATGGGTTTCTAAAAGAAATCAATTTCTTATCTCAAATCAAGGACCCTTCGGGGTCCTTTTTTTATCAATTAACGAGTTTTTAAGATTCCATTGCTATGCTTTATATTAGAATAGATTTCAACGAGAAAGGCATGCAATGTATAAGCTTTTATGGGTTTTATTCCTAATGCCCCTTTTAGCAAGTGCTCAAGCCCCTGAGTGCCCAATCTTTCCAAACAAAACAGATTGCCTTAAATCAGTTGCTCAAAACTATGAAGGATTGATTGATTTTATCAATCGTGACCTTCCCAATGAAAAAGAACAGGAAATGATTCGTGCTGCTCAGGATATCAAGCACTTTGAAAGCCAGGCATGTGAAAAAACTTGCTTGTTTTAATTTTTAATTCTCTGAGCTTCCTTTCGAAGATTCAAAAAATATCGAGAAATTCCATAAGCACTCACAATCGCCCATAGCATTTCCATGATTGCAGCCGCGAGGTTCCATTCCTCAAAGAGTGAGATCAAAACAAGGAATGAAGCGATCATATTCAAAAATGAATAGAGAAAACCATCCATCTTCATTCGACCGAGTTGAAGCAATGTATAGGTTGCGAGAAATAAAAAAACGCCTATACATCCAATGATGTCTGCAATTTTTGCTATTTCGCCCATCTTTTCTATCTCAATAAATAGTTCTTAAGACGATTGTATAGAAAAGATATTGATTATTTGTTAAATCGAATGATTTTTTAGCTTACCAATTTTACTTTTATTACATGCATCTTCTTAAAAAAGCTTTTACTGCTTTAAAAAGACCATAGAAACTGACGGCAATCCAAGCTACTTCAATTAATGCTGCCGCCAAGTTCCAAGCGTAAAACAAAGACGCCAGAATCATGGCGGCTGCAATTAAATTCAGGAAAGAATAAAGGAAGCTATCGGGACGCATTCGTCCCATTTGGAGTAATGTGTAGGCTATGAGGACAATCAATGCACCAAGACATCCAATTACGTCGGGGAGATAATCTATAAATATATTCATTATATAATTTTTCTTTCTTTTTAAAGTAATTTATGTGTTATAACATGATAGAATCAAATTTCAAAAATATTTTCTTGATTGTTTTAATTTTGTATAATACACAATTTAACATAAGTGTTTTTAAACTTACCTGTAGTACCAACTCCAGATGCATCTAATCTCGAACAAACAGAACAAAGTGGAGGGAAAAGAACATGGGAGCAGGCTTTCCCAACTGCGCCCTCACAATCAGCTTCCGAAGAAGAGTCTAGTGATCCACGTCCCACGCAAACAAGACTAAAGAAACCCGTAAAGCGAGTCAAAAAATCAGCTCAGAAGTCAACTTCATTTGAAGAAATAACAGAGCTCGTCCGTAAACAAAGAAAAGCACGCGTGGTGCCCACACGATCTGATCAAGATGCCTATGAATCATTCAAAGAGTTACAAATAAATAGCGCTTATTACCTGAAAGGTAATACGAGCTTTTTGCCCAGTTGAAGTTTCCCTTTCCAAGAAACCTCACCGACTAAAGTTCCCGCATAAACTTGTTTTGTGGCTTCAATAATTAGAACCCCCGGCATAATGGAACGATTGGGAAAGTGTCCGG
>CAYRHD010000055.1:0-2978 GCA_964424065.1 uncultured Alphaproteobacteria bacterium
ATACCTGTTGGACCTGTAATAAGGGTATCTTCCCCTTTGTTAAAGGTAAGAGACATGTCTTGTCGCAAGAGGGCCCCATGAGGCAATGAAATAGATTTGCAATCCAACTGGATGCTGTCCTCTTTATGATATTCTTGCAAAAGAGGGGATGGGGGCAAATATTCCATGCTCATTCTAAACTCAAGCAAACGGTTAGTCGTAGCGCGCCACGCAGCAACACGTGTAAAGTTTGTGATAAAGAATGACATGGAAGAACTAACTTGGTTAAAGGCACCCATGGTTTGAACAAGCCCACCAAAAGTAATTTCTTTAGCAAAAAAGCGTGGTGCTGCAAGAAGGAAGGGGAAAATATGCTGAAATTGACCATAAAACGCTGTCCATGAATTGAGAACGATCATGCGACGAATGATGTCATGAAAGTTCTCGACAATGCTGCCAAACCGGTTGGTACATATATCCTTTTCTTGTTTTTCGCCTTTGTAAAATGCAATCGCTTCGACGTTTTCACGCAAACGAACAAGAGTATAACGGAAGTTTGCTTCTCGCTTTTCATGTTCATAGTTCAGTTGAATTAAGTTCTTTCCAAAGTAAAAGCTGAGAAACGTTCCAGCGATCGCGTAAATCAGGGCACCCCAGCACATGTACCCAGGGATGGAGAGAGAGTAAGAACCCAGTGGAATTGTGAGCGTGCCAGATAACCCCCACAAGATGATAAGGAAGGAAATCAACATGATTGCTTGTTCAAGCAGTGCGAGGCAGAGAGAAAGGCTGATATCGATGAATAATCTAATATCTTCTGAAATACGTTGGTCAGGGTTATCCGAGCCGTTTCCTTTGAGTTGTAAAGTGTAGTAGTTACGGTTCTTGAACCAAGTTTCCATAAGGTTTTCTGTCATCCATTGCCGCCAACGAATTTCCAACTTTTGGAGGAGGTAGGATTTACTCATATAAACGAGGATGCAAAAAAAGGCGATGATGCAGAAAACGCCTAACAAGCGAAAAAACTCGGCGCCATTCAACTCCTGTAAAGCGCTGAAAAAGTCATTGTTCCAATAGTTTAACTGAATGGTCAGTCCAATAAAGAGCCCCATGAGGGTCAGGTGGCCGCCTAACAGGCCTAAAGCAATCCATTTTTCGTCAGAATTCCAGTAGGGTTTAATGAGATACAACCAAACTTGACGTAAAAATGAAGGCTTGATGGGGACCATGGATAACCTCTTAATAATAGTTAATATGTAAGTTAATTATTATTATATGTAACTTAAGTACATATAGGGTTATTTGGACAAAAAATCAAGAAAAATAAACGGTTGGGATTCAATGAAGAAGGAAAATATAATTTGAGTATGTTTTTTATGCTGTCAAACGCAGGGTTGATTGGAAAGTAAGTATAGATTGCCTCGCCCGTCTTCATTAAGGTTACGACGGGTTCGCAATGACGCTGAAACAAATAAAATCGTCAATTGCGAGCGGAGCGAAGCAATCCATCTTCCTTTTCCGACTTTCTCCTTGTCATTCCCGCGAAAGCGGGAATCCACAGATAAGTTGAAAAATGGATCCCCGTTTTCACGAGGATGACACCAAAGAGGGAAGACGTATTCTTTATCTGTATCATCTTTGTAAAGAAATGCTTTGGTATCTTGTAAAAATCCTTTTATTCTGCTCTGTGAGTCTGTATAGTGCCCATTCAGTTTTATAAGGAAATCCTATGAACCCGATTCGAAACCTTGCAATTATTGCCCACGTTGACCACGGAAAGACAACCCTGGTTGATGCCCTATTCCGCCAGAGCGGCATTTTTAGGGAAAACCAACGCATAGCCGAGCGCGCTATGGACAGCAATGAGTTGGAAAAAGAGAGGGGCATTACCATTTTGGCCAAATGTACGTCCATTGAATGGGAAGGTAAGCGGCTAAACATTGTAGACACGCCAGGACACGCTGACTTTGGTGGTGAGGTTGAGCGGATTCTTTCCATGGTAGACGGTGTTTTGGTTCTCGTGGATGCTTCAGAAGGGGCGATGCCTCAAACAAAATTCGTGGTCGCTAAAGCTTTACGCCAAGGATTAAAACCTATTGTTGTTGTCAACAAAGCCGACAAACCAGATGGGCGACCCTATGAAGTGCACGAAGAGGTCTTTGATCTTTTTGCAGCCCTCGATGCCACTGATGAACAACTTGATTTCCCAACCCTTTATGCTTCAGCCAAAGAAGGCTGGGCCGTTGAAAATATGGAACAAGAAAAAAAGGATCTAACGCCGCTTTTTAAGGCCATCTTGGCTCATGTTCCCATCGCTGAAGGCAATAAAGAAGAACCCTTTAGTATGTTAGTAACAACTCTTGAGTCCGATCCCTATTTAGGGCGAATTCTTACGGGACGTATTGAAAGTGGTACGGCACGTGTAAATATGCCCGTAAAAGCGATGAACGCAGAAGGCAAGATTTTAGAGCAAACTCGCTTAACAAAACTTTTGGCCTTTCGTGGTCTTGAGCGTGTTCCTGTGCAAGAAGCCTTTGCCGGGGATATCATTGCCGTTGCCGGATTTGAGGAAGCAACTGTTTCTGACACAATTTGTGTTCCTGAAGTCAATATCCCATTAATTGGTGTTCCAATTGATCCGCCAACTTTAGCTATGAATTTTTGTGTGAATGATTCACCTCTTGCTGGGAAAGAAGGCAAAAAAGTAACGTCTCGTATGATCCGTGATCGTCTGCTAGCAGAAGCTGAAGGTAACGTTTCTATTAAGGTTTCAGAAACGAGCAGTACGGATGCCTTTGAAGTAGCTGGGCGAGGGGAACTTCAGTTGGGGGTTCTCATTGAAACCATGCGTCGCGAAGGGTTTGAGCTGGCGATTGGACGTCCTCGTGTGTTGTTCAAGACTGATGAAACAACGGGGCAAATGCTGGAGCCAATGGAAGAAATCCAAATTGACGTGGATGACGAATTTACAGGTATTGTTGTTGAAAAAATGGGTATGC
>CAYRHD010000055.1:2988-3288 GCA_964424065.1 uncultured Alphaproteobacteria bacterium
AGTGGGGGAAAGACTCGTATCGTGTTTATTGGTCCTTCTCGCGGTCTCATTGGCTATCAAGGTGAATTTATGACCGATACCCGCGGTACAGGCATTATGAGTCGTCTTTTTCACAGCTATGGAGCCTATAAAGGTCCAATTGGAGGACGTCGAAATGGTGTTCTAATTTCGAACGCCTTGGGACAGACAGTAGCGTATGCCCTCTGGAACTTAGAAGATCGAGGTGTAATGTTTGTGACACCTGGAATGGCTGTGTATGAAGGTATGATTATTGGCGAGCATACCCGCGATAATGATTTG
>CAYRHD010000056.1:0-3229 GCA_964424065.1 uncultured Alphaproteobacteria bacterium
AGGTCGCATGAGGCGTCAGGTAACTGCCGTCCTAGATGAATGCCTCTCCCCTGCTCGCAGGGACAGAACCCGGCTTATAGGCCGTCTGCTTTTTCCAATGATTTCTTAAAACCGGGCAAAGGGATTCACTTTAACTTTGTAAAGAATATATCGATTTTGCTGAAAGATATCCTCCATAATAAACTGTAAAGTCATGTTTTTTGTGGAAGAAAGCTCACGATCTGAAATGAGATACATTGGCCTAGCTTTGTTTTGGATAGATTTATATAGCTCAAAAATGGATTTCTCTGGCATGAGATCAAAGTTCTGACTTGCCCTCAAACGGTTCATCAGAATCGGATAAAGTCGTGAATCAGAGGAAACTAAAGTAGTAGGATTCATATACTTTGAATCATTAAGAACAGGAAGGCCTGTTTCAGCTACGAGAATATGAATCAACAGTGGCTGAGTCGGGGGTGGATGATGCCAACTAAAAGCAACGACACCATCTTTTGCATTTCGCTTTAAATACATGAGGATCCGCTCAAAGCCCCTTCCCACCAAATCCGTATAGTTTACAACTTTCGTTTGATATCTTCGTTCTATCAAAAAGCGATAGGAATACAATTTATAGAAAACCTCGCAAATGTGAACTAAGAACAAAACTCCCGTTATCAGAACAATGATTTTAGAAAGTTTCGCATCTAAATTAAAAGATGATAGATAAGAAGCAGCAAGTAAAGAGGCCCCCAGGCCCGTATAAAATAGATAGGCATACTGACTCCCACCCTGCACCATAAAGAGGGCCCACATAATGGCAGTTAAAGTCAGCCCACCCAAATAATAAATATTGTCAGAACTTGTTTGAAACCTCGAAACCAGAATGGAAGACACATTTAAGAGGTATGGAAGGGACAAGAATCCGGCACGAAAGACAAACATAACCAAGATAATGATGAGTCCCGTTGCATATTCAGGAATATATTGACTTAACCAAGTCAAGCTATATCCAAAAGGAACCACGTTCATGATATAGTCGATCTGACCACTTATCCCTTGATAAGATTGAAAATTTGAAGCAGATTCCTTTGTGTGAATTCCATAAAAGAATAATAGAGCCCCACAAAATCCAAACCCAATTGGAATGCCAACGAAAATGGTTCGTTTCACGTCCTCCCAATTTTTATGCAAAAGCGAAACAGTAAATAAGAGCCCCAATCCTCCAACAACAAAAAACATGGCTGCTGAACGTGTGCCCGCTGTAATAAATGCAATCGCTAAAATCACGATGAGATAAAGCTTATTCCGTTGGATATGATCAGGAGCCTTTAAATAATGAAAAATAAAGTCAGTGATAAGCAGTGTAAACGTAAACCCTAAGATGTTTGAATGCATGCGTGCCATCGGAGCGGATAAAGCTCCACCAAAGATTTTTCCAACAATTTCACTCTGAAACCCAACAACGGCAAAAAGCTGAATAATAAGAAGGCTTGAGAGGAGAGTGGGATATTTTTTGAAGTTATTGTGGCAAAAACCAAGTACCATAAAAAATAAGCTCAAAAAGCAAAACACAGGAGCCAAGCGAATGGTTGTCAAAAAAGTTGACGTACCAGCAAGTTGATGAGAAGCATCTACAAAGACATGGTAGCAATAATGATAATACCAGGGGCACCCTTCCGAAAGCAAATATTCAAAGGGATATCCCTGCTGGAGAGATTTCGTAACAATAACTTGGAATAAAAGATCATCATTAATACCAGGTCTTAAGCCAGATTGAAAAGTGGGAATCGTACAGGCAACCAAGACAAAAAAGACAAGCCCAGCATAGCCCATAAAAGAAGGAAGGTTTTCTTCAACATTCCATGGCTTCTTGAGAAAACTCCTTCCCCCCAATAGCACAAAAGCAATGGGTAAACTATAATACATGAAAAAATAAGGGTGAAGCTTAAGAATGGAGAAAATAAGATAAATAGATATTTCTAAAATCATGCCCAGTGCAGGAGCATAGAGGGTAGCCACAAGTGGCGAACGAATATCTGGACGGAACCAGTGAACTAAAAAGAGTCCAGGAATGATGTCACAAAATAGAACCTTGAGCGCAAAGAGAAATGATTTTTCAAAAAAAACGCCTACGGTCTCACAAAAGAAGATAAAAACCAGCAAGGGTAAAAGAAGAAATAGAGAGAATGAAGTAGATGGCTTAGAAAAAAGAGTGATCATGGTTCTCCTTAAATATATTCGCTCTTTATCAACAAGTCCATTTATACTGAAAATAAAATCATAGGTATTCAAAAAATCATACCCGTCCTTTTTCAAGGACGAGTATGCTTATTTTTATTTAATCATCCTCATATTCAATTGCTTGGAGAGTAAAATTACCAAACGTCTGGCCGTGTTTATCGAATACATATTCCTTAGATTTAGGTTCATCTTCATGATAACAACCCAACTTTATAACACCAGCATAGAAAAGTGAGCGTTGATTTCCAGGGTGAGCCAAAACATAGCCATCGTAATCAACGAAATAGTTTATGGGGCTATTGGTATCAGGATCTTGAACGGATTTTAAAGTTAATTCCTCACATCCTTTATAATTTTCAGCGATACCATGGACATAAAACAAACCACCATTTGTTCCCTCACACTCTTCTGTTCCATGATAGCATGAAGAAAGTTGTCCGTTTAGCATCACTCCCTTTCGTTTCAATACTTTCGCTGTTGCGGTATCACAATGGTATTGTGCGTATCGGGTGTTCTTAAAGTAATAAGCCGTATACCTAGACTTTTTGTCAGTTTCTTCCATAGCAAAAAGAGCAGTTGGTATAAGGGCAATTCCTATAAGTAGTTTTATTTTTTTAAACATCAAATATATTCCTTTCTTATATAAATAGTCCCATATATGGACTTCTATTTTCTAGCGTATGCATAGGTAAAAGTCTATATATATGTTTAAAATTAGGTGTTTGAAAAAATTTGAATTTATTTTCTGATTCTCTCTTCACCCTTTCTTTACCCCTATTCCTGTATAATTGGATCAAAGGATAGGAGGCGTATGAAAAAAAATGAAACATATAATAGCTGTGATGCTTATCAATTTATTCTTTCTTCAGCCTTCCTGTTGGTCACTAGACGCACATGAAGAATCAAATTTAAGTACTCCAATTATAAATTCAGCATCACTACACAGCTCTGGTAGCGGAGGCTATACGACAGATTTAGATACGCCTCGCAAAGAACGACGAAAGTCTTC
>CAYRHD010000057.1:0-2985 GCA_964424065.1 uncultured Alphaproteobacteria bacterium
GTTCAACAAGCTCACCCCCCATATTGACCTCTGCTACCATTCGATCAGCTTTGTATTGATGGTAAGCCCCGATTGCTTTTTGGATCCAAACAGACGGTGGACCTTTGAGTGATAAATCTTCCAAAACAATGCCCATGCCTACATTTGTCAGCCCAGCAACAATAATGCCTGTTTCGTCACTCTTGCTTCCATGACTCACGGCAGGATCAATCGCAACCACAATCCGACGAAGCTCTACAGCTTGGTAATTTGTCTTTGCAGTTTCTATCATTTGGTGAGTCCATAATGCGCCCAGTCGATCTTCAACAATTTCAGCGTACAACTCTTGGCGCCCTAACATAGTGCATTCGTATGTTTCTTTTATGGCGTTGATAAAGCTGGGTGAAAGATTCTTTATATTATCAAACGTAGAACCCCTTGTTACAAACAAAGAAGGACTTTTTAAGAGTTTCTTTATAAGTGGAGTAGGGCGGGGTGTAGTTGTTATAATTAATCGTGGATTAGTTCCCAATCGTAAAGCAAACATCAATTGGTCAAGAACTTTTTCTCCTTCTTTAAATTTGGCCAGTTCATCTATCCAAGCGGCATCAAACTGAGGACCTCGCAAGTGTTCGTACGCCTCAGCACTATAGCAATGTGCGATTGCTCCATTTGACCACGTAACTTGACGATTAGATGGTTCATATTGAGGGCGATCATATGAAGGATGAATTGCAAGCAACCCCGAATTTCCTTCAATCATCACCTGACGACATTCGATTTCTGTCTCAGCCACTAACGCAATACGTCGACACTGTCCTGAATGTATCCATGCTCTGAGTGTTTCTGCACCTGTCCGTGTCTTCCCAAATCCACGTCCTGCCAATAGTAACCATATTTTCCAATCACCTGGGGGAGGAAGTTGATCGGGGCGCGCATGTTGATGCCAGTTATATCTTTGTTGATATACAATACGATGCGCTTTTTCAGTTTTAAGTATTTTATATAATGCATTAATATTGGGTTTATCGTGCATTTATATATTGTATTTTTTTATTTCAAGTCTATCAAGAAATAAAATGTTATGGCCATTCATATTTTCTCTGAGCTAAATGGATTTTAAAGGAATAACCTCTTGTCTCATGAATCACAGTCGATTAACTTAAGTCCGTCAGACATAAAGGTATAGTGAGTGGCTCAAAGACTTTTACAGATTATTGCTATTGTAGGACTGGGATTATACCTTGTCGCTTGCTCAACCACTCCTGAGTGTCCTGAATTTTGCCCCACTGTCTGTACGATAGCTCCCAAAAATGCCTGTAGTCGTCCCTATACAATCAAGGGTATTCGTTACCATCCCCAACCCCATTTTGAATATGAAGAATGTGGCATTGCCTCATTTTACGGAGGAGGAGATGTCTTTCATGGTCGTAAGACAGCCACAGGAGAAGTGTTTGATAAAAATGAAGTTAGTGCAGCTCATAAAACTCTCCCGCTTCCTTGCATAGTATTGATAACAAATCTTGAAAACGGACGTCAAATTCAAGCAAAAGTTAATGACCGCGGACCATTTGTAGAAGGCCGTATTATAGATGTCTCGCGCAGAACGGCTCAACTACTTGGTTTTGAAGGGAAAGGTCTTGCAAAAGTAAAAGTGGTCTCACTTGTTCCTGAAAGTTTAGCTCTAAGAGGGATCGATCCAACAAAAGTTCTTGTTCAAAAATCGAGTAAAACTGAGACGCCGAAAAATACCAAAGTCGTTTTAGCTGAACGACTCCCAGAAGACCTGTTTGATCAAAGTATTGAAGAGGAAGAAAACATTGACCTCATTGCTAATCAGATTCGAGATATACAACATGTATCTGCTCAATCCTCTCGTGACTTGGCACGAGGTGTCTATGTTCTTGTCAAAGCCTGTGAAACACAACATGAGGCTCATAGAGTATTAAGATCTCTCGTTGGTCAATTGCATGAATCAGTTACGGTTGTTGAAAAAAGTGGTTCAAAACCTTTTCAAATACAGGCAGGACCTTTCCTTAATATGGCTGACGCGAATCAAGCACTTGATCGTTTGACAAATGCAGGGCATGTTATGTCCAGAATTATCATTCAAAGATAAGGAAATTCTTATGAGGAAATCAATTTTTTATTCACTTTTGCTTATATCAACCACAGCCATCGCCATTGAGGTCGAAGCTCCTCAAGTATACATGAAAGACATGCAAACGGGGGATGTTTTGTTTGAAAAGAATGCAGAAGAAAAAATGGTTCCCTCATCCATGTCAAAGATTATGACAGCCTACCTTGTCTTTGACCGACTTAAAAAGGGAGAGATCAAACCAGAGACCACATTCCATGTTAGTAAGACCGCCTGGCAAATGGGCGGATCGCGCATGTTTGTTAAGGTTGATTCCGATGTAAGCGTACATGACCTTCTCTCTGGAGCGATTGTTCAGTCAGGAAATGATGCTTGTGTCGTTTTAGCAGAAGGGCTTGGTGGGACGGAAGAAGCTTTTGCTGAAGAATTGACCCGCACTGCTCATAAAATGGGAGCTAAGAATTCAACCTTTGTTAACGCAACTGGATGGCCTGATGAAGCCCATCTCACAACAGCCAAAGACTTGGCTATAATTGGTGAGCATACCATCAAGAATTTTCCTGATCTTTATGCGCAATACTATCCTCTGACAGAATATACTTACAATAATATTACCCAAGGCAACCGCAATACTCTTCTTTCAAAAAATATGGGTGCTGATGGAATGAAGACCGGACACACTGATTCTGGGGGATATGGTTTAGTTGCTTCAGCTAAACAAGGGGATCGGCGGATCATTCTTGTCGTTAATGGACTTCCAAGTTCAAAAAAGCGAGATGAAGAGGCAACAGCTCTATTAAATTATGGGTTCAATGCGTTTAAAAATCACATGGTTTTCAAAAAAGGTACTGTTGTTGAAACGGCTGATGTTTGGGGTGGCGCTGAAAACACTGTTCCTCTCATTACAA
>CAYRHD010000058.1:0-2785 GCA_964424065.1 uncultured Alphaproteobacteria bacterium
GCAAACGCCGAACCTTTAACCCCCCAAACCTTGACTCGTCTTGGTCAAGCGATCGGCCTCCACTTTATGCGGGGAGATCACACTCACCGCGTTGTGATCGGCAAGGATACACGCCTTTCTGGCTACATGGTAGAATCAGCTCTTGCGTCCGGATTTGTCTCTGTCGGCATGGATGTCGCTATGGTAGGCCCTCTACCAACACCTGCGGTTGCCATGCTCACACGTTCTATGCGTGCGGATCTAGGCGTAATGATCTCAGCCTCTCATAATCCTTTTCCCGACAACGGAATTAAACTTTTTGATCCGGATGGGTTTAAACTATCCGATGATGTTGAAAGAGAAATCGAAGGACGGCTTGATTCCTCACTTTTTCTTGTGAGCCCTCCCTTTTTAGGGCAAATGGTCCACGTCAATGACGCCATTGGGCGCTACGTAGAATATGTCAAAAATAGCCTCCCCCGCCACACCTACTTCGAAGGACTTCGCATCGTTGTGGATTGTGCTCATGGTTCCGCCTATAAAGTTGCCCCCCTTGTCCTACGCGAGCTGGGAGCAACTGTTATCCCCCTTGCTGTTGCGCCCAATGGTCAAAATATCAATGATGACTGTGGTGCAACCTCTCCCCAAATGATGTGTAAAATGGTCATGGAAGAAAGAGCTCACATTGGTCTTGCTTTTGATGGTGATGCAGACCGTGTTGTTTTCTCTGATGAAAAAGGGAAACTGATTGATGGAGACCAAATCATGGCTTTGATTGCCACAGACTGGAACAAACGTGGGCTTCTCCGCGGAAAAGGCGTTGTCTCCACCTCAATGGCTAATTTAGGATTTGAACAACATCTAAACAAGCAAGGCCTTGATCTTGTCCGAACTGCTGTTGGCGATCGCTATGTTGCTGAAAAAATGCGGGATAATGATTGCAATGTTGGTGGTGAACCTTCTGGCCACATTATTTTATCCGATTATGCCACATCTGGAGATGGCCTCCTCACAGCCCTTCAAGTCTTGGCCCTCCTTGCTGAAAACAAAGTGCCCGCTAGCAAATTAATGAATGTCTTCAAGCCTGTCCCTCAAATTTTGAAAAGCTTTAAGTTATCACCCTCCCTTCTCCAACTTCCTGAAGCTGAGAAAGTCTGTGAACGTGCAGAAAAAATGTTGGGCAAAGATGGCCGCCTGGTGATTCGGCCTTCCGGAACGGAACCTCTTATCCGCATTATGGCTGAACACAAAAATGAAAAGTTGACACAAGAAGTCATCAACTTTCTCTCCCAATCTTTACAGGATTTATCGCAAAAAGCAGTCGCTTAGTTGAATCATATTATTTTGAATCTTAAGGAATGTCTTCTTCCCAAGGAAAAACAATCCAAGTATCTTGACTCACTTCAGTCATAAAACTATCAACATGTTCTTTGCCCAAAGGCTTGGCATAAATGGCGGCAATATGAGCCTTAGGGAGGAGCTCTCGAACAATTTTGGCCGTTGCCCCCGTATCCACAAGATCATCGATGACAAGCCAGTCCTCTCCTCCATTTTCAACTTCACAGGATTTAATAAGAACCGGTTCAGCTTGCTTGTCGGATTCATCATAGCTCACAATACTAATTGTATCGATTTTTCGCACACCAAGCTCTCGCGAAATGATTGCGGAAGGCACTAGACCTCCTCGCGTAATAGCAATGATCCCCTTCCACTTTTTCCTTTCATTGAGTCGCCAGGACAAGGCTTGGGCATTTAAGTAGAATTCTTTCCAATTTACGGGGTAACGATGGGATGACATTTTTCTCTCCTTTAAAAGTCTTGAAGCTTCTTTTTGCGCCATTTTTTAAAGATATATATAGAAAGAACGCCGCTCAGAACAGCCCCGAAAATAAGTTTGGGAAACAGATGAAAGTATTCCATGATGATATGAGCAAAATAATAGGCGACTACACAACTTCCAACAGACCATATAACAGCTGCTAGAAAATTAAGAACTGTAAATTTTCTAAGAGGTACACCACTACTTCCGATAATGATGGGGCTGATAATGCGAATTCCCCAGATAAAGCGAAAGCTAAGAATATAAATGTTTTCATACCGCTTGAGTAAACCAAAGGCTCGATCTGCTTTGGCCCGTAGAGAAGGGAATTTATCAATCACATGAATCCCATAATGTCGCCCAAGATGGTAAAGAGCTTGGTCTGCTGTTAATGTTCCCACAAAAGAAATAATAATGATTTTGGGCAAGGACAGGATTCCTTCGTGAGCAAAAAATCCTGCAATCATAATGATTGACTCGCCCTCAACAAGCGATCCTAAGAATACAGCCATATAACCCCACTCTTGAACGAAGGGGACGAGATAACCGAAAATATTTGATAGGTCTTCCAAAGCTACTCTCTAAGAAACGAATTCACTACTCTATACTTAATAATCTTAATGCAAAAGAACAATAGGAGATTATGATCCAGAAAAAAAGCCTTGTAAACTCCAAGAGATCCTCGGGCAAGAAAACCCAAAACTGACTTGGAGAGCGTGGCTGTCCGACTCCTTTGATGTCATACTTGGGAAGCGAATGGTTTGTTTTTCGTTAAAAAAACATTACCATTGCTTGTCCGGGAATCTATAGAACACCGAAACGATAAGGAGTCTACGATAGCATGGATCAACTATGTTAGAAACTTAATCTTATCCTTGCTTCCACCGTGTCATCCCTGTGAAAACGGGGATCCATTTTGAAGCTGTTTCAGTCAATACCTCCAGCAGAGGTGGAGGTATGTAACGCTTCGCTTGGACCACTCAAAGT
>CAYRHD010000059.1:0-2550 GCA_964424065.1 uncultured Alphaproteobacteria bacterium
TCGTCAGGCTCATAACCTGAAGGTCGCAGGTTCAAATCCTGCCCCCGCAACCAAAGAAATCCATAAGATTACATAGCTTTGAAAATTCCTAACAAGAATGTTTGGAGAATATTTTAGAAGAGACACGATTGGACTTTCGTAAAAAAGTCAAACTATCATAAAATTTCAGAAAAGAACGACTTCCATTTCAAATTTTTTGATTAAATACAAGCATCCATTGAAAACACTTGTCAGGATGTTCTTAAGACTGATATGAGCTCGTGTTCTTTATTCACTGTCCATTACTTCGATTATTCCCATGTCTCTAAGCCGATCTATTGTTTGGCGTTCTCCTAAGCAATACAGTTCATCTACGCGTTTAATCAAGCTAGCGGGTGAGAAATGTCCATAAAACTTTTCCAGAGCTTGTTGTAAAGACGCTTCAACCAAGCCAACATAGAGAGTCTGCGTATGAGCATCAAAACGCAGTGGCTCAACTAAACCAACCTGATTCCCAATAAGGTTTCTCAGGTACGTGGCTTGGTGAGCAGCTTGTTGAACTTCTTCGCCTTCTGGAAGGCCAACCAAATCCTCCATGAGGGTATTTTGCCCAGAGAACATCTTTTCAATTTCTTCTCGAAGAATGATTGATACTGATGCTTTAGCATTAAGGTATCCCACATCATCGTCATCCTTTCCGATCGCAACACCATAACGTATAGCTCTATCTCGCATAGCATGCGAATGTGTTGAGTGCACAACAAAGAATCAAAGATTTTTAAAAACACTCAGCTTACTTTTTTACATTAGGAAGTATACGAATCATCACCTGGCTTCTGGGATAAGCCCTTATGACTTCTTCTTCAACTTCACTAGCAACAGCTGCTGCACCTTGAAAGGAAAGCTCTGCCTTCATAACAAGATTTAGCTGAAAAAACTGATGTAATCCAGAACTTCGAGTTCGTAGATCTCTTACCTCTAGGACTTCGGGATGAGATTTAATGATTCTCTGAATTTTAGAACGCTCTTTATCGTCAAGCTCCCTATCCATCAAAACATTAAAAGCTAACATAGCGATTTGCCAAGCACTCCTAAGAATGTATAGACCAATGAAAATTCCGCATAGAGCATCAATCATATAAAAATCTAAGATTGAAGCCAAAATGAGTGAGATAATAACGGCTCCATTAATCAGCAGATCTGAACGATAGTGGAGCATATCTGCGGCAATAGCGCTCGAATTTGTTCTTTTAACAACGTAACGTTGGAACGATACTAATAGAAGAGTCACAAGAATAGCTATGACCATTACAACGATACCAAGGTTTGTTGATTCAATAGGTTCTCTCGTCATAAATTTATCTATCGCTTCATAAAAGAGCCAGAGTGATGACCCTCCAATGAAAAAAGCCTGTCCTAGTGCCGCTAGAGATTCAGCTTTGCCATGGCCAAATCTGTGCTCTGCATCGGCTGGTTTTAATGCATGATAAATTGCAAACATATTTATCAAGGACGCAAATGCGTCCAGAAGTGAATCTATGAGTGATGCCTGAAGACTCACGGACTGTGTGACCCACCAGGCAAATAATTTTAACAAGATTAACAAAGCTGCGACGGTAACGGAGGCATAGCTTGCAACCCGTATCAACTGATTCTCATTCTTGAAATAATTAGACATAATTCTATCCCCTCTAGTCTTCTAAAAAACATAAATCACCCCATTGATCAAGTGAATACTTAGATGTAAGATTTCCCCGATCGTAAGGAATTAATAGATTGTCTTATGAAAACTAGATATTTTATAAAGGAATTGAAAATGAAATCAAAAGTTGTCATTGCGTCTCTTATTGTAGCAAGCGTCACATCAGGATGTGAAAATCCAAAACAAGCTATTGGAGCAGTGGGTGGAGGCGCTCTCGGTGCATGGGCAGGCTCAACTATCGGTGGCGGACGCGGCAAGACCGTTGCTACTGCTGTTGGAGCCGTAACAGGCGCTTTGGCAGGTGGATATATTGGAAGTCAATTAGACAAAGCTGATAGAGAACGTGCAGAAAGAACAGCCCAACATACACTCGAAACAGTCCCCGTTGGTCAATCAGGACAATGGAAAAACCCAGATTCAGGAAACTACGGAACAGTTACGCCAACGCGTACTTATGAATCACAAGGAAGGCATTGCCGTGAATACACCCAAGCCATCACTATTGGTGGAAGAACCCAACAAGGCTATGGTAAAGCTTGCCGCCAACCTGATGGATCTTGGCAAATTATGAATTGACACGGAAAGAGAGATTGTCTTCCCTCCTTGGTGTCTTGCTTGGAAAGCAAATAGTTTTTTTGTCAAAAAAAACTACATATCGTCATTGTACGGAGGGAAAGCAATCCAGACTTCTTTGTCATTCCCGCGAAAGCGGGAATCCAGGACAAAGTAATGACCCTCCACCTCTGTTGGAGGGCTGGGAAAGTTATACAATATATGCAAGATACCTCTACGCTTGGATCACGGAGTGAAACAGGAGTAGAGGTTATCAACTTATTTTCAACAGTTCTATGATAAAGAAATGACAAGGC